>ONAG01000014.1 GCA_900315745.1 uncultured Prevotellaceae bacterium
GTTATTCTTTGATACTTAGTAAGTACTATTGTTGAACCAATAGGACATGTGTTGCCTTGTATTTTCATGATGTCTCCTCTTGCGGCAGACTTGGTCTTGTCATCCTCGTTTGCTGAATATTGGTTTATAAGAAGGCAAATGGGTACTTTTCCCATGCCTATGAATTTGTTTCCCGTTATAGTTAGTTTGGTACTCCCATGTTTCCTCTTCAGATATGTCACAAATAAAGCTTCTTTGTTTTCTCGAAATTTAGTGTCATTAAACAAGCGCCAACCTTTTTGTTTTCCCGAGGCACCAGAAGTTATATACTTTGACTTGAAAGTGTTGTTGCAAAGTGTGAGACTTCTTGTATGCCATGGATTTGAGGAAAGATTTCCAGAAATGCTGCCTTCGCCTGCGTCTAATGAATTGTTGGAGAAAGTCACTTCATTAAAAACAAACTTTGTGACAACTGAAGGGTTAAAGGTTAATGACAGTATTCTCTCATCTACAGCCAACGACTTGTCATATTCTTTCTCGTCTTTATAGTCGCGGTCTGATGTGTCCCTGTTTGGGAAGTAGTCTCTTTGGGAATTATAATCCCTCTGCCGCCACATTCGTATAAGTTCTTCACAATCAAGAGAGTATTTGTTGTTCTTGTAGTAACGAATCAATTCCCGTTCGGGTTTCCCTCCCTTTACAAAACCCATGTTGATGTTCTTTGATTTGAAGATGCCTACTTCGAAGCGGTTGCTTGTAAAACGTGCAATATTCTTTACAATATTGTTTGTGAAATATACTTGTTGGCAGCTTAGGTAGGCGTCGTATGTCTCAGGTGTGTTTTTATACTCGCCACCTTTATATTTGAATGAAGCGCGTCCGGATACAATGTTCTTGATGCTGTTTTGCAGCGCATACACAACACTGTTTTCAATAAGGAAAGCACAACAATAGACACTGCTTCCAGTGTTGGTGTATCTCGACTTGTAAACATAATTATTCCCTTCAAACGTATTGCCTGCTATATATATGGGGCATGACATGAACACCTTTGTTTGGGCATATTTCGCCTTGTTGTTTGTGCTGAAAAGCAGTGGACAAACCGTGAAATTTGTAAATTTGTTGTTTATGAATCGACATGATTTCACCACTCTTACGTCTAATCCTTCCAATGAGTGTGGTCCTCTAAACGTACAGCCTTCCACGTAAATGTGGTTTATATAATTGCTTTTCACAGGAATGCTTTTGCCATCCAATGGATTGACATCGGGGGAGTCAATAAAGATGTTGTATCCATAGTCGAACACACATCCTACAAATTGCAATTGGTCAATGCCTTGTGTGGGGTTGATGTATATTGACTTGTAATTATCTTTCCTGTTGCATGTGACATGCACTTTGTGCATGTTGAGGGAATACTCCGTATAAAACAAGTTGTTGTCCATGTGGAATCCACCTGTTGCTTTGCCATCTACTTCACCGTCTATCACAAAGTCACGAGGAAGCACTATTGCTTTTTTCTTGAAAGATTCTGGATAGCCTATTGCTCCCCCTGCGCCCAATTTCACATTATAAATCTTGTCAAGTTGGAAACCGATGCAATTATCATTTGACAAGGCTGATAGTATAGCTCTGACATTGGCTTCTCCAACTTCTTGCATTGATCCATCTTGCAATCCAACTTCAGAGGCTGTCCAAAGATGGGGTGCATCTGTGTTCTCATTTTTGGCATTAGGATAAAGAGGCTTTACTTTGTAAGCATTTTTTACATCACTCGCTGTGATTTTTTCTGGGATTTTGTTGATCACGACAACACCATTATTGCCTTTTGCAAAATCGAAAGGTCTTGATTGGTCGCCATTGGAGACACCTGTAGATATTCTCCATAAATGATGGTCGTAAGTCGTTTGCATTGAGATGATGAGAATGTAAACGGCTGATATTGCAAGAAATATTATGGCAGAAGGTGCCTTTTTCATGTTGGAAAAACCTTATTGTCGGATAGATAATATAAATCCTTGAAACTTCAATTAGTTTCAAGGATTCACCATTTGTTCTCGTGATCCGTTTGGGGCTCGAACCCAAGACCCCAACATTAAAAGTGTTGTGCTCTACCAACTGAGCTAACGGATCTCCCTTTGTGCTTTTTTTAAAAGCGAGTGCAAAGTTACTCCTTTTTGTTCTTTTTGCCAAATGTTTTAGGAAATATTTTCGGTTTTCGCTCTTTTTTGGTAGTTTCATCCTCTCTTGGTGGTGGTGAATCTACTATTATTGGGAAATCATCATCTAATTCTTTTGTGACATAACGTTGATAATAGGCTATCATGAGGGTGGTCAACGGAAGGGCTATTATCAAGCCGATGAATCCAAGCAGAGCACCCCATATCGACAATGAAAGGAGCAATACGGCAGGGTTCAACCCCATGGCTGAGCCCATAATCTTTGGGGTGGTGAACATGTCTGTAATCACTTGTATGATGACGAATCCCAGCATTGCCAGACCGAAAATCACCCAAAAGTTCTGACCGGTGTCAGCCGCCTTGAGCATGGCGAGGAAAGCAGTGGGAATGATGGCGAAAGTATGCAAATAGGGCACCATGTCCATCAAGCCTATGAGGATGCCCATGCCTATGGGCATAGGAAGTCCGATAGCCCAAAACCAGCAGGCAAACATCAAGCCCATCCAAAATGCCACCTGTCCTTGTCCACGGATGTAGTTGTTGAGAGCGCGTTCCACGTCTTTCATCAAGTCCTGCCAGAAAGGTCTCGATTTCTTTGGGAAAATCTTCAACCAGTTGTCTGTCAGGTACTCATAATCGAGCAAGATGAAAAACGTATATAATAATGTGATAAACGAGGCGAACACGCTGATTGCTATGCTTGCCGTCTGGCCCACCACGGAAAACACACTTGGTGCTGCTGTCTTCACAGCTTCAATGAAATCTCGACTGCTTAGAAATTCCATCACCTTTTCACGATGGTCGTTTAGCCAGTCCTTAATCATGGCAGAAAAGTCGCCTGAAGCAGACTGTTGATTGAGGTATTTCAAGATGAGAGGTCCGAGACGTTCAAACTGTTCCACCATAGGAGGAATGATAAAGAAGAACACGCCTGTCACAAAAATGCCAACAAAAACAAATGCAACAATGATGGAAAGAGTGCGTGAGCGCAGATGCATCTTGAATTGGAGGAATTTCACCAAAGGGTAGAGAAGATATGCTATAAACCATCCTATGAAGAATGGCAACAATACGTTGCTCAGTTTTTTTAGGAGTAGGATGGCTGCCACGCTAAGTGCAGCAATGATAACCCATCTTGCCAACCGGTCGAATGTGATTTTTCCTTCAAGCATGGCTTGTTCTGTTTGTGTGGTTAAGGCTTGTTTGGAAACTCTTTTTCTGTAGCTTTGCGATAGCATTCGCGGCAGAGTGGCTCATATTGCTCTTTCTCACCCAGCAGTACACGCTTCTCTTCATTTCCCAGACGATGGCTCACGTATGCCAAAGCGCCACATTTCACGCAGATGGCATGCACCTTTGTCACCTCGTCGGCAATGGCACAAAGTGCCGGCATCGGACCGAAAGGCACACCTTTGAAATCCATGTCGAGACCAGCCACAATCACACGAACTCCACGATTGGCCAACTGATTGCATACATCCACAAGACCATTGTCGAGAAACTGTGCCTCGTCAATGCCAACCACGTCAATGTCCGACGACAGCAAAAGGATGGAAGCCGAGGTGTCAACTATGGTGCTGCGTATGGCATTGCGGTCGTGGCTGACCACTTCTTCATCAGAATATCTCGTGTCTATGGATGGCTTGAATATCTCAACACGCTGTTTGGCGAAAACCGCACGCTTCACCCTGCGGATCAACTCCTCTGTTTTGCCAGAGAACATTGAGCCGCATACTACCTCTATTCGGCCAGGACGATGTATCTCGCCTGAATGGTTGTCGTTCATCATGATTGCAAAAGTAATAAGATTATATGAAACGACCAACTAAGAGGACTTTTTTTTGATAATGACTTTTATGGCGATACAAGCTTTGATTCTTTTGCATTCCGCTCAACTTTCCTACTTTGCTTTGCTAAAGTAGGCTGCGTCTCGGGCATGAAAACAAAAAAATTGTTTTTTGTTTTGCATTCCGCTCAACTTGCACTACCTTTGCAGCAATGATGGGAATGCTATACCTTGTGCCTACACCTGTGGGTAATCTGGAAGATATCACCCTTAGAGCTTTGAGAGTGCTTAAGGAGGCTGATTTGATTCTTGCAGAGGACACTCGCACCACGAGTGTGCTGTTGAAACATTATGACATTCACAATCAATTGATGTCGCACCATAAGTTCAATGAACATGGTACTTCGGCAAACGTGGTGGAAAGGCTCTGTGCAGGACAAACGGTGGCCTTGGTGAGTGATGCGGGTACACCTGGTATTTCCGACCCAGGCTTTTTCCTTGTAAGGGAAGCCGTGGCTGCAGGCATAGAAGTGCAATGCCTGCCAGGAGCCACAGCTTTTGTTCCTGCATTGGTGGCTTCAGGGTTGCCAGATGACCGCTTTTGTTTTGAAGGCTTCTTGCCACAGAAAAAAGGCAGGCAGACCAGGTTGGCTGCCTTAGCTATGGAGCAGCGGACGATGGTGATATATGAGTCGCCATATCGCCTGGTGAAGACCATGCAGCAGTTGGCAGAGGTCATGGGACAGGATAGGCGTGCTTGTGTCGCACGTGAGATATCCAAGCTTCACGAAGAATGCAGACGAGGCTCATTAGAAGAATTGATAGCTCATTTCACTGCAACACCACCGCGAGGGGAGATAGTGCTCATTGTGGCAGGATGTGATGAAAAGACAATAAAGGAAATGAACAAAAAGAATAATATTAAAGACATTCCAGCATGAGAAAAATTTTGTTTTTTGCCATGGCTCTGCTGATTCTTGCATCTTGCAAGGAAGAGCCAAAGGCTCCAGTGGTACAGCAACCTGTGGTTAATAATAACAATGATTCCTTGGAGCAAGTTATACAACAACGGGAAAAGGAAATAGACGACCTCATGGCCGTTTTCAATGAAATTCAGGAGGGATTCAGGCTCATAAGTGAGGCTGAGAGCAAGGTTACTCTGGCAAAAGCAGGAGAGGGTAGCGACAAGACAAGCCAAATCAAAGCCAATATGAAGTTCATCCAAGACAAGATGAAGGAGAACAAGGAGTTGATTGAGAAACTTCGCAATCAGCTCAACGAGAGCACCTTGAAGGGAGAACAACTGAAGAAGACATTGCAAAACACCATCGATGGACTGATGGTGCAGATGGAGGAGAAGGATAGGCAAGTGGCTGCACTTCAAGAGGCGCTTAATGCCAAAGATGTGAAAATCAATGAGATGGGCGAGGCCATCACAGTGCTCAATAACGATGTGGCTGACTTGAAGACAGAGAATGTGCAAAAGCAGCAAACCATTGCCGAACAAGACAAGGAAATGCACATGGTATATTATGTCTTTGGAAACAAGAGCGAGCTGAAAGCTCAAAACGTGCTAACAAAAGGTGAAGTGCTGAGAGGCAATTACAACAAGAACTTCTTCACCAAAGCCGACAGCAGACATTTGCATGAAATACCTCTGTATTCCAAGAAAGCAAAATTGCTAACCCCACATCCCACATCTTCATATCGTCTGGAAAAGGTTGGGAAAAAGGACCTGACACTTAAAATTACAGATCCAGAACAATTCTGGCATACCAGTAGATACCTTGTGATACTTGTTAAGTAACAATTATTTAATCTAAGTAGGTGATCAAAATAGAAGATAGTTTTTTATGATTTATTTGTTATCTTTGGATAATACCTAAATTTAGTAGAACCATTTGCTGCTCCACTGCAATGAAAAAGGCAGTGGAGCAGTTTTTTGTTTTGGCGCATTTTTATGTGTCCAGAATTGGGAATATGCTTGTGTTGCCAATTTGATGTCTTTAACGTAATGTGGGTTTATTTTACGTTTTTGTTAAACTTTAGCATCACATTTTAAAAGAAAATTCACTTTTTTATTGTTTTTTTTGTTGTTTGCTTCTAAAATGCTTAATTTTGCAAACTCCATCATTGTGTAATAAAGAATAAGAAAAACAATATTAGAATTTTTTATGAGAAAAAGACTATGCTTGATTTTGGCCTGCTTGTCGATGTTTGTCGGTATGGCATTGGCTCAAAACACTGTGTCGGGTACAGTCGTCTCTGGTGAAGACGGCGAGCCTATCATCGGTGCATCTGTATTCATAAAAGGTACCAAAGTGGGAACCGTCACCGATATCGATGGCAAATTTTCACTCAGTTCGAGTTCTGCCAACCCCACACTTGAGATTACATACATAGGTATGAGAAAAGTGACGGTGAAAGGTGGAAAGAACATAAAGGTGACCATGCAAAGCGATGCTGAGATGATTGGTGAGGTTGTGGTCACAGGTATGCAACAGATGGACAAACGTCTGTTCACAGGTGCCACGGCAAAAATCGATGCAGAGAAGACCAAACTTGATGGTGTGGCTGATGTTACACGTTCACTCGAAGGTCGTGTGGCTGGTGTGTCCGTGGAAAACGTCTCTGGTACGTTCGGTACAGCACCAAAGATTAGGGTACGTGGTGCCACGTCTATCTATGGCAGTTCGTCACCTCTTTGGGTGGTTGACGGCGTCATCATGGAGGATGCAGTAAAGGTGTCTGCCGACGACCTCTCGTCTGGTGACGCGCAAACACTTATCGCAAATGCCATCGCTGGACTTAACTCCGACGACATCGAGAGTTTCCAAGTACTCAAGGATGGTAGTGCAACATCTATTTATGGTGCACGCGCCATGGCTGGCGTTGTGGTCATCACCACGAAAAAAGGCCGCTCTGGGCATAGCAGCATCAACTATACTGGTGAGTTCACTTACAGGATGAAGCCCTCGTATAGGGAATACAATGTCAGCAACTCACAAGAGCAGATGGGTATCTATCGTGAGATGGAGAAGAAAGGATGGCTTGAATTCTCATCACTTGCCAATGGTTCGTCGTCAGGACTTTATGGTAGGATGTACACCCTCATGGACAAATATGAGAACGGACAGTTCGGACTGCCATTCACACAGGCTGCCATGAACAAATACTTGCAGGATGCGGAATTCAGAAACACCGACTGGTTCGACCTGCTCTTCAACAACAACATCATGCACCAGCACTCCGTGAGCATCTCAAGCGGTTCGGACAAAGCCAGTGTTTATGCATCACTTTCTGCTCTCGAAGACCCAGGATGGTACAAGGATAGCAAGGTGGAGCGTTTCACGGCAAACATGAACGCCACTTTCAACCTTTCCAAGCAAGTGACACTTACCATGCGCACCACAGGCTCCATGCGTGACCAAAAAGCTCCTGGTACTCTCAACCAAAGTACCGACGTGGTGAGCGGTGCTGTAAACCGTAACTTCGACATAAACCCGTTCAGCTTCTGTATGAACACGTCGAGAACACTCGACCCCTACGACACATACACACGTAACTATGCTCCGTTCAACATCTTCGATGAATTGGACAACAACTACATTGATGTCAATGTGATGGACTTGAAGTTCCAAGGTGAATTGTCGTGGAAACCAATCTTGGGACTGGAATTGAAAGCTCTTGGTTCATATCGTGTAAACCGCTCTACACAAGAACACTATGTGCTAAACAAGTCAAACCAAGCTGAGGCATATCGTGCAGGTGTGGACAACCCCAACCAGATGTACAACAACACGTACCTCTACCAAGATAAAGACAACCCCAACTCATTGCCTATCTCGGTGATGCCGGAGGGAGGTATCTTCACTCTCAACCGCAACTCTGTGAAACAGCTCGACTTCCGTCTTACAGCTAACTACAACAAGATTTGGAACGACACCCACATCTTCAACGTGCTTGTGGGTATGGAGGCCAACAAAGCCGATTACGACGCTTCGGAGAACATCACCATGGGTGTGGATTATGAAATGGGACGCACTGTGGTGAAAAACCAATATCGTGAGAAGCAAATGATAGAGGAAGGCACCACGACCGACCAGTTCGCACGCTCATGGAACCGCCGCTTGGCATACGTGGCTAATGCTAACTATTCATACAAGGGACGCTATGTGCTCAACCTGACAGGACGTTATGACGGCTCCAACCAGTTGGGCAAGTCGCGCGATTCTCGTTGGTTGCCAACATGGAACGTCTCCACTTCCTGGAATGCACATGAAGAAACATTCTTCAAGAAATGGATGGAGCGCTCACACAATGCATTCTCACATGCCACTCTTCGTTTGTCGTATTCTCTAAACGGTGAACAGACGGCTGCTTCCAACGCACTTGCTGTGTATCGTACCACAACATTGTGGAGACCATGGGGCGACCAGCAAGAGACGGCCCTGTATCTTTCACAATTGGCAAACAAAGACCTTACATACGAGAAGAAACGTGAGTTCAACATTGGTGTTGACCTCGGATTCCTCGGCAATAGAATCAACTTCACAGGTGATGTGTATTTCCGCAACAACTTCGACCTCATGGGATATCTCAACACACCAGGTAGTGGTGGAGAAATCAGAAAGTATGCCAACGTTGCAAAGATGAAATCACATGGTATGGAGGCAACTCTTACCACTCAGAACATCCGTACAGAGGACTTCTCATGGACCACTGACATCACCTTCTCTTATACAAAGACAGAAATCACCGACTTGCTTTCGCAAACACGTGTCATCGACCTCGTACGTCCTGGTGGCTATACCCGCGTAGGCTATCCACACCGTGCCCTGTTCTCCATTCCTTTCATGGGATTGAACGATGAAGGTGTGCCAACAATCATGAACGAGGAAGGTGAAGTCACCACTTCCGACATCAACTTCCAGGAATATGACAAACTCGACTTCCTTAAATATGAAGGCTCGGCTGAACCTACCACTACGGGTGGTATGAACAACATGTTCCGTTGGAAAAACTGGCGTCTCAATGTGTTTATCACTTACTCCTTTGGACAAAAGGTGCGTCTCGACCCGGTGTTCTCATCCGGTTATTCCGATCAGTCTGCCATGCCAAAAGAGTTCAAGAACCGTTGGGTGGTGCCTGGCGACGAGCTGAAGACCACCATTCCAACTATCGCCAGTGTAAGACAATATTATAATGACAGGTACATTGGATATGCGTACAACGCATACAACTACTCTACGGCACGCGTAGCTGATGGTGGATTCATCAGAATGAAGGACATCTCGCTCACTTATGATTTCAATCCAAGTTTCCTAAACAAGATTGGACTAAGCACCGCTTCGCTGAAGTTGGATGCCACCAACCTCTTCCTGATATATTCCGACAAGAAACTCAACGGACAGGATCCTGAATTCGTGAATGCTGGTGGTGTGTCATCACCACTTTCCAAGCAGTTCACTCTCACAGTACGCTTGGGTATATAATATAATGTCAACAAAGAGTCTAATTTCACCGACAATAGCTTAACAATATGAGAAATATAAAATATGTCTCCTTCTCTCTGGTCGTGGCAGGCTTGGCACTATCTTCGTGCTCTGACAGCTTCCTTGACCATGAAATGGACGAGAGAACCACCATCGACAATGAGAACAAGGTTGTCAATCTTCTCAAAAGTGCTTATCCAACAGCAAATTATGAGTGGATTGCCGAGCTTTCAAGCGACAACATGATAGATAACTGGACGCCTCACCTCCCTACAAAGCCGTGGGATCCACAAGTTCTATCACACTATAATTTCGCCTCATACAGCAGGTCTGATGACCAGCTATTCAAATTCGAACCGGCAACTCAAGCCACGTATAGTGATTATGACTCGCCAGGTTCTCTATGGGAAGGCTATTACAACTCTATTGCTACTTGTAATGCAGCACTCCAAGTAATTGACGAGCTGGTAAAGGCAAAGGGGATGACTCCGAGACTCCAGGCAGCCAAGTCTGAGGCTCTGCTTATCAGGGCATACAGCCATTTCTGCCTCGTAAACATGTTCTCGCAGGCTTACAAGAATCCAGAGGACAGCAAGAAGGACATGGGAATACCCTATGTTACTGAGGTGGAGGACGTGGTGACCAAGCAGTATGACCGCAGCAATGTGGCAGAGGTGTATGACAAGATACAAGCCGACCTCGAAGAGGGACTTGCACATGTCACCGACGAATTCTACACAGTGCCCAAATGGCATTTCAACCTGAATGCCGCTCATGCTTTCGCAGCACGTTTCTATCTCTACAAGCGTCAATGGGCAAAAGTTATCGAGCATGCCAACTTCGTGCTTGGCACCGACAACAACACTCTGCTCAACATGATGATGGACTATTCCGTGTTCGAGAATTGCTCTTCCGGCGACGACTACAGTCAGGCTTGGCAGCATCCCGAGCGCAACAACAACCTTATGTTGATGACAACTGGTTCGCTGCTCCAACGTCGTAGCTTTGGATACCGTTATTCCATAGCAGGACCCAAGGCAAGAGAAATATTCCTCATCGGTACCAATCATCCGCTGTGGTCGTCATATTATGTGTGCCCGATAGCTATCGTCAGCGGCATGTGCTTCGGCAGCAGCAGCAACGACTATGGCTATATCAACAGCAAGATTTTCGAACAGTTCGAATACTCTGACAAGATTGCCGGCATCGGATATCCCCATATCATTCTTAGAGCTTTCACTGCCAACGAACTTTTGCTCGAGAGGGCTGAGGCAAAGCTGATGCTCGGGCAGGTGGACGAAGGTGGCGACGATCTCTGTGCTTATTGGAACAATAGTATAGAGAAGTTCTCTGAGGCTGACCACAAAGCCTATTTTGAGGCAAATTACATCAAGTTGTGTACCAAACCTACCATAGAGTCTTGGTATGCAAATCCCTCACACAACAATTGCTTTGCAAACTGGGACTTCACGCAAAATGTCAGTTCTGATTATGTAGTGCCTGCAAAGTTGGTTCCTTATATGAACTGCCTCAACGAGTTCCGTCGTTTTGAGACCATGTTCGAGGGACTTCGTTTCTTCGACCTCAAGAGATGGGGCGTGGAGTGGGAGCATCAAGTAGGTGTAACTTCCGAAGTGTTGAAACTTAGCGGCAAAGATCCACGCAGGGCAATAGAGGTGCCTTGGGAGGTCATTTCTGCCGGCATGCAATCATCACGTCCGCCAGTGGAGCCTGCTTCTAAGGCAAACAAGGCACTGAGTTTTGATGCTAATGAATTTAAAATCAAATAAAGGAGGAACAGAATCATGAACAACCAACTGAAAACCTTGCTTTTCGGCGCTGTGGCCATGGTGGCGTGCGCTTTCGTGTCGTGTAGTGATGATGACTTGGGGCCGAGCATTTTCGACACCACAGAATATCCTCTCGACCGATCCACTTATTCTTTCCCTCTTGATACCTTCGTCAAGGCGAACTACCTTGAAAAATATAATATGAGGTTCATCTACAGGATGGAGGATATTGGTTCCGACATGACCAAGAACCTCACTCCGGCAGACTATGACAAGAGCGTGCAGCTCGCCGTCCTTTGCAAATATTTGTGGATGGAAGTGTATGAGAAGTATGCCGGTGCAGAGTTCCTAAAAGTCAATGCACCGAGAATCATCCATGTCATAGGCTCAAAGAACCTCAACCCAAGTCAGGGTACAGAAATCCTCGGTGTGGCAGAGGGTGGTCTGAAAATCTCTCTCTACAATACCAACAATCTGGATATCAGAAACGTTGACATGATGAATGAGTATTTCTTCAAGACCATGCACCATGAATTCGGCCATATCCTTGACCAGACGCATTTGAGGCCTACACAATTCAACCTCATTTCCAGAAGCCAATATGATGCTTCTACTTGGACAGAAACACCCGACTCTGTAGCTGCCGGGCGTGGCTTTGTGTCGCCTTATGCTTCCAGTGCCGCTGGAGAAGACTGGGTGGAGGTGCTTGCCAACTATATCACTCGCGACAGCATCAGTTGGGCAACACTTCTGAACTCTGCAAGCTATGAATGGGAAGAAGTGGACATGGAGTATTCTGACTATGTTAAGAGAATACGTGGAGCCAATCTCGATACCGTAGGCTATTACCGTGAGAGTAGTGGTGGGCAAGGCAAGGTCTATCGTAAGGTTTGTGCCAGAAATGCCGATGACTATGTAGCTCTTGACGAGAATGGGCAGGTGCAGTGGCTCAACCGCTCAGGAGTGCATGGAGATGCCATCATTCAGCAGAAATTGGAACTGGTGGAGGGATGGCTTAAAGACAATTGGAAGGTCAGCCTGTATGACTTGCGCAAGGAGGTGCAAACTCGTCAATATGCCACCTACCCTGACGGGACATTCAAGAAAGACCAATACGGAAGGCTTGTAAACAAACTCACTGAACCCTCAGACACCGATCCTTCAAAGACCGTCATGGAGGAATTGGTGGAACAAGTCAATGTCTTCAAATCTTTACAACCAAAATAAGATTACCTGAATTATGAAAAAGATATTTGCACTTTCATTTTTAATGGCTACGGCCTTGGCTTTCAACTCTTGTAAGCCTGCTGAAGAAGATGACATCTTTGACAAGTCGGCTGCGGAGCGTCTCAATGAGGCCAGTGACCTGTATTCAAAAAGGCTCATGGCTTCGCCTAATGGATGGGCGATGCAGCTTTATCCCACGACGGAAAATGAATACCCCTATGGCAGTGGTTACTTGTTGCTGTGTCGCTTCAACAAGGACTTCTCTGTCAACGTGTCGATGAACAATGTATTTTCCAACAACAAATACATTGAGCACACTTCCTTGTGGGAAGTGCTGACTGACAATGGACCTGTGCTGTCGTTCAATTCCCACAATGATTGCATACATGCTTTCAGCGACCCTTACGACATCTTGTTCACAGGTACGTCGGAGATTCCTAACGATGAGTCGGGTGAAGGCGTAGGAGGTGACTATGAGTTCATTATCGTTGACGCACCAGAGGATGCTTCATACATGATGCTCAAGGGCAAGAAGCGTGGGGCTTACGACCTGCTTACTCCTATTGAGCAAGGCATAACCTACGAGGATTATCTGGAAGATGTGCAGGGATTCCAAAACAAGATGTTCTCGCCCAGTTCGCCAACATTCGACGTGCTTCATAAAAATGATGAATTGTTCAAAATCACTGGTGCAGACGACGGCATACCAAACATATTCCCGTATGATGGTGATGAAATCATCGACGAGAGTTTCAATGCTTTCCTCATAACGAAGAGGGGCAGCAACTACTATCTCCGTTTCCGTGACAAAATGCCAATAAATGACAACCTTTCCGTGCAAGAGTTTGTCTATGTGCCTGAAAAGGACATCTTCCAAGCAGTGGAATCTGAAGGTTGCTTTATAGAGGGTGACAACCCCGCACGTTATTTCATGCAGACACTTGAATCTCAGTCTTCAAGGTGGGAATTCGACAAGGAATCGGCTCCATTTGCTGCCATTGTGGCTGCTGTCAACGATAACTTCAATTCAGTATCTACACCCAGTGCCAAGTATTCGTATGAAAAGTCTCAACTAAGAATAGACAATGGATGTCCTATCCTGCAAGTCATTTACAGTCTTAAGATTTCCAAGCAGAAAGCGCAAAGCATGTCTGTGAACTATGCATTCAAAGTGGAGAGAAATGGAGACCTTGTGAAATTTACTTACGACCAGCCCATCGCCGTGGGTAGCAGCACTGCTGAAGTGGCTGCTGGCATGCTTGTCACCGTGCCGGCAATACAGCAACTTATCAATTATTTCGGACAGGAATTCAATGTGGGTGCAGCAGAAACACGCTTCTTGCTGAACACCATCAAGTTGACCCCCACAGCCAGTCAAGATGCATGGGTGACTCTTAAACAATAAAAGAAAGCTAAAATCATTCACTTAATATTTATAGATTATGAAAAAACTTTTACTTTTTTCTTTCGCTCTTGCCAGTGTCGTGGCAGGAAATGCGCAAAGCCTTTCGTTGAAAGGTCCTATGGTGCATCGTAACGACATGGAGAACATGCCTAAACAAAAAATGGAGCGTGCCGCTGAACCACGCAAAGTCGGTCAAAAACGTACAGTGCTGAATGGTATTTATTATACCATCCCTGGTGCTTTGTATGGTGGATGGACTGTTGATGGTAGAGGTTACAAGTATTCAATGCTAATGGTTCCTCCTTTCATGGATGTGACATACGAAAACAAGATGACTGATACGTTCAGCAGCACATGGTCTATGAACGGAAACGACATTACGGAATATGCTGAAGAAAATGGAAATTTCATTTCCAATCTCTCCCCCGACGGATGGTATTATACTCCTGCTCTCGGCCACAGAAAATTGCCCGATACTTATCAGTATAATGAGGACAACTATTGGGTACAGACCGCTGGTGAAGTGACAAATGATAATTCTCTTGCCTTGACTTATAGTCCTGACCTGATGATGACACCTGCCGATAATCATGGAACACGTTGGTCCAATAATAATCCTTACAGGAATGTTCTTTCTGGTTACGGATTCCTCAGCACTGCCTTCTTGTTTGGAACAGGCGAGCTTGACTATGATGGCGATGGAAAAAATGATTCTGCTGCTTATGGTTTCGAGCAGACCTTCAATCCTCTGCTTGCTCCCATGTATCTTGATGAAATTCACCTCGATTGTGTAACATACAATAACTATGGCCCAATCCCAGCAGGCAAGTCTATCAAGGCTTACATCCTTGCTCTTGACGAGGAAGGAAGGGCTACTGAAACTATTGCCACATTCGAGGCTACCGCTACAGATACACTTGATTTCAAGGATAGCGACGAATACAATGGCAGCACAGGTTACTATGGAACCTTGGTTTACAAAAACACAGAGAAATTCACTGATATCTTCGGCAACCAGACATCTCTGCCCGCAGCCATTCCTGGTGGCGTTCCCTTCAGAATCCAGTTCGAGGGCATGAGCGACCCAGGTGTTAGTGTTGGTGCATACGCAATATTCAAGAGTGATGTGGAAGACTCTTATATTGAGAATGGCTACATCCTGTTTGAGGATGGTCACGCATACACTTTCCAAAATCCTTTGTCAGTTAATGTTTCCCTCTTGGGACAGTATGAGGTAATCAAGGTGGAGGATAAGGGTTTCTTGAATGCTGAGTCTCAAGAGGACTTCCCCGCTGACAAGTTCAATGGATGGAATGTGCTCCGCGTGTCAGCCGATGGCAAGACTATCAGCACCGATGGTCTTGAGGGCAACGAGAACTATGACATGGGCTGTGCTTTCGTCGGCACTTCTGTCATGTGGTTCGACGAGGAAGGTCTTGCCAACTATGATGTGGATGAAGAGTTGATTCCCGACTGGCTTGAGGGTATTCAGGTGGATACCACCTATTATAATGGTGACAATCTCACCGGTTACAACTTGGTGTTCCCTGTTTGCAAGCCTCTCCCAGAGGGTGTGACCGGTCGTTCATGCACAATCGACATCTATGGTACAGCTGGCATTTCCGGCAACAAGTCCATCGTCATCCTTCAGGGTGATGCCAAATACGAAGAACCAGATGCCATCTCTGAGATTAAGAGTGAAAAGGCTGTCATTCGCAAGAGAGGACTCTACAACATCGCAGGTCAACGTCTGTCACAACCTGTCAAGGGTCAGCTCTATATTAATGATGGAAAGAAATTCTTGATGAAGAAATAGGATTTGCTCATTTTCCAAGTATATGAAAAATCCCCCTGCACAATGGTGTGTGCAGGGGGATTTTCAGGTTTATTGATTGGATGAATTCTTATTTCACGATCATCTTCTTGCCATCAATTATGTGAATGCCTTTGCCCAACCTGTTTCTGTCTTCCTTTTGGCCTGTTATTGTATATGCACCCTTGTTCTTGGTAGCTGAAGCCTCGAACATGGTAGTTTGTATGCCGTCGATGTTGCTTGACTTGCGGAAAATCTGGATGTCAGAACCTTCGGTGTTGTAGCAAGTGAAAGAAGTGGACTCGGCATTATAGCGGATGTTCTTGTTGCTGTTTTTTCCCTGGAATGAAATCGCGGCATTGCCGTTGCTGATGTCTATAGTCGCCATGGCGTTGGTGGATGGCTTGTTGGTGCCCACCAGTCGTGTGCCAGAAGCCACACTTGTCAGGTAGTTGTCGCCGTTCACTTGGAATGCCCAGTATCCATTTGCTGTCTGCTTGAGGATGATTTCTTGCACATTATCCTCTGCTATGAGGGTGTTGTCGTCGAGCAAGTTCACACATACACCCATGCGCGCTTCGGTGGTTTGGATGCTGCCAAGAGCTATGGCATCTTCCCTGTTGATTATGATGATCGTGTCGCCAGCTTCCAAGTTGGCAACGTTGTCCACGAGCGCGTATTTCGTTCCAGCCATGGGCTTGTAGGTGTAAGCCAGGTCATTTCCCATAATGTTGAAACTTATCGTTCTGTCGTTGTGTTTCATGACCTTATAGATGGGTGCTGTGGAGCATTCCTTCTTGTTGAAGTAGGTCCATGTGGCCATGTTGAGAATGGAATTGCCGTAGAGGTTCGACTGGCTTGCTGTGTAGTACAGTTTCGAGTTGTCTGCAGGTATTGCCATCGCTCTCTTTGAGTCTTGGGTGTTGTTTATGCTGTTATAATTCCATGCATCGCGTGAGTATGAAAATCTTGACACCAACAAGCCGCTGCCCAGTTCGGATGCGAACCAGTTGCCCCTTTGCTTGTTCTCGAAGATGAAATATTCATTTTTATTGGTTGGATTGCGGTAGAGCACGGCGGGGACGCTGCCTTCCACTTCGGGGTCGCCAAGCACAACTCCTTGTGGACTGGTGATTTCGGGTATGGCCAGCCAACCTAAGTAGCTGCGCTCATAGGCGAGATAACCTACGGGTGTGCGGCTCATGTTGATGTCGCAGCCAGTGTCCATTATGCTCCAGTTGCCAAAGGAAGATTCGTCGCCGTAACTGTAGTTGGTGCAGTAGAAATCTGGCAGTCCTATGCCATGGCCAAACTCATGGCAGAATGTGCCGATGCCCTCAAGGTTGCCATAGGCACTTATCTCGTTGCCCACGAAATATGACTTGAAATTGAATCCGCCAATGGTGGAGGTATATGATGGAAGGTCAAACTGATGCGGCCATATGGTGTCATCGTCCTGACCACCGTTCTCGCCTTTGCCGGCATAGATGAAACTAACCAGCGGAACGCTGTTGCCAACATAGTATTGCGAGAAGTCAACACCTTGTTCGATAGCTGCGTTGATGGCTTCCCTCACCATTCCCATCACATTCTTGTCTTGTTCGTCTTTGTTGTTTCCGCCATATTCCGCATAACCTTTCGACATCTTCACTTTTGCCACCACGGGAAAAGATGGCTTGAAGATGCCATAGCTCTGCGAGATGAAATAGTCGCGTGCGCAACCTACACAATAGGTCTCGTCGTGATAACCCTCCTCGTTGAAGTAGCGGTTCATCTTCTCTATGGTGTGCTCTTGCTTGAATTGTACATCATCGAAATCAACAAGGATGACAGGGATGGTCACTTCACCGATGCTTTTTACCGACCCCAAGGCGCTCTTTCCGTATTCACCCAGTCCGTCGGCTGTTGAAGAGTAGTGGCTTCTGCGTGGTGAGTCGATGCCTTTGGCCCTGGCTCTGTTGGTTTCCGCTTTTTGCATCAGCTTATCCCATTCTGCCTCTACATAATTGCCTTCTTGGGTGCGAACAAAGTTTCTGCCATCCTCGGATTTCCAAAAGTGCATGTATTCATTGCCACGTAGTTCCACACGTAGTGTTGTACCATCTTCCAAGGTCACATTTCGCCATATGCCGCGTTGGGCGGGAATGGCTTCCATGCCAATGGCAAAGGCTGCCATGGCAATGATAGTCATAATTTTCTTCATTATTGATGGTTGATTTGGTTTTTCTTTATTTAGCAAGCAAATATAATACAATCTGACAACATTTCCATGTTTTTCTCCCTTTTTTTTGAGCCACTTCATGACATCACCCGTTTCGCATCAAAAAAAACGACAGAAAAGCTGATTTATACAAAAAAAAGCACTACCTTTGCTGAATATAGCGTAAAGACAAAATTTATTAAACTATGAACCAAAATCAACAAGGTAGCAAATCCTATCTTTTCTCCATCGTGCTGGTGGCTGTGCTCGGTGGGCTTCTTTTCGGGTATGACACAGCCGTCATCTCTGGTGC
The DNA here is from genome assembly GCA_900315745.1 of uncultured Prevotellaceae bacterium. Lineage (GTDB taxonomy): Bacteria > Bacteroidota > Bacteroidia > Bacteroidales > Bacteroidaceae > Prevotella. The sequence goes on from ONAG01000014.1 coordinate 18,189, forward strand.
TGAGAAAGGACTTCAGGCGTTCTTCAAGGACGCACAAGATTTCCAATACACCGACGGGTGGCATGGATTCACATCTGCATCGGCGCTCATCGGCTGCATCATTGGTTCTGCCATCTCTGGACTGCTTGCCACTAACCTCGGTCGCAAGAAATCGTTGATTGTCGCCGGACTCTTGTTCTTCATCTCTGCCCTGGGCTCCATGAATCCGGAATTCCTCTTCTTCGAGCATGGAAAGGCAACTTACTCACTCCTTCTGATGTTCAACGTTTACCGTGTAATAGGTGGTGTCGGTGTAGGTCTGGCTTCTGCTATCTGTCCTATGTATATTGGTGAAGTGGCACCATCCAACATCAGGGGAATGCTTGTGTCCTGGAACCAGTTCGCCATCATCTTCGGCCAGTTGGTGGTATATTTCGTCAATTTCTTCATTCTTGGCGACCACATACAGCCACTTGTGGAGGAAATGGGCAAGGGACTTGCAGCCATCAACCCCGCTGCACAATGGACTGTCACCACAGGTTGGCGTTACATGTTTGGTTCTGAGGCTGTCCCGGCAGGACTCTTCGCACTCCTTATTTGTTTCGTGCCAGAAACGCCACGTTATCTTGTGTCGGTAGGTAAAGACCAAAAGGCATTAGGCGTTCTTTCAAAGATCAATGGCTCTTTGAAGGCCGAACAAATTCTGAAGGACATCAAGGAGACCATGGTAGTGAAGACAGAAAAGTTGATGACCTATGGCGCGCTTTGCATCTTTATAGGCATCATGCTTAGCGTGTTCCAACAGGCTGTGGGTATCAACGCCGTTCTCTATTATGCTCCACGCATCTTCGGCGACATGGGCATGGAAGACCCGATGATGGTTACTGTATTCATGGGTGTAATCAACATCCTTTTCACTCTCGTTGCCATTTTCTCTGTGGAAAAGTGGGGACGCAAGCCTCTACTTATCTATGGCTCACTTGGCATGGCATTGGGAGCCTTTGGCGTTGCTGTCACATTCGGCCATGTTGGCATGGAGATGGTCACCGCCATTTCAATAATGGTATATTCCGCATCGTTCATGTTCTCTTGGGGTCCAATTTGCTGGGTGCTCATAGCAGAAATATTCCCCAATACCATCCGTGGCGCTGCCGTGGCAATTGCTGTGGCTTTCCAGTGGATTTCAAATTTCATTGTCAGTTCCACATTCGTGCCAATGTTCAACATGCACCTCACAGAGGGAGATGATTTCGGACACTGGTTCACCTACGGACTTTATGGCGTCATCTGTGTAATTGCTGCCATCTTCGTATGGAAACTCGTTCCTGAAACCAAGGGCAAGACTCTTGAGGACATGACAAAACTTTGGAAAAAGTAAAAATCCTTCGACTTGGGCTTCAATCATTTGAAGCCCAAGTCGTTTTTTGGCCATGCACTTGAACTACAATTAATCACAATCTTGCTACAGCTTTAACCTCAGGGTGACACGCCCTTATGATATGTTTCTAAAAACTTAAGGGCTATACTACTACTCACAAGAGCGAAAAAACCATCAACAGCGACAATAGTATTGCTTTTTTTTCGTAATTTTGCAACCAAATGCCAAAAGGCGAGATTGCAACATGACATTGACAGACATCATACACTCTTCGCAGACCCAAAGGCAATTCTCTTTTGAGGTGCTGCCACCACTCAAAGGAAACGGCACAGATGCTCTTTTCCAAACAATTGACTCGTTGCGTGAGTTTTGCCCAAGATATATCAATATCACAACACATCACAGCGAATACGTCTATAAGGAACTTGACAACGGGCTGCTTGAGAGGCATCGTGTGCGACGCAGACCTGGCACTATTGCCATTGCTGCCGCAATACAGCAAAAATACAACATTCCTGTAGTGCCACATGTGATTTGCAGTGGAACAACAATAGAGAATATAGAGTATGAACTGCTTGACTTGCAATTCCTCGGAATCACAAACCTGTTGCTGCTAAGAGGCGACAAGGCAAAGGACGACAAGATATTCACACCCACGCCTGGTGGACACGCCCATACCACAGATCTGATAAGTCAGGTGATGAGGTTCAATGATGGCTTCTTCGCCGACGGAACAGCCATCAAGCATCCGGGAAAGCCTTTCTCCTTCGGAGTGGCTTGCTATCCTGAGAAACATGAAGAGGCTCCCAACTTGGAACAGGACATGGCACATCTCAGAGCCAAGCAAGACCTGGGTGCGCAATATGCCGTCACTCAGATGTTCTTCGACAATCAGAAGTACTATGATTTCGTGGAGCGTGCAAGGGCTATGGGCATCACCATACCAATAATCCCCGGCATAAAGCCTCTTGCCAAATTGTCACAATTGAACATGGTGCCCAAGACATTCCATTGTGACTTGCCTGAGGCATTGGCATCAGAAATGCTGAAATGCAAGACCGATGATGATGTGCAACGGTTGGGAGTGGAATGGACTACTGAACAGTGTCGGGATCTATATGCCCATGGAGTGTCGAACATTCATTTTTACACCGTTTCAGCAGTGAAGTCGGTGAGGGAGGTCGCTGAGCGACTGATGTGAGTTTTCCTTTTTTATGATGCCAAGTTTGCTTGAGCATCACGATGGTGGAAAGGGAAAGATGAATGCAACATTTATTTAGCAGAGATGAAATTTCAAGAGGTCATAGGCCAAGGTGAGGCAAAGCAAAGACTTGTGAAACTTGTGGAAGAAGGGCGTGTGCCTCATGCCATGCTTTTCACAGGGCCGAAGGGATGTGGAAAAATGGCAATGGCAATGGCTTTCGCTTCTTATCTGCTTTGTGCCAATCGACATGATGGCGACTCTTGTGGGACTTGCCCACAATGCATCATGCTAAGAAAATGGGCTCACCCCGACTTGCATTTCACTTATCCTGTGATAAAACAGAGTGGTACGACATCTGATTACAAACCTGTCAGCGATGACTTTTCAAAGGAATGGCATGACCTCTTGGCAGATGGGCCCTATTTCACCATCGAACAGTGGCTCTTGGCTATGGGGACAACTACTCAGCAAGCCATCATGACAGTCAAGGAGGCTGATGCCATTTCACACAAGCTCAGCTTGAGATCAAGCCAGGGTGGATACAAGGTGTCGCTGATATGGTTGCCTGAGCGCATGAGGGAAGATACGGCAAACAAACTTCTCAAGATGATAGAAGAGCCGCCATCTCAGACTGTCTTCATCCTAGTGAGTGAGAATCCTGCAGCGCTGCTTGAAACCATCAGGAGCCGGACACAGCTGTTCGGCATGCACAGAATAGCCATTGAAGATATTGAATTGGCTTTGGTGCAAAAGAGAGGCATAGATGAGGAACCTGCCAAGAAATTGGCAAGATTTGCTGAGGGCAGTTGGCTAAAGGCTCTTGATGCTCTTGATGCCGAAAGTGAAAACAGAGAATTCCTCACCGATTTCATCTCACTCAACCGACTGTCGTTCTCACGAGATGTGAAAGGGTTGGCAAAGTGGAGCCAAGACGTGACGAAATATGGAAGAGAAAAACAAAAGCGAATGCTTGCCTTTTTCCTCAGAATGACAAGGGAAAGCTTCATGTACAATTTCCATATCCCACAATTGACGTATCTCACAACACAAGAGGAGAATTTTGTCAAGAAGTTCGCTCCCTTCATGAACGAAAACAACGTGATGGAAATGGCAGAAGTCTTTTCAGAAGCCATACGTGACATAGGACAAAATGCAAATGCCAGAATTGTGTTTTTCGATGTGGCTTTGCAATCTACTAAATTGATAAGAAAAAAATAACAACACCGTAGTAAACGGGTAACTACATGACTACATGTCATTTGAACAACCATAGGTTATGGATTACAAAAACATGAAATACAAAATCAGCGCCGGGTGCGACAGAGGGTTGTGCCGACGTGGTGTGGGAAGACAGGACAAGCAGCTGAACACCTACGACTGGCTTGCCGATGTGCCAGGCAATGCCGAGAGGACAGACCTCGTGGAGGTGCAGTTCAAAAACACGCGAAAGGGATACTATCATAATGTCAACAACCTTGATTTGAAAAAAGGAGACATTGTGGCGGTGGAAGCCAATCCTGGGCACGATATTGGAGTGGTTACACTCACAGGAGAATTGGTGAAATTGCAAATAAAAAAAGCAAATCTCAAGTCAACTGACGACATAAAGCGAATCTATAGGCTTGCAAAGCCTGTGGACATGGAAAAATATGAGGAGGCCAAGAGCAGGGAACATGGTACGATGATTCAAAGCAGGCAAATTGCCAAGGACCTGGGGCTGGACATGAAAATAGGAGATGTGGAATATCAAGGGGATGGCAACAAGGCAATCTTCTACTATATCGCCGACGAGAGAGTAGATTTCAGACAGCTAATCAAGGTGCTGGCAGAGGCTTTCCATGTGAGAATCGAGATGAAGCAAATAGGTGCAAGGCAGGAGGCTGGAAGAATAGGTGGAACAGGACCTTGCGGAAGAGAACTTTGTTGTGCCACTTGGATGAAAAACTTCATCAGCGTGAGCACGAATGCAGCAAGGTTTCAAGACATATCACTCAACCCCCAGAAACTTGCCGGAATGTGTGCAAAATTGAAATGCTGTCTTAACTATGAGGTTGACAACTATATGGAGGCAGGAAAACGCTTGCCTTCCAAGGATATCGTATTGCAAACCCTGGATGCCGACTATTATCTTTTCAAGACTGACATTCTCGCAGGGTTGGTCACTTACTCTACCGACAAGAGGACGGCTGCAAACCTCGAGGTCATTACTGTGGATAGAGCCAAGGATATCATAGAGATGAACAAACAGGGTGAAAAGCCTATGTCTCTGCAAGAGGATGGACGCCAGAAGGGTGATGACAAGACAAAAGACCTCTTGGAAGGGGAGAGCATAACGAGATTCGACAAAAACAAGAAAAAGAAAAAACGCAAGTCGAAAGCTGACAAGAACGCCAAAACCGAAGTGGCTACAGAACAGGCTGGAAAGCAAGATGTAAACGTTGAAAAGCAGAAACCCGCAGGAAATAATGCAGCTAAAGACGAGCAGGGTGTAGAGAGCAAGGTTAAGGATCAAGCAAGCGCACAAATGGGTGAGTCTGTGGCTGATGCGAAAAAGATGAGAAAAGCACAGGCAAACAGACGAGCATTCAAAAAGGCAAAACCAGTTGGCAACAGCCAGGAGGGTGGGGCGCAAACGACATCCGACCAACAGGGGAGAAACGGACAAAATCCAGGGCAACAGCAATAAACAGGACATGGTCTTTAGAAAAATGCTTTACCATGGGGCTATCGTGGCTGCTTTTATCTTGGCAGCCATGTTTGCTGCTTGTTATCCGAGAACGGCATATTTCAGATTCTTTTCAGTCAACATAAATGGATGGAGCAGAGATTCTGTGCTGCATTACAATGTCAGGGCTGTGAAGGAAAAAGGATTTTACGTTGAGGAGATTGGAGTGAGGGCAAATACAGACTACCCTTTCCAGCAACTGTCGTTGGTGGTGGACCAAACTGTCATATCCACAACAAGAGAGCATGGCAACATTCACCTAAGCGATACCATGACAATAAATATTTACGACCAAATGGGCAGGGTGAATGGCAAAGGCGTAAATTTCAAGCAGATGATGGTGCCGCTGAAAAACATTCCTTTGGAAAAGGATGACTCCATCTCAATGACCATCAGGCACAACATGCGAAGGCTCGACATCAACGGCATCGCCGATGTTGGGCTGAGGGTGACTATGCAATAGCAGATAATGGCTGGTGCCACTTGAAGGCATCAGGTACGGATAAGGTTGCGGCTGGCATCTATGCGGAGGAAAATGAATAGCAGGATGGTGAAACCCCATAACGAACTGCCGCCATAACTGAAGAATGGCAAGGGTATGCCTATCACAGGAGTGAGGCCAAGTACCATGCCAACGTTTATGAAGACATGGAACAAGAATATGCTTAGCACACAATAGCCGTAAACTCTACCAAACTTGAAAGGTTGGCGCTCCGCCAGAACTATAAGACGTAAAATCAAGGCAAGGAAAAGCAACAACACACCTGCCGAACCAAGAAATCCCTCTTCTTCACCAACAGTGCAAAAGATGAAGTCTGTATCTTGCTCCGGCACGAATTTCAATTTTGTCTGGGTTCCGTTGAGAAAGCCTTTGCCACGCAAACCGCCAGAACCTATGGCTATCTCGCTCTGGTGAACATTATAACCCACTCCTTTTACATCGTCCTCCAAGCCAAGCAATACGTTGATGCGGTTGCGTTGGTAGTCTTCCATCACATTGTTGAGAACGATGCTTGCAGAATAGAAGAAGACTATGGAACCAAGCGAGAACATGGCAATGTACAAATAGTTGCTTACACGACTGCTCAGTCCTTGATATAAATAATAACCTATTAACGAAGCACACACTACCAACTGCACCCAGACTATGTCGAATGGTATCACATATTCTGAAAACAGAAGGAATATTATTGTTATGCATCCAATGATGCTGCCAAGACGCATGGCTTTCTGTTTGTCTTTGCAATATACGTACACCAATCCTGCTGAGAACAATTGGATAAGAAGCAATACCACAAACTTGCCCAAGGACGTAGGCGTGTCCCAAAGACTGACTTGCTCATAGCGTATGCCAACAACAAAATAAAGCACCAGAGCCACACCGGTGAAAAGGATGCTCCCTGGCATGCCTTCGCGATAGAACATCAGGAAAAAGGCAAAATAGACAAGTGCTGAGCCCGCCTCATGCTGCATGACAATACAGCCCATGGGTACCATGACGATGGCACACGACAACGCAAAGTCGCGCATACGGTGTATATTGTATCCGTATGAACTCATAAACTTGCTGATAGCCAATGCTGTGGCAAATTTTGCAAATTCTGCGGGCTGAAAGCGTATGGAGGGGGTTATCACAATCCACGACCGGGAACCTTTGATGCTCACAGGATTGAATATGGTGGCGAAAAGCAACAACACAAGAAGGGCGTAGATGACATAGGAGAAAGTGTCGTAGTAGCGGTCGTCGAGCATAAGGATGACAAATCCCAGGCAGATGGAAGTGCCTATCCACACCACCTGCATTCCTGAACGGGTGGAGAGACTCAAGATATCTGGCTCGTTGAACGAGTAGCTTGCACCACATACGCTCATCCAACCAAATGCCAGCAGAGCAACATAAATGGCTATTGTCCACCAATCAATCGACTCCAGCACTCCAGATTGTTTACCTGTCCTTTGTTCCATACTTCAAATGTTGGCTTTGTATCCTTTCTGCTTGCCGTTTTGAACCTTCCGACAGTCCACCTTTGATGTATTGCTCCATCATCAGCGAACCGATTGGCACACCGAGAGTGGCACCAAAACCACCGTTTTCCACATATACGCAGATGGCTATCTTGGGAGAATTCATGGGGGCGAATCCCATGAACACGGAATGGTCGCGCCCTCGGTTTTGTGCAGTACCGGTTTTTCCACAAACTTCATAGTCGCGGCGGTTGGCACTGTGGCAAGTTCCACCTGTTACGGCACGGCGCATACCCCTGACAACCAAATCATAATAACGCGAATCGCCTACATCTGTATAGGCTTTAGTGTAATGTTTGTTCTTATATGTAGAATCGATGTCTTGGTCTTCAACGCCCTTTACCACATGAGGAGTGATGAACCAACCACGATTGGCTATCGTGGCACAAAGGTTGGCTATTTGTAGTGGTGTGAGGGTCACCTCGCCTTGGCCAATGGAAATGCTTATCACGCCCAAGGCGTTCCAGCCCCTATTGATGAAAGCCTTGTCGTAATATGAGGCATTGGGAATCATGCCGCGTTTCTCGCCAGGCAGGTCGATACCCAATGGATATCCAAATCCCATGGTCACCATGTAGTCGCGCCAAGTGTCCATGGCCTTTTGCAGTGTGCCGTATTTCTTGTTGGTGAGCATGTAATACAGACCCCAGCAGAAAAAGCCGTTGCATGATGTGCCAATGGCTGGTATTAGGGATAGTGGAGATGCGTGGCCGTGACATCCTACGCGCATTCCTCGCGTGACAAAACCGCGATGACATGGGTAGGTTGTGGCAGAGTCTATGATTTCCTCGGAAAGGAACGTCAGCGCCTGCCCTGGCTTGAAGGTGGAGCCCGGGGGGTATTGACCCATGATGGCACGGTTTAGAAGTGGCTTCAAGGGGTCTTTTGACATGGCTATGTGGTTCTTGCCGCGTTGTCGGCCAATCATCATGCGGGGGTCGTATGATGGGGCGGACACCAAGCAGAGCACCTCCCCCGTGGATGGCTCTATGGCAACAATGCTGCCGAGCTTCCCCTCCATTAGTTGCTCGCCCAGACGTTGAAGTTCTATGTCAATACCCAATGTAAGTGCCTTGCCAGGAATGGGGTGGGTGTCAAATTTCCCATCTTGGTAATTGCCTTGAATGCGCCCTTGGGCATCGCGGAGCAGGATTTGCACTCCTTTCGTGCCTCGAAGTTCCTTCTCGTAATATCGCTCCACGCCTATCTTGCCAATGTAGTCACCTGGCTGATAATACTTGTCGTTGTCAATGTCGCTTTGCGACACCTCTGCCACATCACCGAGCAGAAGGGCGGCATTGGGGTATTCATATTGACGAATGCTGCGTCGTTGAATGTAAAAACCAGGGAATTTGTATATCTTTTCTTGGAACACACTGAACTCTTGATCAGAGAGCTGCGACATGAAGAGCTGTTGGGTGAAACTGGAATAGCCAGGGTTTTTCGAGCGGTCTTGAATGTCTTGCATCCGCTTGATGTAGTATTCCTTGGTGATGTTGAGTGCCTTGCATAGTTCTGTCGTGTCAAGGCGTGAACGCTGTTCGTTTACTATCACCATGATGTCGTATGATGGTTGATTGTAAACAAGCAATTTCCCATTGCGGTCGGATATGATGCCACGTGAGGGGAATTCCACTTTTTTCAAGAATGCGTTGCTGTCGGCGTTGCGCTTGTAGTCATCACTCATGATTTGCAAAGTGAAAAGACGCACGATGTATATGGCCACTATGGCAATGGCCACTCCTCCAATGACATATTGTCGTTTTCCGAGTTCGTAGTCTTTCATTTCATTCCCAATCAGTTGCGAACAGAACCACCCTAAAAGAGGAGGCTTTTAGTTCTTTTTGCGCTTCAAACTGTCGAAGGCAAGTATGAGCAATATGGTAATAATGGAACTGCCAATTACACATGCAAGCCATTGAAGTATGTTGACAAAGCTGAACATTTCCAAAGTGTAGTAAGTCGTGCAGAAGATGGTGACAAGTACCAAGGTGTAATTGATGAAGGGTTTCGTGCCGATTGTGGACATCGACGGGATGAGGTCGTCTTCACCCTCGCGTATCATGAACAAATCCAGCAAGTATGGTTGTGTCATAGCTGCCAAAGTCATGGCTGCCGCTGTCACACCAGGAGTGTTGGAAAATGTGTCGAGCAGCAGACCCAACGAAAATGCCCAAATCATCTTTGCCCATTTTGCCATCCCTTTTTTCATCGTTATAACGAAATAGATGTAAAACATGGGCATGGCACAGCCGAAGAGTTGGAAGTGATTGAGAACAAACACTTGGAGTGCCAATAGAGTGACAAAGAGCAGTGGTAGCCGTATCAGTTCGTAGTTCATCTACTGGTTTCTTTGATTCTTTAGCGAGTCTGTGGCCTGACGTAGCAGGTTTAGGCGTTCATTCACGGCGGCATCATCAATGACGCAAACTTCGCGAAGATTGCCAAAATCGGTGGAGAGTTTGATTTCAAGCCTGTAGGATAGGCCATCCTCAGAGTCGTGAGAGTCTATTACGTGTCCGACAAGGACACCGGGAGGGAACAGCGACGAGTATCCACTGGTGACGATGGTGTCGCCTTTCTCAAATTGCGCATGGCGTGGAATGTCATCTACAAATGCAATGTCCGTGGCGCCACCTTTCCAATGCAGATACCCAAAATAGCCGTGCCCTTGTATGGTACAGCTGATGTTGGAGTGCATGTTAAGCACTGGTATGACGATGGCATAATGCCTTGAAGCCTTGTAAACAACCCCTACCACTCCGTTGCCACAAGCCACACCCATGTCTTCGTGTACTCCGTTGTTGTAGCCCTTGTCGATCGTTATGAGATTGTCTGCCTTGTTGAGCGAATTGCCTATCACTTTGGCATTGATGAGTTTGTATTCGGCAAGTTGGGGTATTGGCACGGAATCTACATGGGTGCTGTCGTGCCTTAAGCGCTCTTCTGCCAACAATTCTTTGGTCAACCATAGTTCGCGTTCCAGCATGAGATTTCTTTCGCTTAACTCCTGGTTGGTTGTGCCTTGGGACATATATGACCTCATCTTGGAGTCGTATTCAAGGCTCATGCCGGTCAGATAGTTGGCCGAGGTGAACCATACGCTGCCTTGATAGCTGTTGTATTGGAATATCAGCACAAGGCTAACCACCTCCAAGAGCACGAACACCAGCCAGTAGTTGTATTTCTTGAGAAATTCTACCAGATTGCGCATGTCGTGACCTTTATCTTATAAGGAAAGAGTATTTGTCAACGTTCTTCAAAGCCTTGCCGGCACCTTTTGCCACGCTATGCAGAGGGTCGTCTGCGATGTGGAACGGTATTTGAATCTTGTCGTACAAACGCTTGTCAAGACCTCGCAGCAATGCACCGCCACCAGTGAGATAGATGCCGTTGTGTACGATATCGGCATACAGCTCTGGTGGAGTCTTTTCCAATGCGGCGAGAACGGCATTTTCTATCTTTGCCACTGTCTTGTCGATGCAGTGCGCTATTTCTTGGTAGCACACGGGCACTTCCATAGGCAGTGCGGTGATGCGGTTTGGACCATGTACGATGTAGTCTTCCGGGGCTTCATCACCCAAGTCGGTAAGTGCGGAACCTACGTGTATCTTTATGCGCTCTGCCATTCGCTCACCCACCTTGAGGTTGTGCTGGCGGCTCATGTACTCTTGAATGTCGGCTGTTAGTTCGTCACCGGCTACACGGATGGAGTTGTTGGATACAATGCCGCCAAGAGAGATGACAGCTATCTCGGTGCTTCCGCCACCTATGTCAACAATCATGTTGCCTTCGGGTGCTTCAACGTCTATTCCGATGCCGATGGCTGCTGCCATGGGTTCGAATATCAAGTAAACGTCACGACCATCAGCATGTTCGGCGGAGTCGCGCACGGCGCGTAGCTCTACCTCGGTGGAGCCTGATGGAACACCAATTACCATTCTAAGCGATGGCGAGAAGAAACGACTTCCTGTATGCACCATCTTGATGAGCCCTCTCATCATTTGCTCGCAAGCGGAAAAGTCGGCTATCACACCGTCGCGAAGTGGCCTGACGGTACGTATGTTGTCGTGTGTCTTTTCATACATCAACTTAGCTTTCTCGCCTACGGCCATTATCTTGTCTGTACGCTTGTCTATGGCAACGACCGATGGCTCGTCCACCACAATCTTGTCATCGCTGATGATGATGGTGTTGGCGGTGCCAAGGTCCATGGCTATTTCTCTTATGAATGAAAAAAATCCCATTTTTTAAGTGTTATCGAATCATTAGTGGATGTCTTGGATTGCAAGTGCGGCAGTGCTACCCTTGCATTTCTTGTTTATTCTTCTCCTGCAAACCATGAGTGTATGGCTGTGTCGTAATGGCTGCTTACGCCAAAGGCACGTGTTGCCAGCAGGCGGCGTTCTTCCAGACTGGTGGAAGGACCATTCTTGCGCAACATGTCCACCAATACGCTGTATTCGGCTTTGCTTGGGACGATGACAACGTCGTTGAAATTCTTGGCTGCTGCACGTATGAGGGATATTCCGCCTATGTCTATCTTCTCAATGATGTCTGCTGCTGATGCTCCACTTGCCACCGTATCCTCAAAGGGATACAAATCTACCACCACAAGGTCTATTTCAGGAATTTCGTATGATTGCATCTGTTCGCGGTCGCCTTCGTTGTCACGACGACCAAGGATGCCGCCGAATACTTTTGGATGAAGGGTTTTCACCCTGCCGCCAAGGATGGATGGATATGTTGTCAGGCTCTCTACGGTCTGGCATTCATAACCCAGCGACTCGATGAATTGTTGTGTTCCTCCCGTTGAGAGGAATTTCACACCACCTGCGTGAAGTTCGGCAAGCAGCTCTTCCAGTCCGTCTTTATGGAATACAGAAATAAGTGCGGTTTTTATTGTCTTGTTTTGTGTCATTTTACCTTAGTTTTGAATTAGGATGCAAAGTTACTAAAAAATGGGTTTATACATTGCAAGTTTATCACACTTTTTTATTTTTTCATTTGATTATTTGATTTATGTTATTTTTATGTTAATTTTGCATCCCAAATGATTTTTGAGCATTTTCGAATGACCTGTTCAACCTCATTTTTACAATATATGATAAATGGAGGTGAAATCTGTCACGGAAAGCTATTTTTCTTTATATAATGACACTTTGATAAGTATGGGAAAAGTCAACGTTGCCGTTTTTGTTTCAGGCAGTGGAAGCAATTTTGAAAATATTGTAGAGTATTTCAAAGACTCTGATATTGTGAATGTTGCATTGATGGTTAGCAGCAGGTCAGATTGCTTGGCTATGGAGCGTGCTAAGCGTCTTGGCATTCCTGCGACAGTAGTTGGCAAAGCCGATTTATCGCGACGTGAAATAGTAGAGCCCATGCTTGTCAAGTATGGCATTCGCATGATTGTTCTTGCTGGTTTCCTGCCAATGGTTCCCGACTATCTGATAGACATGTTTCCAAGGCGAATAATCAACATACACCCAGCTTTGTTGCCGAAACATGGTGGTAAGGGAATGTGGGGGCATCATGTGCACGAGGCAGTGAAAGCTGCGGGGGACACGGAAACTGGCATTACCATTCACTATGTGACTCCTGTATGCGATGGTGGAGAGATTATTTCGCAATATGCCGTGAAATTGTCTCCAGATGATACCGTGGATGACATTGCAGCAAAAGGACATGTGCTGGAAATGAGGCATTATCCACATGTCGTGGAGCAGGTGGCGAGACAGGTGGCACGTGAAGACCAAGCTGCCATATTGTCGAGAAAACAGATATTGCTAATCAATGACATGGCTGGTTATGGCAAGGTGGCAACTGCTGCCATGCTGCCCATACTGTCGTACATGGGACTCCCTGTGTATAATCTTCCTACTGCACTGGTTTCCAATACTTTGGATTATGGGACATTTAATATTCTTGATACCACGGACTATATCACAGGGGTCTTCCCTGTATGGAAGAAATTGGGCTTTAGTTTCGATGCCATATCCACGGGATTTATCGCATCCGAGAGACAGGCTCGAATAGTGTCGGAGTATTGCAAGGAGCAAGCTGCCAATGGAACGGTGATTTTTGTGGACCCCATCATGGGTGATGAGGGTAAATTATATAATGGCGTAACCCCATCCACCATACGTAGCATGCTTGAAATGATATCAGTGGCTCATCTCATTTTCCCCAATTACACCGAGGCGTGTTATCTTTCTGGGATGGAATACAAGTTGGATGGTGTTTCGCAAGAGGAAGGGCGGATTATTATCGACAAGCTGAGGCAAGTAGGAGCAAAGTCGGTGGTTGTGACCAGCATGTTGGTGGATGGCAAGCATTGTGTGATGGGGTACAACCATGTAAAAGACGAGTATTTCAGCCTTGATTATACAGAGATTCCTGTTCATTTCCCCGGAACGGGTGACATTTTTTCAGCTGTATTGATAGGCCATCTCCTCAAGGAGGAGCCATTGGAGGCAAGCACTCGCAAGGCGATGGATGCCGTTGCAATGCTTATAGAACTCAACAAGCATAATGTTGACAAGAACAGGGGAATTCCATTGGAGAATTTCTTGAATGTCTTGTGATAGTCATTTCCATGGGCATGGACTATGGAAAGTCATAATCTTTTTCGTTACGGGATGCGTGATTGTAAGTTGTGATGCATGGAGGTACAGCCGGTCTGCCGGAGTGCCATAAAGTGTGTCGCCAAGGATAGGTGTTCCAAGCCCATCGTGATGTGCGCAATGTACCCGCAATTGATGGGTGCGCCCTGTTTGTGGCTGAAGTACTACGTCGCGTGAGCCTTTTCTTGTGTATGTGGTCACTGCTGGCTTCCCGTTTATGGGATCTGCCAACTGTCTTGGACGGTCGAGTGGGTCGGGGCGTAAGGGGATGCTGATGATGCCTTTGTCTGCGACAGTTGCAGGCAAATCGTGCTCAAGTCTTGCCAAGTAAGTCTTTTTCACTTTGCGGTGGTGAAATTGTGCTTGCAAGTCCTGGTGTGTTTGTTTTGTCTTGGCTACGAGTATCAAGCCAGATGTGCTCATGTCCAATCTGTGAACAATAAGGGGGCCTTCTGCTTCTGGACAATGGCATTTTACAAAATCGTAAACCGATGTGGATTCTTGCTTGCCGGGTACCGAAAGCATGCCGGCAGGTTTGTCCACCACAATCAGCCATTCGTCTTCGTAAACTATATTTGGGATGGCTTCTATAGCCTTTTCGTATATGTTGTCTTCCACGTCGAGTCCTTGGAGCATGAAATTGAGTATGGGCAGGCATTTTCCACGACAAGCAGGATACGAATGCATGTGTTTCCTAACCTCTCCTTTTGGTGACTTGCCCCACCAAAATTCAGCTATGCAGAGTGGGCGCATCTTGTGGATGAATGCGTATTGCAACAATTTGGGAGCACAACATTCGCCACTTCCCGATGGTGGGATGGGGGTGGATGTGGAAGCGAAGATTTCGAGCAGGTTGCGTTCTTCTCCTTTTGCGTTTTTCATAACAAAATGGCTGAAGAGCCATTTCTGCAATGCATCCGATTTCTGTTGGCGCTCCTTTTTCAGCTTTCTGATTTCGTCCTCATGGTTTTCTATTATGGCATTTTGCTGTGATATGAGCTGATTGTGGTATTGCCGTTTTCGGCGTAGTTCGGCTTTCATCCATTGGCTCTCTCGTTGCAAGGCTGCCATCGTTTCTGTGTCGGGAGTGGTTGTCTGTCTGATGGTGTCGCGCCTTTTCTTGGCTTCTTCCATTTTCTCTTTCCATCCCATTAGGTCGTTGTCCTTCTCTTTTTGCATGTTTTGCAAAAGGCTTATTGCCTGTATGTAGGATGGGTGACCTTCAAGCATCTTTACTTTTGAACTGATGGCAGAAATGGCATGTTCTTCTTGTTTAAAATAACCTTCAGGTTGCAGAAAGTCAAAGACTGGTGGCACGAAATAGTCCCAGTCGTTATGGTCGGCGAGTAATCCTGAAAATGCAGCGAGAAAGCCCAGATGGTGTCTTTCGTCTTCCACTACGAGCACACCGAACATCTTGCCATTGTTTATTTCCTCTTGCCATTCCCTCATGCAGAGCAAGTATTGCTCCACTTCTTCCATGGCTTTCAAACACAGAGGATGGGGTATGTAGCCCATCGGATTGTTTAATCTTTCGGGATGAGCAATAGCAGAGTCAAGGGGATGCAACCTTGTGGTCATGGCATCAATAGGTAAGGGTGATAGCCATCAGTCCGATGACTACATCGTTTGACAACGTCTGGAGAGTGAGACTCTTGAGCTTTTTCTTGGGATTTATAGGCATGTTGAGAATTTGAGCTGCGCCGCAGTCTATCAGTCTTGGTTCGGCACTGTCCGGATTTCCCGGTACACTGTTGCTGAAAGCACCTGTTTGCACTTTTTTGCTTATGTGTCTCGACACTATGCCACTGCCGAGATGCACTCGATAAGGATGTAATGCAGGTCCTGGGAAAGCCAGTCCGTCGAAATAATAGTCCTGTTCTATGGGACACCAGTTTGTGGGGTTTGTCAGGTGCAGCGTGTCTGTGGTGTTGTCGTGATATTTCACGCAAACTATCCCATTGTCAATTCTGCTCTGCATGTTGTTGGTGCTTCCGGCGAGCAACAGGCAGGCATGGCTGGCTCTACCTTTCAGAGGTATTGTGACACTGTCGGGGTAATTGTCCCACAATGATGTATAGATGATGTTGCGCCCTTTTGCTGGTGATAGGAAAGAGACACCTAATTTGGTGTCGAACAATCCATTAGCGATGCAGTTTCTCAGTCCGTCGTCTTCAATGTGTGCGTTGCGTTCGGGCTGGCACCATTGGCCTATGCCTTGTTTGGGTAATTGCAAAGTGGTGTAGGGTGGCCGTGGCGAAAGATATTCGTTCTTGAAAATGTCATCAACGTTTGCGTTGAAGTGTTTCATTAGGTTGACATGAATTTCCTTGGAGCCTTTGGTCAAGTCTGATAGTCCTGCCTTTTCAATGTCTGTGTTGTCGTGGTTGCGGCCCATGTGTTCCTCTCCAGAAGGCTCTTGTGCCATTTCCCATGGCGAAAGGTCAGCCACGATGGTTTGTTGGCTTGAACTGTTTCCTTTGAAATCGACGAATCGTCCGTTACCCACGCCTACCCTGATGATGATGTTGAGTGGCTGGTTGAAATTTTGGGTTACGTTGTATGTCAATCGTTTGCCTTCACGATGGAAAGTGTAGCTGAGGTAGGGCGTTCTGATGCTTGCATCTTCCCATTCGTCGGGTAGGGAGTATTGTATGAGACATTGGTCGTTGAGTGCATCTGGCCTTATGCCAAACAGTCCGTTCACGATGGCGCGGGCAGATATTCCGATGTTGTCGCCAAAGTCACGATAAGCCTCACTACGTGCTTTGTCGTAGTAGCTGATTTGTCCGAAATTGCCAGGGCAAGCTCCCAGGAACATGCCGTCGAGGATGTCGCTTTTCAGTAGCTTGAATCCTTCATTGCGTCGCCCTGCAATAAAATAAGCCAGAGTCATGTTCATGACCTCTTCATGGGCAACATTGTTGGTGCTCCAATCATAGGGCATCCAGTCGCTGGTGCTCATGGTGTAGAACTTGTTGGTGCTGGTGTTGAGAGACTTGTCTCCATCAGTCCATTCCACTGGAATGTGTGGGATATGCCTGTCGGCATAGAGAGTTGCCTCCCATGCTTGTTCTGGTGTGCATGCTCCGCAGTCTATGGGCGTGTAGATGGTCCATAGTGCTGCGCTGCTGTGCAGCCTCTTAAGTCCCATGAGGTCTTGGTATTCTGCCCAATGTCCTTCGTCGCTCATCCATAGTCGTTGGTTCATGGCTTTCAATATGGCATCGGCTTCTTCCCTATACGGTGTCGGGTCTTCACCTAATATTTCGGAAATGCGAGCTGCCAGGAGGTTTCCCCTATAATTGTATGCGGAGGAGTGTGTGACGGCTCCTCCGTTGTAGTAAAGTGCGTCGCTCGCCCAGATGCAGCAATAAGCGTCGTACAGGTGGTCGCCGTCGGGGTCGAAGTTGCGTTTCTCCCATTGCAAGTGAAGTTTCAGCACCGGCCACATCTTGCGCAAATAATCGCGGTTGGCATTATGGCAGAAATGCCACAGAAGTTCGTCAACGTAGTTGAGATTCATGTCGTAGTGGCTCATCTTAGTCGGGTTGCCAGGAAGTTTGCAGATATATCCGTTGCTATACATCGGCGTGCCCCATTTCTCCGCGGCGCGTGCCAAGTTGAGCACGCTGTCTTGTGCCGGGTGGGGTATGGTTGGCGGCACGTTTGTCACCATACTTTTTGCGTATGCGTCGAAGTGTGAGATGGCACGGTCGTCCCATCCTAAGACATCGGCTACGTATGCAGCGCGCCATCCTGCCAGAGGTGTCCTCCAACCAATGCATCCATGCAGCCACGTCTCGCCATCCCACAACCCGTCAGCTGCTGCTGCGAGATTTGCTCCGAGGGTGTTGATGAATGGGTCGGGGGTGTTGATTTCAAGCCTGTCGGCGATTTCCTTTCGTGTGGCTTCTTCTCTTTCGAATCGTTTAGCTCCTGACGGGTCGTTTATTAGTTGCCGAGTGGGGGTGAGAAGTATGTAGGTGTCGCTTTCGCAAGTCCATTGCAACTCTTGCAGGGCTGGACCAGATGCCTCGTAACTGCTTCTTGGCTCAAGCCCATAGTCACCTTCACGTGTCATTTTTGGCTTTTTCACCTTGCTGACAATGGCATGGAATGATGGTGGTCGTTGGAAACCTTCAGTGTGGAATTTCCAAATGGCTCCTTCCTCATCGTAAGTTGCCAACACAGTGACTTGCACCTTGCCTTTGTTCCAATGGTCGTCACCAATGGTGTACGTGCGCTTACCGCCTTGGTAGCGTGCCTCGCAATAAGAGGTGGAGTCGAGAGCGGTGATGTTCCCTTCTGTCTCTATTCTGAAAGCGATATTGAGGCTGTTCTCCCTATCGTAAGAGGCAAAGATCGGGCGGTCACTTGTCTCTATTCTCATTCTTGTATGCGAGCCGTAGAGGGCGCGTGTATATCTGTTGTTGCCGTTTACGCATACGATGTCGCCTTTGTCAGGGTAATAGTTGGCATTGCGTGGTGGCTTTTTCCCATGGTCGCTGGCGGATGCAATCAGGCTGCATGCCATCAGTGTTGTTGCAAGGGTGAGGCGTGGATTCATGGAACTTGTTGTTGGATTATTCTACTATGCAAGAAGTCAATGGCCATTCCATTATGGCTGAGATTTGTGGTATTAAGGACATTGCTATCTTGCGTTGTCCTTGGTAGTTGGGGTGATAGTCGGCTCCCATGTCGTGTTCCACGGTCACGATGTCGCTCAGTGGGTTTGCCATGAACACATTTCTCATGCTGGCTACACGTTCCTTGAGCAACATCAGGCATGCTTGAAGGTAGCGATTGGCAGAATGTGGCGTGACGCAAAGCACTTTCACGTCAGGGTATTTTTGCTGTATGGTTTTTATCATTTCCATGTAAGCGCCAACATATTGTTCGTCTGAAGGAATGGGACCTGGTGAGAAGTCGTTTGTTCCGAGGTTTATGATTACAAGTTGTGGTCTGTAGAGGTCGAAATTGTATGCCTCAGTGCCATGGTCGTCGAAAGTCTGTGTATAACGTGTTGACATGTTCACGTCGGCTATCTGTGTGGGACTTGCCCAGTTGCGCACCATGCCTTGTCCGGAATGTGCTGTCAGGGCATAATCTGTGTCAAAGTAGCGTGCTATTATGCAACCGTATGCCTTGTCGCAGTTTTCAGTATCTACAGAGAAAGGGTCGGTGGCTTTCTCGCTCTCTGTGCCATATCCGCATGTGTATGAGTCACCATAGATTTCTATCATCCGTTCTTTTCGTTCCACGGGATTCAACGTTCCACCTTTTGCCAAAACAAATTGGTGTATGGTGGTGCATCCATTTTGTCCTTCAGTGCATTTTTGCAGTCGTAGCAAGTGGGTGCCTTTGGCAAGTTTCTCGGCAAGTACGATGCGTTGGGGTTGGGCACCTGTGATTTTCAGTTTCTTCACCCATTTCCCGTCAATGAAGAGGTTGTGCCATGATGTGTCGGTTTCAGAAACATCAATGGCGAGGTAGCCTCCTGTGAAATAAGTCTGCAGATAGACTCCCGTCCAGTCGTAACTCACTGTTCCATCACCATGGTTGGCTATTCTACCAGTGTAGGTTATGCCATTGTGATTTGCCGGGAAAGTTATTTGGCTGGCTGCTTGTACGATGGCAAAGGTAAGGAAGGCTATAAGGCTGGTAATACATCTTTTCATTGCTCTTGTGATTGTTTTTGAATGTCAGTTTGTTGTCTTTAGGTTTGTTTCTTGTATATGCTGTTTAGTCTTTGTCGAGGTCGAAGAGGTCTTCGAAAATGTCGTCGTCGGGGTATTCTTCAAATTCGCCGTTGGCAAACTCTTGAATGTCGAAAATGATGTCGTCCATCAGTATGAAAGTGTCTTCCATGTTGTATTCTTCTTCGTTCATTTTCTCTACCAAGTCATCATAGTCTTCAATCTCTATGTTGGGCACTTCTGTTGTGTCATAGATTTTCTTGAGCAGTGGCAATGTCTCTTTTGCCTTCACCTTGGCGAGTGTGCTGGCATAATGGTCCACGTTGGTCATGTCGCCTCCCTCCATGCCTATTTTTTGACAAAGTCTCAAGTAGTTGCTGATGTAGTTCAGCGACTTGAGCTTTAGTTTTGGTTCGTTGGCATAGATGTATGCCAATGCGTCAAAAACTATTGTTTTGCCAAATGGGATGAAGCCTGTAGCACGAAGATAGTCATCCAACTTGTCCATGTGTTGTTTGCCTAATTCGTAGATGATGGCAGAACCTGTCTCTTCTTCCCCCATTGAGTATATGAATTGCAAGATGTCTGACTTTTGTTTGAGGGTTTCGAAGGCAACATCGAGCAGGAAGTCTAAATGGAAGTGTGCCATGAGCCAGAAGATGCCATATAGCGGATATGCATATTCTGAATTGTTGAATCCTTCTGCGTCGTCTATGTCGTTGTTTAGGTATGCGAGGTAACGGAATACGAAGTTTTTCAGGTCGTTAGCCATTTGCTGCTTGTCCATGGCTTTCGCTTCCTTTGCCAAGTTCAAGCAGATGTCATGTATTTCTGTTTCAAGATCGGCTTGTGTCAATGGCTTTAGCCATTTCGCAATCGGTTGTGACATCTTTCCGTAGTTGGGTCTGTCGTATTTATACCAAATGGTGTCCATCATCTCATTGTAGTCAAACTCGTTGTCTAACAAGTCTTTTACCAATTCCTTCTGGTCATCATCGAGCATGTCGAATTTTTTTTCCAATCGCTTGACAATTTCAAGCCAGCCGTTGGATGTGTCGTCGTCGTGTGGCATATTTAAGTGGGTAATCAAAATTATCTATAATTGTTCAGGTTGTTGGCTTGACGAAGCATCATGTACTCCGACGCTACAAATATAGGTATTTTTTTCGGTTCTTCTTGCTTGGTTGTTTTCCTTTTTTTGCTAATTTTGCATCCAAACCTCTATAACATGAACATTGCAATCATTTTGGCTGGTGGAAGTGGGTCGCGATTGGGTGGTGATTTGCCCAAGCAGTTTCTTGAAGTGGCGGGAAGGACCATCATCGAGCATACCATTGATGTTTTCGATACATGTAGCTTGGTTGATGAGATAGCTGTCGTCAGCCGTCAGGACTTTATCAATGAAGTGGAAAGAATAGTGGCAGACAACCATTTTTCTAAAGTTCGGAGAGTGTTGCCTGGTGGTAAAGAGCGTTATCATTCCAGCCTTTCGGCACTTCAAGCTTATAAGGATGATGCCGACAACTTGCTTTTCCACGATGCTGTGCGACCTCTTGTAAGTCATCGTATCATAGCTGATTGCATTGCTGCCCTTGAAAGATACCGTGCTGTTAATGTGGCAGTTCCAACTACCGATACCATCGTTCAGGTGGATGATGACAACTGCATCGTGGGTGTGCCGCCAAGAAAATATCTGCGCAACAGCCAGACACCTCAATGCTTTAAAAGGGGAGTGATAGCTCAGGCGTATCAGTTGGCATTGCAGGATCCTGGCTTCACAACAACCGACGATTGTGGGGTTGTGAGGAGATATCTCCCAAATGAGCCTGTGTTTGTGGTGAATGGTGAAAACACCAATCTGAAACTTACTTACAAGGAAGACCTGTTCTTGTTCGAACATCTTTTGAAGTCGAGGATTCTAAACTCTTCACTGCAATAGCTTTAGGCTTTATCCCCAATAAGTCATTCAAGGTTTATGGCATGAAAAAAATCCCCACCCGTCAAAGGTGGGGATTTTTTGCAATCATTATTTGGGATTGGGACACATGGTGATGGTCCGTGCGCCCAATCTTGTGTTGTCAGTCAAAGTCGTTGTGGTCGAGACTGTCGTTGAAATCGCGTGGCTCATGGTCTTCCATTGGGTCGCGAAAATCATTATGTCTGGGCTGACGTTGTGCATTGCCGCGGTTGCCATTAGGGCGGTTGCTTCCGTTTGGACGATTGTTTCCATTGGGGCGGCTGCCGCGTTCCGGACGTTGACGGCGCTCTCTTTCAGTATAGCCTTCTGGTTTGGGCTCAAGCACGCGGTGCGAGAGTTTGTATTTGCCAGTCTTTGGGTCTATCTCCATCAGTTTCACCTTGATCTTGTCACCCTCCTTGATACCGGCGTCCTCCACTGTTTCAAGGCGCTTCCATTCGATTTCGGAGATGTGTAGCAGACCGTCCTTGCCAGGCATGATTTCCACGAAACAGCCGTAAGGCATTATGGAGCGAACTGTACCCTCGTACACCTCGCCAACTTCTGGGATTGCCACGATGGATTTGATCTTTGACACAGCAGCATCGATGCTTGACTTGTCAGGAGCACTCACCTGCACTTTGCCCACACCGTCGATTTCGTCGATGGTGATGGTGGCGCCAGTGTCTTCCTGCATCTGCTGGATGATTTTGCCTCCAGGGCCGATAACGGCACCGATAAACTCTTTCGGAATTTCAAAGGCTACAATGCGTGGCACGTGAGGTTTCAGTTCCGGACGTGGCTCGGCTATTGTCTCTGTCAGTTTGCCAAGGATGTGCTCGCGACCGGCTTTGGCTTGCATGAGGGCTTTTTCCAGAATGTCGAAGCTTAGTCCGTCGCACTTGATGTCCATCTGGGTGGCTGTCAGACCGTCTTTCGTTCCTGTTGTCTTGAAGTCCATGTCGCCGAGGTGGTCCTCGTCGCCAAGGATGTCGCTAAGCACTGCATACTTGTCTTCACCGGGATTCTTTATCAGACCCATGGCGATGCCGCTCACAGGCTTTTTCATTGGAACACCGGCATCCATCATTGCCAATGTTCCGGCACAAACGGTTGCCATTGATGACGAGCCATTGCTCTCAAGAATCTCGCTCACTATACGCACGGTGTAGGGGAAATCTTCGGGCACTTGGTCTTTCAGAGCACGCCATGCCAGGTGTCCGTGACCTATCTCGCGGCGGCCTACAGAGCGTTGTGCCTTCGCCTCGCCAGTGCAGAATGGAGGGAAGTTGTAGTGCAGAAGGAAACGCATGTAGCTGTGGTCCAGCACGTCGTCCACCAACTTCTCGTCGAGTTTTGTGCCAAGTGTGCAAGTGGTGAGCGATTGTGTCTCGCCACGTGTGAAGATGGCACTTCCATGAGGCATTGGCAGTGGCGACACCTCGCACCAAATGGGGCGTATGTCGGTAGTCTTGCGACCATCGAGACGTATTCCCTCGTCGAGAATGCAACGGCGCATGGCATCGCGTTCCACGTCGTGATAGTAACGGTCCATCAAAGCCTCATAATCCTCACGAGTGAGTTCGGAGTCCTCTGTAATCTCTTTCTCTGCGAAGTATTTCTCCTTAAAGTCAGAGAGAATCTTCTCGAATGCATCAGCGCGTGCCTGCTTGTCGAGAGCCTGCTTTGTCACGTCGTATGCTGGCTGGTAAAGCTCTTTATTAATAAGTTCGCGAAGCTCTTCATCGTTCACCTCATGGCAATATTCTCGCTTCACGTCCTTGCCCAGTTCCTTCGACAGTTCACTTTGCAGTTCGCACATCGGGCGTATGGCATCCATGGCTGCCTTGAGGGCACCCAGAAGGTCTTGCTCGCTCACTTCCTTCATCTCGCCTTCCACCATCATGATGTTTTCGGCCGATGCACCCACCATGAGGTCCATGTCGGCATCCTTCATCTGGGCAAAAGTGGGGTTGATTACATATTCGCCGTTTATGCGGGCGACACGCACTTCGGAAATCGGGCATTCAAACGGTATATCTGAGCAGGCCAGTGCGGCTGATGCTGCAAAACCGGCCAATGCGTCAGGCTGGTCGACTCCGTCGGCAGAGAAGAGGAGAACATTAACGTAAACTTCGGCATGATAGTTTGAGGGGAATAATGGGCGGAGCACACGATCCACCAGACGGGAGGTGAGAATCTCGTTGTCGCCTGGCTTGCCCTCGCGCTTGGTGAAACCACCTGGGAAGCGACCTGCTGAGGCATACAATTCTCTGTAGTCGACCTGTAAAGGCATAAAATCGGTTCCGGGAACTGCATCTTTTGCGGCACAAACAGTGGCGAGGAGCACGGTGTTGCCCATTCGGAGCATCACGCTGCCGTCGGCTTGCTTTGCCACTTTCCCGGTCTCAATGCTGATGGTTCTTCCATCAGGCAATGATACTGTTTTCGTAATAACGTTCATCTAAAATCTAAAAAATCTTGTATATATTTGATACATCTAAAAATAAATCGGGCAAAGATACTCATAATTCCCCTAACAAACGAAACTTTTGCTGATTATTTCAATATTTTTGGTTTTATAGGCGATGTTTTGGGCTGATGATTGCCGCCAATTCTTTTTTTAACAAATTTATAATTATTATATGTGTTTTTTTACGTAATTTTGCACCCAAATAAGTTTTCACACTTTAATTTTTAATTAATTTTACATTTTTATCATGCAGAAAAGACTTTTCTTTCTGGTAGCCCTCATGCTTGTAGTCGCTACAAGTGTGATGGGGCAGGTAACCACATCGGCCATGACCGGACGTGTCACCCTGCAAGGAAGCAACGAGACTGTAATCGGAGCTACCGTGCAGGCAGTACATACTCCTTCTGGCACACGCTATGCTGCCGTGACCAACGTGGATGGAATCTTCAACATGCAGGGTATGCGTACTGGAGGACCTTACGAGGTGACTGTGTCATACATCGGTTTCCAAACCAAGACGCTGAAGGGCATTACGCTACAGTTAGGTGAGACCTACAATATCAACGTATGGCTCTCAGAGGATGCCAATGAGTTGACTGAGGTCATCGTTTCAGGTAGAGCTTCAAAGTTCAACGTCGAGAAGACAGGTGCTTCTACCAACATCACAAATGCGCAAATAGCCAATTTGCCTACCGTGAGCCGCAGCATCACCGACGTGACACGCCTCTCACCTTATGGTGGCAATGGCATGAGCTTTGCTGGATCTGATGGACGTACTGCCAACTTCACCGTTGATGGTGCCAACTTCAACAACAACTTTGGACTTTCAGACAAGTTGCCTGGTGGTGGAAACCCAATATCACTTGACGCCATAGAGGAGTTGCAAGTTGTGATCTCACCTTATGATGTTCGCCAGACCAACTTCATCGGTGGTGGTGTGAATGCCATCACCAAGTCGGGTACCAATACCTTCAAGGGCTCTGCCTACATTTATCACCGCAATGAGAATTTGCGTGGCGATGTCGTGGATAATGTCACAATACCTACAGCACGTGAGAAGGACCGCCAGACAATGTACGGCCTGTCTTTGGGCGGACCAATCATCAAAAACAAGCTATTCTTCTTCGTCAATGGAGAGATGACCAAGACCCCAACCATCTCCACTCCTTGGCGTGGCTCTGTGGATGGCGTGGCTGATGAGACAAGAAGTATTTCACGTACTACATTATCTGATTTGGAGACAATATCCAACTTCGTAAAGAACAAGTATAACTACAACACTGGTAGCTGGACAAGTTTCCCCGCTGATGAGAGCAACTACAAATTGTTGGCTCGCCTCGACTGGAACATCACCGACAAGCATCATCTGGCGCTGCGCTACAACTATACCAAGAATACAATTTGGAATGCTCCCAACGCCACTTCAATGGATGGTGGCACACGTATGTCGGGCGCACGCATGTCGCAGTATTCCATGTCGTTTGCCAATTCAATGTATTCGATGGACAACCTCGTGCATTCATGGTCTCTCGACCTGAACAGCCGTCTGGCAGACAATCTTTCAAATCAGTTCTTGGCAACATTCTCAAAACTCGATGACGTACGCGATACGAATTCTTCAGAATTCCCCTTCATAGACATTCTCGATGGTGGTGACAATAACTATATGGCACTTGGCTTGGAACTTTTCACATGGAACAATGCCGTGCACAACACCATTTGGAACATCAAGGACGATGTGACTTACTATCTGGGCAAGCACAAAATCATGGCAGGCGTGACATTCGAGCATCAGATGGCAGACAACCAGTATATGCGTAATGGTACGGGATATTACCGCTATAATACCATGGATGATTTCATGAACGGCGCCGCACCAGAAATCGTATGTCTGACTTACGGATATGATGGTGAGTCGAAACCTGCTGCTCGTGTGCAGTTCAACCGCGCTGGCATTTATGCACAGGACGACTGGAGCGTGAACGACAAGTTCAAGCTGACTTATGGATTGCGTGTTGATGGCTTGTTCTTCAACAACACCGACTTGATAACCAACAAGGCTATCTACGACTTGGATTACAGTGGCCGCCATATCGATACAGGAAAATGGCCTGGCAACAGTATCACTCTTTCACCACGCGTAGGTTTCACATATGATGTGTTTGGCGACAAGTCGCTTAAGATACGTGGTGGTAGCGGTCTGTTCTCTGGTCGTCTGCCCCTTGTGTTCTTCACCAACATGCCTACAAATGGTGGTTTGGTGCAATATCAGGCACAGCTTAATGCAAAGACAAAAGTGTGGGATGGCAAGAGCAATGCTGCCACAAAGGGATTCGAGAACTATTCTGGAGCTTATACAACAGATGCCAGTGGCAACCGTTATATCGACATGAGCCAGTTTGCTGGAGGTCTGGTGACTGAGAATGGTGTGGCTAACATTGCAGCCTTGCAGAACAAGTTGTTCTCAATGGGATATCCCTCACATGTAACACCCGAGATGGGTACAGTTCCCTCTTCTATTTCAGCTGTTGACCCAGACTTCAAGATGCCTCAGGTATGGAAGACTTCATTGGCCGTTGACTATCAGGTTCCGGTTGATTTCCCATTCACAGTGACACTTGAGGGAATTTTCAACAAGAAGATTTACGACAACTGCATCTCCGACTGGGCAATTCCTTCAGTAGGTGGCTTTGCCCGTTTCAATGGCGTGGACAACCGCCCAATCTTCCCTGTTGGATTCCGTACGGGCACCAAGGCTTTCGTGCTTGAGAATACAAGCAAGGGTTATGGATGGTCTGCCAACGTGACCTTGACCGCTCAGCCATTTGAATGGCTCAACTTGATGGCAGCCTACACACACACTGTATCGAAGGAGGTGACGGGTATGCCAGGTTCTGCTGCAGAATCAGCCTTTACTTATGTGCCAACAGTGGAAGGACCTAACAATATCAAGTTGCACAACTCACAGTATGTTACTCCAGACCGTTTCGTGGCAAATGCAACCTTACACGACAAGAGCGGCAACCATTTTAGCTTGATTTATGAGACTTGGCGAGGCGGCTACAACTATTCGTTCATACTTGCCAACGACATGAATGGCGACGGCTACAGTTACGACGCCCTTTATATCCCGACTGATGGACAGGTGGCAAACAAAGAGTTCCGCTTCATGTCTGATGATGATGCAAAGCGTTTCATGGACTTCGTTCACAAGGACGACTACTTGAGCAGTCACCAGGGTGAGTATGCTGAGCCTTACAGTGTATATTCTCCTTGGGTGCATCGTATCGACTTTGCCTACAAGCATGACTTCAAAGTGAATGTAGGACAGACCACTCACAAACTGCAACTCACCATGGATATCAAAAACGTGCTCAATCTCTTCAATTCGAGTTGGGGTGTCAGCAAATACCTCAATCCTGAAATTGGAACTGAGGCACGCATCCTGAAATATGAGGGAGTGGATGCCGATGGCTATGCCAGATTCTCCACACCTTCCTCTATCAATGGAAGGACTGAAACTTGGGCTCCCAACCATTCTGTAGGCCAGTGCTGGTATGCTTCAATTGGTGTAAGATACATCTTTAATTAAGAGTAAAGAATTAAGAATAAAGAAATTATGAAACTGAAATATTTCATTCCGTTCTTCTTGACGGTTGTCGCTGCCGTGTTTACAAGTTGCTCCGACGACAATGACCCAACTTATTTCGACGAGATTCGCGTGTCACAATCGTATGTGAGCCTGAGCACCAGCGGTGGCTCTGCATCCATTGACATCAAGACAAGCGGCGACTGGCAATTTGAGAAGAAATTCAAGGTGACCACCAAGGATGCCAATGGCAATAACGTTGACAATTATTATGAGACACCGGAATGGCTGTCTGTCAACCAGACCTCTGGTGGGGCAGGGCAGTCCACTCTGACATTCTCGGCTGAAGCAGGTGAAGGCCGTAATGCCGAATTGCTTATTTCTTGCGAAGGCAAGACGCAACATATCTACATCATCCAGGGCATAGCCTCCGTTTCCAACGCCACTTGTGCCGAGGTAATCGCTGGTCCCGACTCCAAGACCTACCGCGTGACGGGTACTGTGACAAAGATTGTGAACACCACATACGGCAACTGGTATCTAAACGATGGAACTGGCGAGGTGTATATCTATGGTACGCTCGATGCAAAAGGTGGCACCAAGAACTTCCTGAGCTGGGGACTGGAGGTTGGAGACCAAATCACAGTCGAGGGTCCCAAGACCACTTATAATGGTACGGTGGAATTGGTGGATGTAACCGTCGTAAAGATTGAGAAGTCACTAATCAAGTGTGACTCGCTCACCGTAAATGGCATTAAGGCTGACGTGCTGCCTCTCGAAGGTGGTGATATAGTAGCTCACCTGACATGCAAGGGCACTGGCGTGGCTGTTGAAATACCAGCAGATGCCCAGCAGTGGCTTGGTGTCGTATCATCGACAGTGGGAGAGAATCCTATAGTAACTTTCCGTGCTTTGCCCAACACTGGTGGCGAACGTGGCACCACAGTCACATTCAAGACCACAGATGGCAAGAAGAACTACACAGCTGAGGCAACCATCACACAGAAAGGGGCTGTCGTGGCAGTCAATGTGGCAGATTTCATCGCTGCTGAGATTGGTGACGCGCAATATCGCATCACAGGTGTGGTGACAGGGCTTTATTCCAGCGACAGCCAAGGACAGAGCTTCTATATTACAGACTATTCTGGTACGGTGTTGGTCTATCGTGCAGCAGGCTTCAAGGAGTCGGGTGCCAAGTTGGGCGATGTCGTGACAGTCGTAGGCAAACGCACCGCTTACAAGGACACACCACAAATGGGGTCTGGCTTATTCGAGGAAATCACCCATGCTGTCACCAAAGTGACCATCGCAGAGTTCCTGACAAAAGAAGACAATCCTGATGTCTATTACATGGTCACAGGTACTGTGGATGAAATCGTCAATGAAACTTACGGCAACTTGTATTTACGAGATGGAGAAAACCGCCTTTACACTTATGGCTGCTACCCAGGATGGGGCGCCACT
The DNA here is from genome assembly GCA_900315745.1 of uncultured Prevotellaceae bacterium. Taxonomy (GTDB): domain Bacteria; phylum Bacteroidota; class Bacteroidia; order Bacteroidales; family Bacteroidaceae; genus Prevotella. The sequence goes on from ONAG01000014.1 coordinate 47,308, forward strand.
GGCGACAACCGCAAGGAATGCATTGCCGAAGTGGGCATTGAGATAGGTGACCAGCTCACCATCATCGGTCCAAAGTCAACTTATAAGGACGTTCCACAAGTGAATGGAGGTATCTATTTCTCTCATGAGAAAGGACAATAACTCCTTTGCATAAAGTATTAAAAGCGGATGCCGACAACGGCACCCGCTTTTTTAATGCAAAAATTTTGCTGTTCGCCCGACTTTTCCTATTTTTGCATCTACAAACATAATACATACATAAATTATTGATATGAAGAAAATCATCATAAAAACGATGACCATGGCGATTGCTGCCATTGCTCTTGTCTCCTGCAAGAACGGACGTTTCAAGGTGCAGGGTGTTATAACAGAAGCACAAGATTCTGTCGTCTTCCTTGAGAACATGGCTCTCGATGGACCACAAAAGGTGGATTCTGCAAGGCTTTCCGCAGATGGCGAATTCTCCTTTTCATGCGACGCCCCAAAGGATGCTCCAGAATTCTACAGACTGCGCATAGCACAGCAAATAATCAATTTCTCAGTGGATAGCATTGAGACCTTGACGGTAAAGGCTTCTTATCCTACCATGATGTCGGATTATGAAATAGAAGGAGGCAAAAGCAACGACGTGATAAAGCAACTTTCGCTGATGCAACAACAACTGCAACTCCAGGCACGACAAATAGTCAATGCTCCCGACCTCGGTATCAGGGCTGTGGAAGACAGCGTCCTAAGGGTGGTGAAAGACTACAAGCAAAAGGTGATGCGTGACTATATCTACAAAGACCCCAAGGCGGCATCTTCCTATTTCGCTCTGTTCCAAGGAATAGTGGTGGGCAACTCATACATGATGGTGTTCGACCCAAGAAGGGAAGTGGAAGATGTGAAACCTTTCTCCGCCGTGGCGACAAGTTGGGACACCTATTATCCCAATTCCTTAAGATGCCAGAACTTGCACAATATTGCAATAGAGGCAATGAAGACCAAGCGTATATTGCAAGCCAGCGAGGAGGGCATCACCGTGGATGCAAGCAAGGTTACTGAGGCCACCTTGATAGACATTGTCCTTAACGACAACAAGGGCGTGAAAAGGAGTCTCACGGAACTTAAAGGAAAAGTGGTGCTGCTCGATTTCCATGCCTTCTCATTGGATGGAAGCCAAGGACGCATCCTCGCACTGCGCGAACTATACAATAAATACCATGACCGTGGGTTGGAAATCTATCAAGTGTCGCTCGATGAAGACGAGCATTTCTGGAAAATGCAGACTGCAGCCTTGCCTTGGGTGTCGGTGCGCGATACAAAGGGGGCTTCCAATGCTTACCTGTACCAAGCTGAGGGGCTTCCACTTGACTATATAATCAACCGAGACAATCAAGTGGTGCTTGGTCCAAGGCAAATAAAGGATCTGGAAGCTGACATTGCGAGATACTTATAAAAAATTGAGGGCGTTTCATCGGTGGGAATGTCAAGAGTCATAGTCATCTTTGTCTTTTTGTCAAGCATGCAAACGATAGGAGCGCAGTCATTCTCTATTGAGAGTGTCAATGACAGCCTTTCATACCTTATATTGACAACCGACAGCACCTCCGACCGCCATAGATTGCCCTGGCATGTCTATCAAATGTGCACTGGAGATGTGGATGGCGACGGCAGCATAGATGCTATGGTGGGTGTCGTCAAGACAACTCGATTCGACCATACAATGGCTAAGAGACTGTTCATCTTCAAGAACTATAAGGGAAGGATTCGAGCTCTGTGGATGGGCTCAAAATTGGGTGGCGTGTTGGAGGATTTCAGATTCTCACATGGGAAAGTCATCACGCTGCAGTCAACTACCGACGGGCGATATGCCGTCATGGAACATCTTTGGAGGAAGTTTGGCCTTGGCTTCTCAAGATTCATTGTGGCTAATGTCTCTCGCGATGAGGCTGTGGCAGCTTTTGAAGCGGAATAAAAGTGCAGCCTGATTCATAATCAAAATGCTCATTTTCTAACCAATGTAAATCTAATAAGTTTTGTCATGAGAAAAGTATTGTCATTGATGGCGTTGCTTGTATTGACAAGCCATGCCGTCGCACAGATGGTAACACCCATCACATTGCCTGGCAAGGGACGTATCAACGTGGAGAACCTCAAAGGCAAAATAGACACCAACATGGACATATCCCAACTCTCGCTTTGCGAACTGCGTGTGTTGAGGAATGCTTTTGCCGCAAGGCAAGGATACCTGTTCAACAACAGCGAACTGCGACAGGTGTTCAACACCACATCTTGGTATGACTCACTCGCATGGGATAGATACGGTAATGAGGAAAAGCGACCACCTATTGCCTATACTCCCAACGAAACGGCTTTCATCAACAAGATAAAGGCAAGGGAGGAACAACTCGTCAAGCAAAATTTCAAGACGGATAGGGGAATTGTCAATATGGACAATATCATAAACCCCTTCCAGCTTGAGGTGTTCCCTGATGAACTAAGGACACATCTCGCAAAATATGGCTTCGGAATTGTTGAGGCAGACCATGAGCAACTCTTCCAAATCTATGAGAAGAACGACTACTGCATGTTCCCCAACTTTGTTACCACCGACCTTTATCTTCAACTCTACCACCTGTTTTTCGACACCATGATGCGAAGGGTGGAAGAGGGGAAACTAAGCGATGTTATCGCTTCTCTTTGCAAGCAGATGCATGGAAAGATGATAAAAAGGGCAGGCACAGCCGACAAGACACTTAAAGATGCTGCCGAATGGAACGCTGCCTATTTTGCAGTAGGCTATCAGTTGATGACAGGCAAAAGTTTGGCGGTGTCATCAAAATATCAAAATGAAGTGAAAACGGAATTGAACAATTGCAAGGCTTCAGAAAATGCGTTTTCCACTTTCTTGGAGTACACGGACATATATTTCCCCTACAGCTTGTTCCGTCCACGTGGCCATTACACCAGGTCTGAGAAATGCGAAAAATATTTCAGGGCAATGATGTGGTTGCAGTCTGTTCCTTTCGGCACCGACAAGCAACAGCAGTTGCAGAGGGCAGCGCTCATTGCTGAGGAAATGATGTCTGACAGTAATTTGAGAAGGGCTTACGACAGCGTTTCGGAACCCATTACCTACCTCATGGGCACACCAGACAACATTACAATAATACAGGTGGGGGAAATAATGAAGCGGCAGGGTGTTGGAACATCACAACTGCTGAAAAACAAAAAGGCCATGCAACGCTTCAAAAAGGAAGTGGAGGCTGTGGGCGACAAACAAACGCGCATCCGTCCGAAGTTTGAATACTCATCACATCACAAAATCAATTTCATGCCGCAGCGCTACCAGCCAGATGGTGAAGTGATGCAGGAAATGGTTGACTGTGACAACAAGCCTACCAAGCGCGACGTGCCCATGGGACTTGACGTGATGGCTGCATTGGGCTCTTCGGCTGCCGAACGCATCCTTATCAATGAACTAAAACAAGACAAGCAGTGGGAACTGTT
>ONAG01000030.1:0-7194 GCA_900315745.1 uncultured Prevotellaceae bacterium
TTTGATTCCTGCTTCTGCATCGGCGGCACAAGCCAACTTTATCTTCATTATCGCTCCCTCGCCGGCGGAGATTATTGCCCTGTCGGTGGAGAAGAGGATGAAGCGGTATTTGCCGTTTGACAACTTGGTGCAGTTGGCGGTCAACTTCTTCGAGCGTGTGGTGGTGGAAATCTCGTAGTCGCCTTCCTCATCGATGTAGAGATCAAGACCAGCTGGAAGGGCGATATCGAACTGCACGCCGTCGATTTCAGTGCTGTTGGAGAGGTTGACCAACAGGTTCTCTGTCTTGCCAACGTTTATTGTCAGTGCGTCGGCAAGGAGGGAGTTAGATGCCATGTCGCCAACGATGTTCAGGAAGTATTTCCATCCCTCAGTGTCCCTGTATGCGTCAACGGCGAATGCCGGCACGTGGAGCGTGGCGTTGTTGTATGCCGTAGTGGTGAAATTGTTCTTGGCGATGGCAAGTGGTGTTGTCATGGCGCAGTAAACGTCGGTCAAGGCATTGCAGCCGTTGCACATGTACTCCCCGATGGTGGTCACGGTGGATGGGATTTTTATGTTTTTAAGTGCCGTGCAGTTATCAAGGATATAGTCACCTATGATGGTTACATTCTCTTTGTTTTTATACGTCATTCCAAAGAACTGGAGTGTGGTTCCTCGGGCTGATACCACATAGTTGCCTGATGAAACTTGATATGTCTTCTTGACAAAACCATACTTGAAGTCCTCTGTCTCATGGTCAATGGTTAATTCACCATCCAAATTGGAGAAGTCTTCCTTGTTGAAAATCTTCAAATCCTTGCCGTCATTTGAAGCATACACACCACCTGTCTCCTCCTGGGCTGTAGATTGGCGGCGATAGAAGAATGTCAGTGTCAAGTCCTTCTTCACATTCAGCTCGATGGAAGTGCTGCCTTCATTCTCCGTGCCATTAGGATTGTCGGCTGACGGGTTTGCAGCATTGCGTACTTGGATGTAGTGGGTGAATTCCTCACCGGCAATGGTAGCATTAGATGCTTTCAAAGTTGTAGCAAAAACAGTTTTTGCGGTCATCAAGTCATCATCGACCAAAACTGTTCCCGCCGCAGTGGGCGTGTCCTCAGCAGCTTTCCAGAAATTTGCGGCATACGCGCAAACAGCAAACAAAGCCACTGCTAAAAGAGTAAGTCTTGTTTTCATAAACATTTTGATTTGGTAAATATAGATAGTTATTAGATATTTGGGGCAAAGATAGCAAATAAATAAACCACTTGCAAATTTAAAATCATTTTTGCACAAAATAGTTGGTCAATATGACAAAAACTAAAAGAAAACCGAGTCATTAATTAGTCTAATTGCCTATCTTGTTTCAGTTCCCTTAAAGTCTATGAGTAAGCAAGCAAAACTCGGGATAAAGTGAAAACACTTGAAAAATTTGGTGAGAAAAGTATTAATTGTTATCTTTGCCACTGCATGAAGAGAGAAATTTGTCATTATGAAAAAACTTTGAAATGAAAAAAATATTCCTAATAACAATTGCAATCATCCTGGCTAACAGCACATTTGCACAAGACATGTCCACTTCGGTGGCAGGTCTTTATCCATTGGCAAATTCTGGTCGCGTGACTGACAATTTCAACGAAGGTTGGCGTTTCCTTTTGGGCGATGCAGAAGGTGCAGAAGCCGTCTTTTTCGATGACAGTTCGTGGGAAGTCGTATGTGCCCCACACACTGCCCGACTGGAACCTTCGGAAGCAAGTGGATGCCGCACCTATCAAGGCATCTGCTGGTACCGCAAGCGTTTCACAATCCCTTCTTACATGTCTGGGAAGAATGTCAGCATACATTTTGAAGCCGTGATGGGCAAGCAATCAATATATGTGAACGGCACATTGGTGAAAAAGCACGAAGGTGGCTACCTGCCCATCACCATTGACCTAACAAGCCTCGGACTGCGTGCCGGCGACAACTGCCTCATTGCAATGAAAGCCGACAACAGCGACGACAAGGACTACCCCCCAGGAAAGAAACAGACACAGCTGGACTTCACCTATCACGGTGGGATGTACCGAGACGTATGGCTCATCGGAACATCACCCATACATATCACTGACGCCGTGGAGCGCAACGATGTTGCTGGCGGCGGCATTTTCCTGCATTTCGACAACATCACAGAGCAGACAGCAGAGGTTTATGCCAATGTGGAGGTTGCCAACGAGTCTGAGGTGGCTGCCACTCCCCAAATAGTGATGACGGTGAAGGACAAAGATGGCAAAGTAGTGAAGACCGTGAAACAAAAAGTGGCAATGCCAGCCCATCTGCCGGGACTGATGGCAACAGCCATGCTGTCCACCACCATAAGCCATCCACATCTATGGTCACCCGAAGACCCATATCTATACAATGTGGAGGTGCGTGTGAAGGAAGGCAAAAAATGCCACGATGGAGGAATGGTGAGAATGGGCATCAGAAAGGCGGAATTCAGAGGCAAGGATGGCTTCTGGCTCAATGGCAAGCCCTACCACCAACTTGTGGGAGGCAACCGCCATCAGGACTTCGCATACGTAGGCAATGCAATGCCCAACAGCCAACAGTGGCGTGACGCCAAACGCCTGAAGGACGCCGGAATGACCATAATACGTGCAGCCCACTACCCACAGGACCCATCGTTCATGGATGCCTGCGACGAATTGGGCTTGTTTGTCATCGTGCCAACACCAGGATGGCAATATTGGAACAAGGACCCTCAATGGGGTGAGAAGGTGCATCAGAACACACGCGACATCATACGCCGTGACCGCAACCACACGTCAGTGCTGATGTGGGAGCCGATACTCAACGAGACACGCTATCCTGAGGACTTCGCCATGGAGGCTCTGCGCATCACACAAGAGGAATTTCCTTATCCTGGACGTCCTGTGGCTGCTGCCGACATGAATTCCGCCGGAGTGAAGGAGAACTACGATGTGCTATACGATTGGGCCGACAACATCGGAAAGAACACCCTCGACACCGACAAGTGCATATTTACCAGAGAATGGGGGGAATATGTTGACGACTGGTATGCCCACAACGCCATCAATAGAGCAGCCCGTGGATGGGGAGAACATGCGATGCTCACAGCAGCATTGTCGTTGACCGACACTTACGGCATGATGTACCGTGGTCAGCGACAATTCATAGGCGGTTGCCAGTGGCACCCCTTCGACCACCAGCGAGGCTATCATCCAGATGCTTATTTAGGAGGCATATACGACGCCTTCCGACAGAAGAAATATGCTTTCGAGGCTTTCCGCTCACAAGTGGGTGGAAAGAGTGATGACACATCGCCATTCCACTTGCAGGCAGAGCCCATGGTTTTCATAGCACATGAGATGACTCAATATTCTCCAAACGATGTCGTGGTGTTCAGCAATTGCGACAGCGTACGCCTCACTGCCTTCGATGGTGGCAAGACAGCCACTTTGCCAGTGGTACACAAAGCCGACGGCATCCCCAATGCCCCTGTGGTGTTCAAGGGATTTTGGGATTTCTGGCAGGCAAGAGCCCTAAGCTACACCCTGCGCAACTGGCAAAAAGTGTCGTTTCTCGCAGAAGGCATCATAGATGGCAAAGTGGTCTGCAGCGAGCGCAAGATGCCCTCTCGCAGGAGCACCCACATCAGACTCTACAGTGACGATATGGGCAAGCCCCTTGTGGCTGATGGCAGCGACTTCATAGTGGTAGTGGCTGAAGTGACTGATGACAATGGCAATGTGCGTAGAAACGCTCGCGAGCACATAACTTTCTCCGTTGAGGGAGAAGGCACACTGATAGGCGACAACCGCATCATGGCAAACCCAAGAATCGTGGAATGGGGCAGCGCACCCATCCTTGTGAGAAGCACCCACTCCGCAGGCGACATACGCATCATAGCGCGGGCTACATTTGAAGGAACATACGCCCCAAGTGCAGACACATTGGTGATACGTAGCGTGCCATACGAGGGAACTACCTGCTATACAGAAACCAGCAGCAACAGCCAAACTGCCAAGACAGCAGTGGAATCTACAAAAGATACCAACTCATCTGGCTCAAGCATGATGAGCGAGGAAGAACGTCGCAAGAATCTGGAGGAAGTGGAAAAGCAGCAACAAGATTTTGGGATACAATAACATGAAAGCATGATAAAGAAAATTCTTTCTCCCATCAAAGGACAATTGCCTTTCATGGCATTCTTCATGGTACTCATGAGCTTCCATACGTTCGATCTTGTCATAAGTCAACTCACAACACCTATGGAAGATTACAGCTGGCTAAATGTAGCCGGCCAATTTGCGGTGACATTCCTGTTGGGGTATTTGTTTGCCATTCTTTTGCAGACTTTTTCAAAGAAATGGTTGAAAATCACCATTTACTCCATTGTCGTCACACTTTTCGGCATAACAATTTACCTCTACTACAACTTTGGCATGGCGATCAGTCCGCAGGCATTTGTTCTGCTTGCCGAGACAAACAGCAACGAAGCAAAGGAATTTGCAAGCATGTTCTTGCTGAATCCCAGAAGTTTGGCAACATACGCCACAATTGTCTTGGTGGTTGCCGCCATATTTATTTCCGAGCGATATTGGAAGCGACATGCAGCCAGGCAAGCATCCAGGCAAAGTTCAAGCATAAAGTCTGGCATCATGGCAATTGCCACAGTCCTGCTTCTTGCTTTTGGTTTGTTTGGCTGCACAAGTTTCATTCGAATGATGCGTTGCAACTCCACCGACCATTTCTACCGCCAACAGGCAGACGACATTGTAAGGCCCAACGACCCGTTCAGCCAGTGCCTGCAAAGTTCTTACGGCATTTATCTTGCCGGCAAAGAGATGAAAAGAGCGGTGGAAGTCACCCGCAACATGGCACCAAGCACTTCCAATCTGTCGTGCGACTCACTGGATGTAGTGGTCATTATCGGCGAGTCTTACAGCAAATGGCACTCGCAACTATATGGATATAAGGCAGCAACCACTCCACTCCTTTGCAAAGAGCGCGACAATGGACAATTGTTCTTGTTCAACGATGCTGTCTCTCCATACAGTCTCACCAGTCCTGCAATGAAGAATCTCCTCTGTTGCAACAGCATTGCCGACGACGAGCCATGGAGCGAGAGCCCGTTTTTCCCCGCCATTTTCAAGTCGGTTGGATATGATGTGTTCTTATGGGACAACCAAAAAGACATAGACCCTAATCAAGGTTACTCTTTCGCATTAAACACCTTTTTATATAATAAGGAAATGCTTGACATGGCATACACTGCCATCAACGAAATTAGTTTCCCCTATGACTACTCTCTTGTGGACGACTTCAACAAGACTGACTGGAGGAAGTCGAAACAAAGTCTGACAATAATACACCTGATGGGACAACATTTCGCACCAGAAGCACGGTATCCTCAAGTCCCACAATTCAGCATATTCACTGCCGACAGCATACAGCGTGACGCGCCCTACCTCACAAGAGACAAAAAACAAGAGATAGCACATTACGACAATGCCACATTATATAATGACTATGTGGTGAAACGAATATTGGACCTCTACAGAGAAAGGAATGCCGTAGTGGTCTATTTCTCAGACCATGGTGAAGAGACTTACGACTATAAAGATGCCATAGGAAGGCATTATGAGGGACTTGACGACAACTGGCTGAAATACATCCACGACATTCCTTTCATGATATGGTGCTCGGAGAAATACATGGCATCGCATGTCTCTACAATCGAAGATATCACCAAAGCCACGGAACGACCTTTTGCCATCGACAACATCTGCCACCTGCTATTCCACCTCGGCGAAATATCCACACCCTACTACATTGCCGACCGCGACGTCTTAAGCGACAAGTTCCGCAAGAGGAAAAGGATAGTCGAGGGCAGAGTGGATTTCAAAAAGGGAGAATACGACAAGATTAGAAAGAAGTGACGACCAAAGAAAAGCCATGAAAATGACAGGTCATTTTCCTGAGCATAAGTCAGGTGAATAAAATAAACGTCAAAATCAGATTACATATAAACAAAAACAACGTCAATTATAGAAGACTTGGCGTTTTCACACGTCGAAACATTTCAAAAACGAACAAACTCAAACAAATCTCAATAAGCTTATGAAGAAAATTTTTACACTGACAGCAACGATACTCATGGCTATGGGTATCCAAGCACAAACTGAAAGCTACAAGCCTATCGTGGTTGATGGCGAAAGCATCATGCTTGCTCCTGAATTCCAGGCAATAGTAGATGAGAGCAACAACGCCACCAACATTGAGGACGGCAAGTCCATCGCTACCATCAGCACCCCCAACATGACGTTGGAAGCTGTGGGCGGAGCAACCATCGCCAACAAGATTGACCCCGAAAATCCAACTGTGAACATGGGCCAGGACCTCGTGCCAGGAGCACTGATTGACGAAGAGGCACACACCTACGAAATCGCATCGGTAGGCTCATGGAACCCCATCCAATGGAAAAACGGAAACAACAAGCTCGACATCAACGATGCCGCAGGAACAAAGCTCTATTTCATCATGGGCACCGGCAACCCCTATGTGAGAATGTTCTGCGAAGAGGTCTATACCGACGGGGAGCCAACTGGCAAATACCGTGCACAATATGAATACTACAAGCCAGGTGGCCAGACCATGCCGCTCGTGGGTCTTTACTACAAGTTCACTCCGAAAGTGGACGGCACTCTGAAAGTGCAGGTATGGGCAAACAAGGGAAACCGCAACACTTACGTGATAGACGACGAGACAAAGGAAGCCGTGACGCTGAAGGCCGAGGGATATGTGAATGGCAAACGTGCCAATTACGACACTCCTGCCACCGACCCTGAGACTGGCGAACCGAAGCTCGACAACCAAGGCAACCCCATCTACGAGCAATATCAGATCTTCTATAACGCAGAGCAGATAGACTCCATCCACAACGACTACATCTACAGCTCGTATTACAACATGCTGAAAGCCAATGAGGAAGCCATTGCTGCAGGAGAGCCTGCAAAATACACCGACGAGCAATTGGAAGCCAAGAAGGCTGAATGCGACGAAATGGCAGAGACCAGAAAACATGTGCTTTCCACAGGAAACCAGGCATTCTGGGGCTGGATTACCTTCGAGGTGAAAGCCGGCAAGAGCTACTGGCTGTTCCAAGACAGTTCACAGGTAGGCTTCGGTGGATTTGATTTCAACACC
>ONAG01000030.1:7206-47390 GCA_900315745.1 uncultured Prevotellaceae bacterium
TTGTGGCAGCAGCCACCGAGACAGCAGGCGAAGTGCTTGTCAACTTGGAAGCAGGTGCCGAATATACCATGAGCGCTCCCATCAACCGCAAGAACATCACCATCGCCGGTGTGGAAGGCAGCAACGCAAAAATCAAGTTGGCTGCTGGTGCATACTTCTCACCCAGCGCCAACCTCTCGCTGAAGAATGTTGACATCGACGCCTCTGCCCTTACCAACGCCGTCATCACACTGAACGCATCCCCAATTGCATCAAGCCTCAACAAGGAAGATGGATACTACATCATCAACAAGATTGAGATACAAAACTGCAACATCAGCGATGCCGACCAGATCATCAACGACAACGGTGTGAAATATTGCGTGGCAGACATGACCATCGACAACAGCATCATATCACTCGCTGCAACAAAGAAGACCGTCATCGACTTCTCCGCCGCTGGTTACATCAACGACCTGACAGTGAAGAACAGCACCGTGTGGAGCAAAGGTGCTGGCGAACAGGACTACTTCGTGCGCTACAACAACGCAGGACGCTGCGACCGTGGTGGATTTGAGACAAACAGCATCAACTACATCAGCAACACGTTCTACAACGTAGCCAAGAGCGGACAATGGGGCAACTACTCTGGATTTGCAGGTCGTGCCACCTCACTCTGGACAATGACAAAGAATATCTTCGTGGACTGCGGCAACGGACAAGTGGCTCGCCGCTACTTGGGTGGACGTCAGAACCAGGCAACAGCCACATTCGACTACAACACTTATTGGTTCAATGGTGGCGCGGAAGATGCTTCCGGATATGACACCAGCAGCACCATCCTTGCCAGCGACCCCAACTTCAAGGATGCAGCAAACGCCGACTTCACTCCACAAGGCAACGACCAGCTGACCAACAAGACCGGCGACCCACGCTGGCTTGGCGCTGATGCCATCAACGACATCACCACCAACACTGAAGCCATCGACGCACCTGTCTATAACCTGTCTGGCCAGCGTGTCAGCCCAACAACCAAGGGCATCCTCATCAAGAATGGCAAGAAGTACATCAACAAATAACAAGCCATGAGCATGTGCCATCCACGACAAGATGACACGACAAGACATATTGCCGCCCCACTGCACACATTGCTGCAGTGGGGCGAATTTTTATCTTGCCATGATTACATCATGCAACAAAAAACGTCTTTTAACAAATATGGAATTCCAAAATATACATGTATAACTTAACAGCGCTATTATGAACAAATTTTCATTTGTATCACGTAAAGGACTCTTCGCCCTTGCCGTGGTAGCTGCAGGAACATGGATGGTCACATCATGTGCCGACACCTACGACGGAGACGAAAAGTTCGAAAGCGACGTGAAAAACACCCAGTTGGCCTCACCCGCCGAGGGCGACATCACCATCACGCCCAACACCGATGGCGACCAAATGACCATTACCTGGCCGGTGGTGCATGGTGCAGGAGGCTACGACGTGGCACTCTATGATTTAAGCGACGAAAGCAAACCATTAGAGAAAAAGGTGATCGACGGCTGTTCGCTGACCACAAGCAGGGAGGAAGACGTTAACTACAAACTCGAAATCCGCACTCTTGGCAACAGCAGTTTGAACAACACTGAAGCCCCCACTGCCACGGTGAAGCTCTTCAACTCTTTTGAAGCAGCCTACGCCGCCATACCCGAAGGAGACCTCAACGCATGGTTTGCCGCCAACCCCATCCCAGAGGACTCCGTCGGCGTGAACCTGAACTACGACCTCACACCAGGCGGACACTACACGGTAAGCTCGCTTCTCGACTTCGGAAACAAGACCGTCACATTGCGCACCAGCAGCAAGGCAAACAACGCCACAATCACTTATGGAAGCCAAGGCGGACTGGCAACGAGCAGCGGATTCAAGGCAAAATACATCACTTTTGAATGTGGAGGAAGCACACAGCCAGTGCTCGCACTGAGCGAGACACCCGACCCCGACAAGTTGGATGCCGACCACAACAACCACTATCAGATTACCGACCCCATCAGTTTCCAAAACTGCTTGGTAAACAATGTGAACCGCACCTTCATGTACGACAACAAGGTGAAGTACTGCGTTAAAACTTTTTCCATCACCAACACATTTGTGAAATTCACTCCTGACGACAAGATGAGCAGCACTGCATATTTCCAAATATATGACGGAGGAGGTTTCATCAACGACTTCACAGCCACCAATTGCACGTTTTGGGGAGCAACCAGCAACAAGGTGCAGTATTTCATAAGATACAACAACTCCGGACGCTGCGACCGTGCCGGCTACCTCACCAACTCCATCAACCTGAAAAGCTGCACGTTCTACAATATTGCAAAGGAGGGCCAGATGGCTAACCATAGCGGTTTCGATGGCAGGAACACTTCCAACTACGAAATCACCAACAACATCTTCGTAGATTGCGGAAGCGGACAAGTGCCACGCCGACTGACAGGACGCATCAGCACCAGTGCGGTGAACACCTTTGCGTACAACACCTATTGGTTTGATGGCGCGCCAGAAACGGAAGGCTTCAGCACCAACTCATACGACTTAAGCAACAACGCACTGCAAACCGACCCGGCATTCGTGGACCCAGCCAACGGCAACTTCACTCCTACAGGAGCCGACCAAGTGGCACGAAAGACTGGTGACCCACGCTGGTGGAACTAAACAAAACTATGTAGAACAAAAAATCACACAAGATATGAAAAGAAAACTCATCATCAGTTTTTGCATGGGTGCGGCGCTGCTACTATCACCATTGGAGACATTGGCACAGGGGCAGACAGTGAAAGGCACCGTGCTTGATGAAAACGGCGAACCTATCATCGGTGCCACAATCCTTGTCGCCGGCGAGAAAGGCGGCGGCACCATCACCGACCTTGACGGCAACTATGAAATACAAGTGCCTGCCGACTCCAAGATCACTGTTTCCTACTTAGGATATATCACACAGACAGTGAAGCCTGGTGGCGTGATACACATGGCAGAAGACAACCAAAGTCTCGAAGAAGTTGTGGTGGTGGGCTACGGCACACAGAAGATGAAGAATGTGACAGGTGCCGTGGAAACCATCTCACCCAAAGACATCCAAGATCTCTCTGTGGGTAGCCTTGGAGATGCTCTCGTAGGAATGTTCAACGGCGTTAGCGTGAACGCCGGCGGATATCGTCCCGGACAAAGCCCTTCACTCAACATACGTCAGAGCGACGTGCTCGCAAGTTCCACGACACCCGGTTCGACGCGAGGCGGCGACCCCAACCCTTCACCGCTCTATGTCATCGATGGTTTCATCTCAACTGAGGAAGCCTTCAACAACCTTGATGTCAGCGAAGTGGAGAGCATCACCGTGCTGAAGGATGCTTCGGCTGCCGTGTATGGCGCACGTGCTGCATACGGTGTCGTACTCGTGAAGACCAAGCAAGGTGAGAACAGCGCACCAAAAATAAGCTACTCAGGACAGTTTGGATGGACCGACGCTCTCTACACACCCAAGATGCTCAATTCGTATGAATACATGAAGGTGTTCAATACCATTCGCGCCGCAAACACTTCAACGCAAGAAAACATCGAAATGCGCACGCAGCTCTTCCAGGCAGACGAGATGGAGGCTGCCCGCAACCTCAACTACGACCTGCTCGACAAGGAATGGAAGGCCGCGCTGACACAACGCCACAACATCAGCATCGATGGTGGCAATGACAAAGCCACCTATTTCGCCGGTGTGTCATACTATACCCAGGACGGTAACATCGGACGCCTCGACTATGACCGCTGGAACTTCCGTGCCGGCATCAACGCCAACATCGGCAAGTACGTGAAGACGGCACTCCAAGTGAGCGGCGACTGGGGAGAGCGCAACAACTCCACCACACCGCAAGGTGGCGGCACAGACTACGACTACAGATGGCTGATGACACACCTGCGCTTCGTGCCCGACTATGTGGGTGGTTATCCTCTCGTCTATAGCGGAATGGAAAACGGCATACCCACCAGCGCCACTCAACTCTATAACTTCGCCGCCGTGCAAAACCACAGCGACAACTTGCAAGACCAGTCGAACAACCTGAACATCAACGGAAGCATACAATTCGACTTCGACTGGATAAAGCCTCTCAAGGGACTGTCTGCCAAAGTGTCGTACTCCAAATCTATCAGCAACAGCAAAACCAACACAGTGCAGACCATACAGGACGTCTATCGCATGACATCACGCACCGGTTCGGGCAACCACCTCTACACGGGTGAAGGAGCTGTATATGATGACAACACTATGGGCGTGCTCCGTCTGGTGAGCAATGGTGGATTGCTAAGTCGTAGCATGGGACGTGGCGACAGTTACCAATTCAACTTCGTGCTGCAATACGCACGGCAATTTGGACTGCACGACGTAAGCGGACTTGTGACACTTGAGAAGACAGAAGCATGGAATGAAAATCTCTATGGCAGCATCACCGACCTCATTGCATACCAAGACGGACAATCGAGCTCTGGTACAGGTGACAAGGACGTGTCGTTCAACCGTGCAGAGAGCGGCATGCTCTCTTACGTTGGCCGTTTCAACTATGCATACGCCAGCAAATACCTCTTCGAGTTCCTCTTCCGTGCCGACGCCTCCACAAAGTTCGCTCCCAAAAACTATTGGGGCAAGTTCCCGTCAATCAGTGCCGGCTGGGTGATATCCGAAGAAAGCTGGTTCCAGAACAACGTGAAATGGGTGGACTTCCTCAAGATTCGTGCCTCATGGGGCTTGATGGGTCGCGACAACATACGTGCCTGGCTGTGGACACAGCTGTATGAGCGCAACGCCGCCAAGGGTGCCATCTTCGGCAGCAATGGATTGAACAGCGATGTGGGCTACGCCCTCGTGATGCCCAAAGCAGGTGTGAACTCCGACGTACACTGGGACAAGACCTACAAGACCAACATCGGTATCGACGCACACTTCCTGCGCAACCGCCTGACATTCGACTTCAACTTCTACTACGACCGTGGCCGCGAACTTTTCGCCACACGCACCGGAACATCCATGTTCCCCACCACCGTAGGCACCCAGGCAACACCTGAGAACTACGGCGAATTAGACGCTTGGGGATGGGAGTTGAACGTAGGCTGGCGCGACAAGATAGGCAAAGACATCAACTATTGGCTCAAGCTCTCCACAGGCTTCAGAGACAACAAGATGCTGAAGACCAACTTCCAAGTCATACCAGAATATGGAGACATGGTTTACGGTGAGCGCACCGACCGTGGTGTGTGGGGCTTCAAGTGCCTCGGCATGTTCCGTAGTTACCAAGACATTGAGGAATATTTCGACCGCTACGGCATCACCGAATACCTTGGCATGACAAAGAGCGAAGTACGACCAGGCATGTTGATTTATGAAGACATCCAAGGCGACAACAACGGTGACGGCACCTATGGCCCGCGCGATGGCAAGGTGACTGCCGGCAACGACTTCATCCGCCTGTCGGAATACTCAAGCAACCCCTATGGTTGCACACTTAACCTTGGTGGCAGTTACAAGAGTTTCTCAATACAGGCACAACTCAGTGCCGGTTGGGGTGCCAAGATGCTGGTGGGCACCGACTTCCGCAGTGCGGCATTCAAGAACTCGTCTGGCGGCAATGGCTATGAATTCGACAACATGCCATCTGCATTCAGCGACATGTTCAACTACGAGGACATCTACGATGCCTCGGGACACGTTACAGTGCCAGCCAACCTGACAGCCTGGATGCCCAACATGCGCTACACCACCAACGCCCAGGCATCATCGTTCTGGCTCATCGACGCCACCACGGTCACCCTGCGCAACGTCACTGTAGCCTACACCCTGCCAAGCTCATTAGTGAAACTCGCCGGCATCAGCAGAGTGCGACTAAACCTCACCGTGCAGAATGCCTTCAACTTCATCAACAACTACCCCGACAAGAGTTGGGCATCATGGGCCGGAAGCTATGGTCGCTATCCCAACTTGCGCAAAATCACAATGGGTGTCAATGTCTCGTTCTAACTTAAAAGGATTATCAAGATGAACAACTACAATATAATCAGGACTGCCCTCGTGCTGGGAGCCATAGGCATGGGGATGGCCTCGTGCAGCGACGAATTCCTGAAAGAGAAGAAGAATTACGGCAACTTCAACCAGACAACGGCGTACAGCAATTACAATGGTGCCCTGGAACGTGTGAACAACCTCTATTTTTGGATGTTGCCCACCTCTGACGGAGGCGACGGCAACGGCACCAACAAGCCCAACGACTGGACGTCTGTCGGAAACCCCGACAAATGGTCGAAAAGCACTGACGAATATGGTGGATTCTCCATCTTCGTTGACCCTAATAATGAAATCACATACAATTTCAGTGGTTCCAACTTCGATTTCTTCTATGTGGCAAACGACGTTTACAGCCCTTGGGGACATATCCGAAACTGCAACGACGTTATAGAGAACGTGCAGAAAGCCAACCTCACCGAAGAAGAGAAGAACACGCTGCTTGGACAAGCTTATTTCTTCCGAGGGTACATGTACTACCACCTCGTCACCATCTATGGCGGCGTGCCCATCATCGACCATGTGCAAGACCCCATCCTCGGCAACGATGGCGATGGCACCGACCTCATCGTGCCCCGCAAGACCACCAAGGAATGTGTTGACTTCATCTGCCAGGACTTTGAACGTGCAGCCCAGATGCTGCCCGCCCGCTGGCAGAACGAAGCTCAAGACTTCGGCAGGGTGACATCGGGTCTCGCCCAGGCCATGCTTGGCAAGATGCTCCTTTATTATGCCAGTCCTGTGTTCAACCGCGCCGACGACATGAGTCGCTGGGAGGCAGCATACACAGCCAACAAGGCAGCCCTCGACAAGTTGAAGGCTGGCGGCTTTGGTCTGGCATACGCAGGAAATGGCGGCGAGAAGAACGCAGCCAACTGGGCAAAGATGTGGATGGACTACACAGGCAGCGACGGAAGCGTGAACGAAGCAGTATTCATCACCCTGCACAACACCAAAGACAATGTCTCCGGTCAGCCCGACTATGGCAAATACAACCGCTGGGAGCACAGCATCCGCCCGAAGAACACCAACGGCGGCGGTGGCTACACACCAACAGCAGAGATGGTGGACCTCTTCCCCATGGCAGACGGACTGCGCCCTGGAGAGAGCAGCATACCATACGACAAGCTCAACTTCTGGCTGAATCGCGACCCGAGATTCTACCGCACTTTCGCCTTCCCTGGCGTGGAATGGCAATGGAGCGAAGGCGGCGTAAGCCTCTCCGACCCATCACTCATCGGCATCATCCCCACCGATGTATATACCACAGGACGCAAATATGCCCTTTGGAGCTACATGTGGAACGACAACGAGGATGACCTGGAGAAAGTGACCACTTCAAGTGGCTATTGGGCAGAACTGCTCACCCAGACTACCGACAAGGCAAGCAGCCACTCCATCTACGTGCGCAAGCGCACCGATGACTTGCACCTGCACACCACTCCTTTCTATGAGTACATCAACAGCCAGAGCAACCCGAAGGGCTTCATGAAGAACGCGGCTCCACTGCTCGCCATGCGCTATGCCGAAGTACTGCTCAACTTCGCCGAGGCTGCTTGCGGTGCCGGCCACTATGACGAAGCAGTGCAAGCCTTGCAGCAGATTCGCGCACGTGTGGGATACACCGCAGCCAACAACTACGGACTACCCTCCGGAATCAATGGCGACCGTGCCAAAC
Organism: uncultured Prevotellaceae bacterium; assembly: GCA_900315745.1. Lineage (GTDB taxonomy): Bacteria > Bacteroidota > Bacteroidia > Bacteroidales > Bacteroidaceae > Prevotella. The sequence goes on from ONAG01000030.1 coordinate 14,961, forward strand.
TCTTCAACACCATTCTTTACGAACGTCAGGTGGAACTGGCATACGAAGGCAACCGTTATGGCGACATGCACCGATGGATGCTCTTCGATGGTGGTGTGGGGCAAGGCAACATCAAATCGACATGGGCTTTGACTGGATTCAGTGGCAACACATGCAACTACCTCGGCGTGAAACCGCTCAACGGCACCAAGCGCCACCAGATAGTGCTCTACTGCCTTGACGCATCCACCACCGACCCGACAGAAGGCAACCGTCCCGCCCCGATAACCCTCGACGAGGACATGACACGCACGGGCAGCAACTACAACGACAACAAGGTAAGGGAGTTGGCAGAATTCTATGATATATTCTTGGGACGAAAGGATGTGAACCTCGACGGCAACGACGACGCTCTCACCATCCAATACCGACCCACATACTATTTCCTCGGACTACGCCAGAACGCCATGCAGACCAACCCGACACTGCACCAGACAGTGGGATGGCACGACTTGGGAAGGAATGCTGATGGTCTGTTCGACCCACTTGCCGACACACTACCCTAAAAGTCGCCATACTTTTTCTAAAAAGACACTATCATAACCTTGCCCGGAGAAAGGATTCCGCACCTTTCCTCCGGGCAAGGTATTTGAAAAACACAGGCTTAAGAAGCACGTCATGTCTCTTTTTGGTTGTTTATAATCAACTTTTTCCCATTATCTTTCTTGTTTTTGCCAATTATGGTTACCTTTGCAAACCAACATTCAAAACAACGACTAAAACAAACTTTTAGGCAAAGACTCCAAAAAGGTCTGAACAAAACAAAAAACACATCACGAACCTAAAAAAACAATCATAATATGAACAAAAAAATTTACACATGCCTTGTGGCTGTCATCCTTCTTTTCGCAGCCACAACAAGCGTTCATGCCCAACGCAAAAGCGACGTGCTGACAAGAGGACTTGTTGCAATGAAAGCAAAAAGTGGCAACTTCCTTAGTTGGAGACGTCTGGGAGAAGAATACTATGACACCTACTACAACGTGTATCGCAATGGAACAAGAATTGCAACCAACCTGAAGGCAACAAACCTCAGTGATGCAAGTGGTAACGATGCTTCAAGCTACACCATACGTCCAGTGATAAGAGGAGTGGAGAAAGAAGCTTGCGCTGCAGTGACACCTTGGAGCAGTTTTATTCCAGATAAGGGATATGGCAACCAGGACTATCCCATAGGCTATCTTGAAATACCACTGCAGAAAATATATTCATACAATGGGGTGGATGTGACAGCAAACTACACGACCAACGACGCCGAGGTGGCAGACCTCGATGGCGATGGCGAGATGGAAATCATCATCAAGCGTATCAGCGACGATGACAATAAAGGGCTTTATGTCACAATGGAAGACCCTCACTACGACGTTTTCGAAGCCTACAAACTAAATGGAACAAGGCTGTGGTGGATAGATGTAGGCCCCAACATGGTTAGCGGCTCAAGCACAGAGTGCAACCTCATTGCATACGACTGGGACCAAGACGGCAAGGCTGAAGTACTGCTCAGGGGAGCCGACGGAATGGTATTTCATCACAACGATGGAACAACGACCAAGATAGGATACCGTCCTGATGAAAACAACAGAGGCAGCATCGACCATAGAGCCAACCTGACATACACCAACACCGGATATGAGTACCTGGTATATTTAAACGGAGAAACAGGCAAGCCGTATCCCATTGGCAAATATTCCCAATACCCATTCATCGAGTATCCCCTTTCACGAGAAAGCGCAAGTGCGTGGGGAGACAGCTATGGACATCGCTCGTCGAAATATTTCATGGGAGCACCCTACCTTGATGGCAAAAAGCCATTCATCTTCCTTGGCAGAGGAATATACACCCGCCACAAGATGTGCGCACTTGAGGTTGACCCCACAACCCACAAGCTAACCGAAAAATGGAGGTGGGAATGCAACAATTCTTCCAGCCCTTGGTATGGTAATGGATATCATAACTACATCATAGCTGATGTGGATGAAGACGGACGCGACGAGATAGTTTATGGCTCCATGGTCATCGATGACAATGGCAAGGGGTTGAGCACAACAGGATATGGACATGGGGATGCGCAACATGTGAGCGACTTAGACCCATACCGCAAAGGATTGGAATTCTTCGGCTGTTTGGAGGAAGGCCCATATTATGGCTTCAACTACCGCAACGCCACAACCAGCCAGGTGTATTTCAAGCACACAGGAACAGGCGACGACGGCAGGGCTTTGGCAGCCAACTTCTCCAACAGTCATCCGGGAGCATCCGGATGTTCCACAGGGCACTCCCAAATGATAAGCTGCGTGGCAGACAAGTCTTCTTCCGAAATACCGGCAATAGCCGACTACCTGATCAACTTCCGCATCTATTGGGATGGCGACTTCCTGTCAGAATACATGGGTTCGAAAAGTGCCGATGGTTGGGCAATGATTGAAGGTATAGGAAAAGGACGAATGTTCACATCGGATGGCAGCTACAGCATGAATTCATATACCAAAAACGTGCCTTGCTTCCAAGGCGACATCATAGGCGACTGGCGCGAAGAAATCATCTTGAAAGACAATGACAGCCATATCCGCATCTACACCACGGGATTCCCCACGGAACACTCAATACCTACGCTTTGGCAAGACCACCAATACCGCCAAGCCATGGCTTGGCAGATGCATGCCTACAACCAACCGCCACACCTCAGCTATTATCTTGGAGAGATGGAAGGCATCACCATGGCTCCTCCACCACTCATCATGAACGAAAGGACTGAAATCAGTAATGGTGGCTCCATCTCATCTGCACTTGATGGCAAGCAGGTGATTGCCTGCGAGAACGCCAACATGACCATCAACGTCGCTGATGGCGCCTCACCATGGGTGTTCATCGACAACGCTCCCTATTGGTGCATAGGAACCGACGAAAACGGCACGACTGGCACAAAAGTAAGAACCGATGGTTCCATCGGTGCCACCAACCTGCCCCCCATCAACTACGAATACTACACCCACACCGTGACTGGCGGCGCCTTCACTGGTCCGATGCACCTGACAAAGCAAGGCCAAGGCACGTTGGTATTGCCTAATGTGAAAGAGACCTATACAGGCAAGACAGACGTCTGGGCAGGCACACTCGAATTCAACGACACAATGCAGAGCAGCCCGGTATGGCTCAACCGCTTCGCCACCCTCAACTCCACCGGCGGCGTGTTTGGTTCATCCATTTCTGCCGAATATGCTGCCACCATACAGCCTGGCGGCCAATACACTTATGTGTCCACCATCAGCGCCAACGAGTTGAACCTTCGCTTCGGCTCACGCGTGGTGTTCGACCTCATGGGAACGAATGTGGGTGACAACGACCAGATTTTCATCGGCACATTGAGCACCGAGAGCAAGGCAGGCAACAGCGTATGGGAAAACTTCGGTCCACAATACATCAAGCCTGTATTCCAATTCAACTGTCCATACAATCCAGCTGATGGCTATTATCCAATCGGAACATTGGAAGCATTGGCAGAGGGCAGCAGCCTCAACGACATTATTATCGAAGGAGTAGATGCGTCACGCAATCCACATCTTGAAATTGAAGAAGGCAAACTGTATCTTGTCATCGGCAATGTTAGCAACATGGCAACACCAACAATCGACATCATCGACTGGGTGAACTACGACCTTCATGAGGACTATCCTTCCTCATCAGCCACAACTTATTTCCTGCCCAAAGTTCAAATCACCTGCCCCGCAGCCAATGTAACCCCAACATATTTCGGCACATTCACTGATAAAGACGGCAACGAGACTACACTTGGAGAATCCTTGCCGCAAACCATTTACGTACAAGACTTTGAAACCTTGACAACTGAAAATATAAGTAGCGTATGGACCACAAGATATGCCAATTTGTACGTGGAGAAATGGTGGGGTACAGACAATTACTTACAAGTAGTGCATAATGGTGGTACAGGTCCAAGATCAGCCTATACCAAATTCTATGCTAACAATAGCATCTATACAACAGACAACTACAGCATTGAATTCGACATGGCTCTTCACTATACCGAAGGCAATTTTGGCGACAACGAGATAATTCTTTTTGGACAAGGAGCCTCATTGCCATATTCCAACGCCATGTTCGACAACTCCAACTATGTGTTCAAACTTTATGGTGGAAAGAATTTCGGCAAAACCTACACTGTTGACGGCGACAATAACTACTTTACTATAAACAATGAAGAATGGTATCACTATACCATAAATGTGAACAAGGCAACAGGTGCCGTGAGTTACACAATTGCTACTTTGCAAGGTACCAACTCGGGAGGTTCTGGCCATTACAAGATCAACAACACTAATGTAAACTTGAACGTCCAAGGTTTATTAATTGGGTTGGGCAGAAACAATAATAACGCAGAACACGTATCTTTCGCATATATCGACGACATCACCATCATCAGGTCTGCCAACAGTATAGACACATACGCATTTGGCAAGCCAGGCACCTTATCATTTACAGCCAGTGCTCCCGGCTACCGCAACAAGACTGTTTCTTTCAATGTGGAACTGCCATACGTGAAAGACGGCAGCGACTACGTGCCAGTATCCATCAACGACGAGAAATGCAAACAATATGCCCTCCTTGGCGAAATCGACGGAGGCAACTCCCACCTCTGGCGCAGTGGCCTTAACAGCAGCACATGGGCATCCTTCGTGTTGCCATACAGCATGACAGCCGCTCAAGTGAAGAGCGTATTTGGCGAAGGAACTGTAATAGGAAACCTAATGGAGGATGCCGGCGACGAAAAAACCCTGATATTCGAAACTGAATCAGGAGACATCCGAGCCAACCAACCATTCCTCATCAAGGGTGTGACAAAAGCCTCGCCTTATCTCATCAAGGGCGTTTCTGGCATCCCTGTAGATGAGCCAAAGGTATCCACCAACTACTTCATGTTCCTCGGCAACTATGACAACAAGGAAGAACAGCCTTTCTACAAAGGCGACTATTTCCTCACTTCCGAAGGACTTAAGCGACCAAAAGCCGATGGCATACTGATGACTCTCCAAGGATACCGCGCATTCTTCCGTGCAATAGACAAGAACAGTCAGGCACCTGCCATTATCTTCGATGACGCTACACGCATTAAAGAAATATCCAATGCTTCATCGGCACCAAGCAATGTTTATACAGTGACAGGACAAAAAATGCGAAACCAATCGAACGACTTGAAAGGGCTGCCACGAGGAATATACATCGTTGACGGGAAAACCATAACAGTGAAATAAAAACCTGAAATGTCGTCCGCCATCCTTCCTGCAGGATGATGACGGACGACCATAATATAAAGAAAAGATGAAAAAGAACATCTATGCCACTCCAGAAACCGAAGTTTGCCTTTTGAACATTTCCTCTGCCGTAATGCAAGAGGAGTTTGAACTTGGCAGCAATTTGGATCTTGTGAGTGGCGGCACAATCAATTCCAATTATTCAAATCTTTGGGAAGAAGACAACCCAACACCCAAGAAGAATCGTCTATGGGATGAATTATAAGTAGAACTTTTACTTGAAAATTATCTTACCTTAAGGACTTGGAGGACAATCTGTCCTTTTAGTCCTTAGGGTTTTTGAATAAATGCCACATACCATGTCCATGACAATCTAACAAACTACAACATGACCATCTACCCCAAAACAATAATCCTGTTAGCCCTCTGCATCACACTGCCACTCCAAGCTCAGAAAAAGCCCAAGAAAGAACTGTATGTACCCATGGACTATTCCACATGCGGATACAAGGCTTCCGAGATGACCATTCCCGACGTTCCAGAAGCAACAACAGTGACATGGCAACCAGGCGACTGCTCCAGCCTCATCCAGGCAGCCATCGACAAGGTTGCCACCCTTCCAACCAACATCAATGGCCATAGAGGCACCATCGTCATTGGCGAAGGCACTTTCCACCTTGACCACCCCCTCCGCATCACCACTTCGGGCATAGTGATTCGCGGCATGGGCAAGGACAACACCATACTAATGAAACATGGTGCTGACAGAGGAGCACTAATCTACATAGAGGGGGAAAAGGCATCAACCATAAAGACAACAAAAAGCGACACTCTATACATATCGTGCCAAGAAAAAGTGCCGGCAGGCAGCACCACCCTCACACTCACCACAACACCATCCAACCTACGCCCTAACGACCGCATACATATCACACGCCCAAGCACTCGCGAATGGATTGAGCACTTGAACATGGACGACTTTGGTGGAGGACTCGACTATACCGGATGGAAACCAACAGACATCGACATCACGTGGGATAGAACCATCACACACATCGACGGCAGCACAATACACATCGACGCACCAATCACCACCACCATTTCCGCTGACTTCGGCGGGGCTTACGTCTTGAAGCACAATCCCACGATGGAGTTGACTGAATGTGGCGTGGAAGACCTCACACTTGCAAGTGCCACCAACGACTGGAATCCCAAGGACGAAGACCACTGCTGGGACGGCATAACGATGGAAGAGGCACGCGACTGCTGGGTGCGCCGCGTCAATTTCTCACATTTCGCAGGCAGTGCCGTGATTTTGCAAAAGCACACCTCACGCATCACCGTGGAGGACTGCATTTCCATTGACCCCATTTCAGAGACTGGCGGCTGGCGTCGCAACACCTTCCACACCAGAGGCCAGCAGACGTTGTTTCAGCGCTGCGTTTCACGTCAGGGCATCCATGACTTTTCTGCCGGCTATTGCGCAGCGGGTCCAAATGCCTTTGTGCAATGCGAGGGCGAACAATCTCTCAGCTTCAGTGGCAGCATCGGTTCATGGGCATGCGGCATGCTCTTCGACATTGTGAACATCGACGGGCACGACCTATGCTTTTCCAACCTCGAACAATTTCAGATGGGCACAGGGTGGAACACCGCCAATTCCATGTTCTGGCAATGCACGGCATCCACCATATACTGCTACTCTCCCGACAGCGACAACCGAAACAGCGCACACGGCAGTTGGGGCACCCTCACCGGCAACGGCGAATGGACGAGCAGCAACGACCATGTCAGTCCACGCTCTCTCTACTACGAACAATTGGAGAAGCGCCTGCAAGCAAAAGGATGGGAGATGGAGAAAGTCCGAAGCCACTGCAATCAAATAGGACAAGTGCTCCCCCGCCCCACCAATGCCACCAGTTCGCCCACCGTGGAACAAGCCATGCAACTGGCACAAGAATCGCTCCACGAACCACGGCTTACCCTTGAGATGTGGATGGACAGCATAGCTGCAAGAAATCCCATATCAAGAGTCCCCAGAACAGACATCAGCAACAAGGCAATGAAGAGGAAGGCGATGCCCCAATCATCACCACAGTCCCCCATCACAGAGGATTATTCCATTTCCAACGGACATATAGCGCACGACGACATGCTCGTGACAGGAAACCAGTACGACATCCCATGGTGGAGCGGACGCGTGAAAGACAACTTCGTGAAACGCGACGCACGACCTGCCATCACACGCTTTGTGCCCGGACGCGAAGGAACAGGATGGACCGACCGCATCGACTCCGTAGTGGAATACTTGCACAATGGACACTATGCACAACTCGACCACCACTACGGTCTATGGTATGACCTTCGCCGCACCGACCATGAGCGAGTGAGACGTGCCGACGGCGACGTATGGGCGCCATTCTACGAACAGCCCTTCTCACGCAGCGGAAAAGGCACGGCATGGGACGGGTTGTCCTGTTACGACCTCAGCCGACCCAACCTATGGTATTGGAAACGACTCAACGACTTCGCATCAAAGGCATCAAGACACAACATCCTGCTGTTCAACGAGCACTACTTCCAACACAACATCCTGGAAGCTGGAGCACACTGGGTGGATTGTCCATGGCGCCCCACCAACAACATCAATGGCACCAACTTCCCCGAACCTGTTCCTTTCGCCGGCGACAAGCGCATATTCATGGCTGAACAATTCTATAATGAGCAAGACACCACGTTGCGGCCGCTTCACAAGCAATACATACGCATGTGCCTTGACCAAATGAAAGGACAGTCAAATGTGGTTCATCTGATAAGTGCGGAATACACAGGACCCACTCATTTCACCCGTTTCTGGATTGAGACAATAGCTGAATGGGAAGCAGAGACAGGGACGCGTCCACTGGTAGCCCTCAGTTGCACTAAAGATGCTCAAGACAGCATCATGTCCGACCCCATACTCAGTCAATCTATAGACATCATCGACATACGCTACTGGCACTACAACACCGACGGACTATGGGCACCGGAAGCAGGACGCAACATGGCACCACGCCAATGGATGCGCAAGATGAAGACAGGAAAGACAGGCTTCGAAGAGGTTTACAGGGCTGTACGTGAATGCCATGACCTTTACCCAGACAAGGCAATCACATATTATGCCCAGCAATATCCGGAAAACGGATGGGCGGTGCTGATGGCTGGCGGTTCGCTGCCCAACATTCCAATAAAGCCCGAAGATGGGAAGATGCAACAGACTCTTCTCGCCGACCTATGCCAGATGCATCCCATGGACGGAACAGGATGCCTCGTGCTTGGTCATGAAAAGACTGGATATTTGGTCTATACTCAAGACGGTGAAGCCAACATCACCTTATCTGCAGGGAAATACAAGGTTTACGACATTGACCCCAAGACGGGAGCCATCACCCCCAAGAAGACCATACCCCTCAAGGGAGGTACATGCAGTGTGGCAGATTTATGCCAAGGCAAGATAATATGGATCAAGAACATCTGAAAAAAACAAATGGCCAACGACGACATCATTTATTATCGTTGTTGGCCATTGGTTTGCAGCACCATCGTGACACCTTCAGCATCACCCCGATGCCCGGCACCTCCTTGAGCAAGTAGTATTTATGGCTTTGCCTCACCAGCCTGCCAGTCATTCCCTTCAATGGTCCGTGGCAAACCAACACTGGCGTGCCAACCTTCAACCGTGCCTCTTCCTGACTGACATATTTCCTCAATTCGATTTCAGGGTTGCACATTGCCTTGAACTCAAACATCTGCTTTGCGGGTATCTCATAATACTCCCGCGTCTGCTTGTCTTTTGTGATTACCGACATCTTGAATTGCACCTGGGTGACCATCTCCTTCATCACCATAGCCGACTCAGGTTTCTTAACAAAAATCAGGTTGCTCACCACTGGGCGCAACTTGCGTTTCGGCCTTCCATTTTCATCCTCATAAAAACGATATTGCATGGGGATGAAAAAATCCAGTCCATGCTCCTTGCAATAGTCACCCACCTTCATCTGGTTGGTTGTGAAAAGCCTTATGGCATACCAAGGAGTATTGTCCTCTAAACCCTCTCCGCCCTCATAGGAGAATGGCAACACGGTGGTTTCGTCTTGCATAAGAATTTATTCAATAATTGAATTCCAAGATTTCACTTTTCACTATTATCAGGCATCAATGGTATGTTTCTGCGATATGCCGTTCCCGTCATCACACAAACAAGATCTCCTTTCTGGTTGGTCACCCTCACCACACACATTGGCAACTTGTGGTGATACTCCTCTTGAGCCGTGGCAGTCAGCACGTCACCCTTTCTTGCCGAACGCAGATATGTGATGTTGTTGTTGGTTCCCACTGTCATCAGCCCGCAACTGTTCACAGCGGCAGCAAAAGCCAAATCCGCCAAAGTGAAGATGGCACCACCTTGACAGACGCCAGCACCATTGAGGTGTGTTTCCGTAACTGTCATTTGCGCACGTGCCACACCATCCACTATTTCGACAATATGCGCCCCTGCTGAAGCAGCAAATCGGTCGAAATGATTAAGGAAATCTATCAATACCTTTTCCATGAATATCAAGCCTTGACAGCCTCAACAAACTGCTTGACTTTCTCCACATCCTTGACACCTGGCTCTATCTCGAACTTCGAGTTGATGTCAACACCCACAAACTGAGGGTGCTTGAAAGCCTTCACAGCTTCCGCATCTTCAGGCGCTATACCACCCCCTATCAGGAAGGGCACATTTCCCTTATAAGCATTGAGGATGCTCCAATCAAACCTTTTGCCGCAGCCTGTCAAGCCGCTTTTGGTGTGAAAGAGGAAATAGTCCACTACGGACTCATAATCCTTGCATTTCTCCAAGTCAGCCTCACTCTCCAACATTATTGTCTTCATTATCTTCACAGGACGTATGTCCGGGTCGAGAGTGCGACGCAGATTCTCAATCATGACAGGAAGTTCTTCACCATGCAACTGCACAATGTCGAGATAGAAATTATAGACTCTTGTCACAATGTTCTGTGGCATGTCGTCGGCAAACACACCCACCCTCTTTGGCTTGTTTACCCTTGTTGACAATGTGGGTTGCCCTCCTAATTCTTTGGGAGACTTGGCAAAGGGGGAATAGTCGGGATAGAAACCACCCCTGGCACCAAGCTGCTTCACATATCGAGGACTGGAAGGGCAGAAAATCAATCCAACCCAATCCACATCGAGCTTTCTTATCTCACGTATATTATCGGCTACGCACAAGCCACAGACTTTTACTATCATAAAAAAACATTATCTATTATTGAACACCTACCTAAAAATAGGCCATCTGCCATATTCTCCCATGAGCAGCCATAAACAAAACAGCCAACCATAAGAGGGTGCAAAGTTACGTCTTTTTTGGGAAATAGCATAACTTTATGCAAAAAACTTGTCGGTTGTCAAATCAGGAATGACAGCATAAATGATTGCATGTGTTATTCGTGGACACAAAGTGAAGTGAGAGCATCATGAAAGGGTGTTTTTGCCAAAAATCAAGAAAAGAAAAAAGATGGTAGTTTTTTTATTCATTTAACATAATAAAGACAAATTATAATCGTTAAATGAAAAAGAACACTTAAAAGATTAGCCTATGAAAATATTTACTCACGAAGAAACAGAGCCATCACTACACACCCTCAATTTCATAAGAGAATTTGCACGCACGTATCGTGTGATGGAAGTTAATGGAAATTTTGTTGGATACTGTCTTAACTAAGCTTGCCTGCTGATGTCGATATTAGTATCCCCCTCCCTATTGGCTGCCGATTTCACCAACCTGCGTGGTGAAATCGACATGCTCAACCAAAGTTCAGCCGACTGGCTCCACCTGGACGTGATGGATGGTGTTTTCGTACCCAACATCTCTTTTGGCTTCCCTGTCCTTGAGGGTGTTGCCAAGATATGCCAGAAGCCTCTCGACGTTCATTTCATGACAGTGAATCCCGAGAACTACATCTCACGCACCGCCCGTTTGGGAGCCATGATGATGAATGTGCATTACGAAGCATGCACCCACCTGCACCGCACCGTGCAGGAGATTCATCAAGCAGGCATGAAAGCAGGTGTCACACTCAACCCATCTACTCCTGTGTCGATGCTCGAAGACATCATCTGCGATGTGGACATGGTGCTCCTTATGAGTGTCAACCCTGGTTTCGGCGGACAGAAATTCATTGAGAACACGATATCCAAGATACATCGGCTACGCCAATTGATCAATGAAAGCGGCAGCCATGCCCTTATCGAGATAGACGGTGGGGTTCAAGAAGAAACAGCCCCACGATTGGCAAGAGCGGGAGCCGACGTACTCGTAAGTGGCAGCTACGTTTTCAAAGCCAAAGACCCCATAGCCACCATAGCGTCGCTCAAAAGCCTTTGACCCAACGACATAGCGTCGCTATCAGTCGAGTTGCAATGCCACATTATGCTCCCTCGCCATCCGGCGGAGGTTGAGCACAGCATACCTCATACGTCCCAATGCCGTATTGATGCTCACGCCTGTGGTCTCTGCAATCTCCTTGAACGACATCTCCTGATAGAAACGCATATACACCACCTCACGCTGTGTGGGTGGCAGCATGTTCATCATCTTTCGCACATCGCGCATCACCTGTTCATTCACGAAGTGGTTTTCCACATTCATGTCAAGCAAGTCGTTGCCGCCGAGATTCGACAAGTCGTTGCCTTCTGTAGGCTCAACTATCTTCTCAGCTCTTTGCTCCCTATACCAGTCCATGATCACGTTGTGTGCAATGCGTACGAGCCATGCGCCAAATTTTCCTGAATTGGTGTATTTCCGCTGCTGCAACTTGATGATGACCTTTACAAATGTCTCTTGAAAAATGTCGTCTGCCAAGTCACGGTCGCGAACCACAAAAACAATATAAGTAAAGAGTTTGGTTTTTGTTCTTTCCAACAACAAATCAAACGCCTTATTATCACCGTCGATGTAAGCCAAAGCCAATTCCTCGTCGGTCATTCGGTTCAGATATTCCATTCCTTAAGATGAATTTGTTATTTAAGTAATGATGTTCCGATAGGCGTGATTTTTTTAAGTTGAACAATAATAATGATAGAATGAGTGTGCAAATATAAGTACTTTCCACCATACCGACAAATTTTTTCTCATAAAAAATCTAATGGCATGTCCTAAAAAGTTCTTAAAAAGCCTCTAAAAAGCGCATCGTCCATACAACAAGTCCTACTTGAAAACCAAAGAACAATTTTTTACTAATATTATTGCACGTTTCGAAAAAAAGCATTATTTTTGCAGATGAAAAGGTTCGCTATACGCGATTAGCAAAGGGAACGGGGTGAGAATCCCCGACTGTCTCGCAGCTGTGAGTTCCTTTAATGCGTCAAGCAAAGAGCCACTGCCAATAGGTGGGAAGGCGCTTGACCGCGGAATGAAGTCAGAAGACCTGCCTTTCGAGCATGACCAAGCTTGCCGACACCTCTCGATGCAAGGGGCAAGGCGCAATGTGTTACTTCTTATTCACTGAATCCTGAATGGCATAAAATGCTGTCGGGTGTTGGTTGTATCTTGCACATACATCATGGCAATGGTGTTGTCGGTATGACATACATCCACTCCATTGTGTCAAGAGCGAAGAAGTGAAAGCGAAAAAAGTGTTTTTTCTCACCAACCGAAGTGTATTATATAAGTTTTTTTTCGAGAGCGATGCCGTGAGGCATCGCTTTTTTTCACGTTTATCCAATAAAGATTCGTTTTTGTCGTTTTATATAAGTAATTTTGCTTGTTGAAAGAAAGATCAGCAATCTCGACATGGACATCCGTCAGACAACGATAAATACAACGAAAGTGCTCCTGCCCCTATTGTTGGGTGGTGCGATTCTCTATTGGATGTACCGTGACTACGACATGGAGCAATTCAAGCACATCATGCATGAGGAGATGGACTGGACATGGATGTTTCTTTCTCTTCCGTTTGGAGTGACAGCCCAATTGTTTCGTGGCCTTCGCTGGAAACAGACACTATCCCCTATTGGCGAGCATGCCCGCAGCCACACATCCATCTGCGCCGTGTTCCTAAGCTATGCCACCAGTCTTGTAATACCTCGTGTAGGAGAGTTTCTCCGTTGCGGCATACTCAAACGCTACGACAACGTGACGTTTGCCAAGTCCTTAGGCACGGTGGTCACCGAGCGGGCGGTAGATAGCTTGGTGGTGCTGCTGATCACCATGATAGCCATCCTGTCACAAGTGAGCGTGTTCCACAATTTCTTCATCACCACCGGCACACGCTTCGACACATTCTTCGGCCAGTTCACCACCACCGGCTATATTGTCACGCTCATCTGCCTGCTTGCCGCCATGCTGTTGTTGTGGCTCTTGGCAAAAGCAATGAAAATGAGCAACAAACTGAAAGACACACTGTCAAACCTATGGCATGGCATCATGTCGCTGCGCAATGTTGACAATGTCGGCCTATACATATTCTACACATTGGGCATCTGGGGCAGTTATTTCCTGCATTTCTACATCACATTCTATTGCTTCGAGGAGACCTCAGCCCTTGGGGCAAGTTGTGCTCTTGTGGCATTCGTGGTGGGAAGCATAGCCGTGATAGTTCCCACGCCCAACGGTGCCGGTCCCTGGCATTTTTCGGTGAAGACGATGCTCATCCTTTACGGCGTGGAGAGCAACCTCGCCTTGTCGTTCGTTCTCATCGTACACACAGTCCAAACCATGCTCGTCATCTTGCTCGGCGTCTATGGGTGGGCTGCGCTTGCCATGATTCGGCCCAAGACCAAGACATCCGACAAATAACATATTAACCTTAAAAAAAGACAGAAAAGACATGAGTGAAATCAAGAACTTGCAGCCTGTCTGCATTTGGAAAAACTTTGAAGCACTGACACAAGTGCCACGCCCCTCGGGCCACTTGGAGAAAATCCAACAATTCCTCCTCGACTTCGCAGCTGCTGCCGGGGTGGAAGCCTTCAAGGATCCTGCCGGCAACATCGTGATGCGGAAGCCCGCCACCCCCGGCATGGAAGGCAAGAAGGGTGTTATTCTTCAAGCCCACATGGACATGGTGCCCCAAAAGAACCCTGAGAGCAACCACAACTTCGAGACCGACCCGATAGAGCCTTGGATTGACGGCGACTGGGTGAAGGCAAAAGGCACCACCTTGGGAGCCGACAACGGCATGGGTGTCGCTGCCATCATGGCTGTGATGGAAGCCAAGGACCTGAAACATGGCCCTATCGATGCACTGATAACCGCTGATGAAGAAACCGGCATGTTCGGAGCCAACGACCTGCCTGAAAACGAACTTCAAGGCGACATCCTTTTGAATCTCGACTCTGAGACATGGGGAAAATTTGTCATAGGCAGTGCCGGTGGCATCGACGTAACAGCAACTCTCGAATACAAGGAAGTGGAGACCGACCCAGACGACGTGGCTGTAAAGGTCACCTTGAAAGGCCTTCGTGGCGGCCACTCTGGTTTGGAGATTCACGAAGGACGCGCCAATGCCAACAAGCAGATGGTGCGCTTCGTACGTGAGGCAATGGAGGAATGTGAGGCACGCTTGGCTTCTTGGCATGGCGGCAACATGCGCAATGCCATACCTTTCAAGGCAGAGGTGGTGCTAACCCTTCCCAAAGAGAATGTGGAAGCACTGAAAGAGTTGGTTGCCGACTGGAAAGCTGACATCACCGACCAATTCAAGAACATCGAAAGCGGCGTGGAGATGTATGCAGAAGATGTGGAAACGCCAAAGACGGAAGTGCCAGAGGAGATACAAGACAACCTCATCAACGCCATCTACGCCTGCCATGACGGCGTGATAAGGATGATACCTTCCTACCCCGACGTTGTGGAGACATCTTCCAACCTTGCCATCATCGACATAGAAAGTGGAAAGGCAGCCATCAAGATATTGGCACGTTCCTCACGTGAGGACATGAAAGACTATGTGGTGAAGACTCTGGAAAGCTGTTTCAGCATGGCAGGTATGAAAGTTGAAACCGCCGGCAGCTATGGCGGTTGGGACCCCAACCCCGAAAGCCCCATCCTGCACAAGCTTCTCAAAGTGTATAAGGAGCAGAACGGCACAGACGGCATCATTCAGGTAGATCATGCCGGACTGGAATGCTCAGTCATCTTGGGCAAGTATCCCCATCTCGACGTGGTATCCCTCGGTCCGACAATGCGAAGCCCACACACCACAACAGAACGGTGCTACATACCATCCATCGAACCATTCTGGAGACTTCTCAAACAGACTCTTGAGGAAATAGACTGAGGTCGTGACCTCTTCAACACAAGATATGGTAAAGCCCCCTGCTGAAATGTTCAACAGGGGGCTCTTCTTATCAAAGTGTGTCCAATTACTTGGGGCTGTTTGTCATTCTTCCTCAGAAGCGCTCTCGTTTTCAGCGTCGATAGCCTTTATCTTCTCCTTCACGAGAGCTAAGTCATCTTTGAGCTTTTGCACCTTGCGATTCATCTCGTCTATGAGGCTGTTGCCCTTCTTGCTCGATACGCTGAGGAATCCGATGTTGTTTTCGTAAGTCTGGATTTCCTGCTTCAGTCCTTCGTAGCGTCTCATGAGTTTTGTGCGCTCATTGTCGAGAGCTCCGACACCTTTCTCTGCCACCGAACGCAAATTGCTCTTGAAGTTGTCGAGCCTGCGTCTTGTGACTGAGATGTTAAGCTCCTTGTAGATTTTGTCAAGGACTTCGTGATACTCCTTGAAGAGCTTGTCCTTATCGCGGTATGGCACATGTCCGATAGCGCTATATTCATCCACGAGAGCCTGAACGTTTTTCTGCGTGTCGTCCCCTGGTTCTTCTGCAAGAGCCTTGAGACGTGCTATTACGTCACGCTTCTTTGCCAGATTCTCACGCTCCTCGCTCCTGACGCCTGCATTCACGGCATTGCGAGCCTCGAAGAATTTGTTGCATGCACCGAGGAACTCGTTCCAAAGTTGGTCACCCAATTTCTTGGGTACTGTGCCGATGGTCTTCCACTCTTTCTGCAATGCAGCGAGTTTTTCGGAAGTAGCCTTCCAGTCTGTGCTGTCTTGCAAAGCCTTGGCTTGCTCCACCAATGCACGCTTTTTCTCAGCATTCTCAGCGAACTGGCTTTTCAGATTGCGGAAATACTGTGTCTTTCTTCCGAAGAAGTCGTCACATGCAGCGCGGAATCTCTCGAAGATTTTCACATTCATCTTCTGTGGTGCGAAACCGATGTTTCTCCACTCACCCTGGATGGCGATAATCTCCCGAGTATGACGCTCCCAGTCGGCAGCGGTCTTGTTTTCCTCTTTTGCTATTGCCTCTACCTTTTCACAGAGTTCTGTCTTTTTGGTGAGGTTCTCTTCCTCCTTTGAGCGCAGTTCTTCGAAATGCTGTTGATGTCTTTTGTTGATTACAGATGAAGCTGCCTTGAATCGTGTCCAGACCTCTTCTCGCAGGTCTTTGGCAACTGGTCCTGCCTCACGATATTGCTGGTGCAGCTCTTGCAACTGATGGAATGCGCTTATGACATCCGTCTCTTCAGCCAATTTCTCAGCAGCCTCGCAAATCTTGGTCTTTATTTCCAAGTTCTTGCGGAAGTCATATTCGCGTGCCTCGATATTCAGGCGCAACTGGTCGTAGAATTGCTCAACATAATGCTGGTAAGTCTTCCACAGCTCGCTTGCCCTTTCTGCAGGCACGGCTTTTATTTCCTTCCACTCTTGCTGGAGGCGTTTGAATTCAGGATATGCCTTGTTGGCGCTTTCGGGTGAATCAACCATCCCCTTCACCTTCTCGATGATTTCGAGTTTTCTTTTCAAGTTTTCAGCCTTTTCGTTCTCCTGCTCTTGGAAAGCTTTCGACCTTCTTTCCTTGATGAGAGCCATTTCTGCCTTGAATTTCTCCTCTTGCTCATCAGGTGTGACTTGATAGCTCTCCGGATCTCCCCCAGCTTCCAAGTAAGCCTTTTCTGCAGCTTCCCTTTCGGCGGAATGCAGTTTGTAGAAGATTGTTTTTAGCAGGTCCACTTCCTTTTTGTCGGGCACTTCCTCGCCATGAGCCAGTTCTATCACCCTTTGCAGCACTTCTCCCTTGGTGTTGTAAACCTTTGGTTCTTCAGCAGCCTTTTCTTCTGCTTCATTTGCCTTTGGTTCATCCACTGCTGGTTCATCCGCTGCTTGTGGTGTCTCCACAACGGCAGGCTCGGGCACAGGAGCTTCTTCCACTGCTTCAGGAGCAGCTTCCACCTGTTCTTCTACGACAGCTGGCTTTTCCACTTGCTCTTCTGCAACAGCTGGTTTTTCCACTTGCTCTTCTGCCACTGCCGGAGTTTCCGCATTAACATTGGAAGAGTCCACTACCTTGTTTTCTTCTGGTGTACCCACATTTGGGGTCATGTCTTGAGAGTCCATCATTTCACAATTAGGTTTATGATTCGATTGTTCACACTTATTGAAATGCAAACTTAGGCATAATTTTTGAAACCACCTAAAATATTCTTAAATTTTTTAAATATTTTTATATTCAAACATTTCTATAATGGAATTAAAGCGTTGTGCCTTGATTGCATTGTCGTTCATTCCAAGACAAAGGTCTTGCTTTGCAGGTCCTCGCTGTTGGGACCAACCATCAGTGTAAACTCCCCTGGCTCGGCGACATGGCGCAAGTTGGCATTATAGAACTTCAGCAGTTCCTCATCTACTTCAAAGGTCACTGTCTTTTGCTCCCCCGGTTCGAGATGTATGCGGCGGAAGCCCTTCAATTCCTTGATGGGTCGGGCGATGGAGGCGGCAGTGTCATGGATGTACATCTGCACAATCTCATCACCGGCTCTGTGTCCAGTGTTCTTCACCGTCACCCGTACCTCTATTTTGCCACCAGAGCGGAACTTGTCGCTGCTGAGCGTCAGCGGACCATACTCGAAGGTAGTGTAGGTCAAGCCATAGCCGAAGGGGAACACCGCACTGCCGTCGATGTCGGTGTAGTTGGTGGAATATTTGCTGAACCATTTGCTGATGGGACGTCCGGTCACCATGTGGTTATAATAGAAAGGCTCCTGACCGGTGGTCTGGGGGAACGAGGTGGTGAGTTTGCCACTTGGACTGGCATCGCCGAAGAGAACATCGCAGATGGCGTCGCCTCCCTCACTGCCGCCAAACCATACGTTGAGGATGGCGGGGATGTTCTCCTTCTCCCATTTCATCACCACGGGACGGCCGGTGAAATAGACCACCACAATGGGCTTGCCTGTTGCCTTCAGTGCCTTCAACAGGCGTTGCTGCGTCTCAGGAAGGCTTATGTCGGAACGGCTGGAACTTTCCCCGGTCATCTCCTGCGACTCGCCAATGGCGGCAATGATGACATCAGCATCGGAAACCGTTTGGAGCGCCTCATTGAGCAGCTCTGCCTCAGAACGAGGGTCACGGATATTGGTGCCGAAGACTTCCCAGTTGGCTTCTATCTGCTCGTCCTCATGGATGTTGCTTCCCTTTGCATAGACCACCTCGGCATGCTGTCCCAAGGCGCGGCGCATGCTCTCCAAGAGGGTGGAGAACTCATTCGGGTTGGTGTTTGCTGTCGGTGCCCAGTTGCCACGCATATTCTTTGGGGCATGTGCCATGGGACCTACCAAGGCTATCTTGCCTTTCTTCTCAAGGGGGAGCAAGTGATTGTCGTTTTTCAACAGGACAAAACTCTCTGCCGCAATCTGACGGGCAAGTGCTCTGGAGGCATCGGTGTAGAGCACGTCTTTCTGCTTCTTGGAGGGCGTGTTGCAATAGCGGTAGGGGTCTTCAAAGAGACCTAAGTCCCACTTCGCTTCCAACATGCGGCGACAGGCTGTGTTTATCTGGTTCATTGTCACCGAACCTTCTTCCAAGGACTTCTTCAGCGTACCCACAAAACCGCGGGAGCACATGTCGAAGTCGGTGCCGGCTGCCAACGCACGGGCGGAGCATTCTTGCAGGTCGCCGCATCCCCAGGCACGCATCTCACCTATCGAACCATAGTCGGTCACCACGAAGCCCTTGAAATTCCATTGCTCGCGCAAGAGGCTCGTCAACAGCCAGCAACTGGCGGTGGCAGGCTCGTAGTCTATCGTGTTGAATGACGACATCACGCTGCCCACGCCAGCATCCACAGCGGCACGGTAGGGAGCGAGGTAGTCGTTGTACATCCTCACACGGCTCATATCGGTCACATTATAGTCAAGACCTGACTCTGAGGCGCCATAAAGGGCGAAATGCTTCACACACGCCATCACCTCGTCGGTGGCATACCGTCCTCCATTGCGTTTGTCGCCTTGATAGCCGAGCACCATGGCTTTGGCAATTTCGCTTCCCAAGAACGGGTCTTCGCCGGCACTCTCGGCGATGCGTCCCCAACGGGCGTCGCGACAGATGTCAACCATCGGACTATACACCCATGGTATGCCGTCTGCCGTGGCTTCGATGGCGGCTGTTCGGGCTGCCAACTTTACCTTCTCGATGTCCCATGTGCACGACATGGCAAGGGGGATGGGGAAGATGGTGTGATAGCCGTGTATGACATCGAGGCCGAACAGCAGCGGGATGCCCAGGCGTGACTTCTCCACGGCATATTGCTGCACTTCGCGTATGCGGTCCACGCCCATCAGACTGAGGAAACCGCCCACCTCGCCATTGAGGATGGATTGGTCTTCCACGCCTTTCTTTCCGACGCCAGTGTTCAACTGTCCTGCATCGAGCAGGTTGAGTTGTCCGAGTTTCTCCTCAAGGGTCATGCGCGACATCAACTCGTTGATGAATTCGTCCTTGGTTTGTGTAATCTTCTTGGGTTTCTTTGCCCATGTGGCGGTCGGCAGCAGGAGCGCTACGACCAAGGTCAATAATGCAGTTTTTTTCATGATCTTAGTTTGATGTATTGTCTTTTCCGTTTATTCGTTAACAATATGCAAATATACGTCTTCTTTTTCAATAAATCAAATTCTTCTATCGGCATGTTCAATAATCCAAGTATTTTATCTATATTTGCAATGTAAAGAAATAATCCACACATAGTACCTAAAATTATGAAGAGAATCATACTCCTGTTGGCAAGTGCCATCATCGTGACAGTTGCTAATGCGACAGACCTGAAACGTTGCAAAATAGTATATGACCAAAACGACGCTCCCTTGGTGTCGAAGATGGCAACCACTCTCAGTGAAGACATTGAACGTGTGACAGGATACATGCCTCCTGTTGTCAACAAGATGCCAAAAGGTCCGGTGGTGATTCTTTCGACTATAGACAGGCTTGCCAAACTCAGTCCTAATGTCAAGGCTGACGAGTTGCGTGGCTCTTGGGAACGTTACAAGATAACAACAAGTGGAAACCGCCTAATCATCATCGGCAGCGATGCACGCGGACTGGCATACGGAGTGCTGCATGTCAGCGAACGGATAGGCGTCTCTCCCTGGTATTGGTGGGCTGACGTTCCCATCAAGAAGAAGAGCAGCCTCGACTATAAGGAGAACATACTCTCTGAGTCACCAACAATAAAATACCGTGGCTTCTTCATCAACGACGAGGACTGGGGACTGAAGACATGGGCGGCAAGGAATTTCGAGAAAGACCTGAACGACATTGGTCCCAAGACATACGACAAGGTGTGCGAACTTATCCTTCGGTTGAGGGGCAACATGCTTGCACCTGCCATGCATACTTGCACAGGTGCTTTCTACAGCCATCCTGAAAGTCAGGTGGCTGCCGACGCATGGGGCATAATGATTACCACAAGCCACTGTGAACCAATGCTTTTCAACAATGCCGCCCCATCGGAATGGGAAAGGCAGCGCGACGGGGAATGGAACTACCTAACCAACAAGCAGACTATCTGGAAGAAATTCGACGACAGACTGCAACAGACGGCATCATACGACAACATCTATACCATGGGCATGCGTGGCTTGCATGATGAAGCCATGAAAGGCTCCACAGACCCCAAGGTCAGGGCACGCACCTTGGAACAGGTCTTTGCCGACCAAAGGGAGATTCTTCAACGCCACAAGGGGAAAGCAGTAGAGGATATCCCACAGATTTTCGTTCCTTACAAGGAGACTCTCGACATCTACGATGCCGGACTGAAAGTTCCTGACGACATAACCATCGTTTGGCCGGATGACAACTACGGATATATGAAACGTGTCAGCAATGCCGCCGAACGACAACGCAAGGGCGCCGCTGGCGTGTATTACCACATCAGTTATTTGGGCACGCCACACGACAACCTATGGATTGCCACCACCGCCCCCTCCCTGATGTATGAAGAACTGAAGAAAGCGTACGATGCAGGTGCCGACCGCTACTGGCTGCTGAACGTTGGGGATATCAAACCCATGGAAATAGAGATACAGCAATTCTTCGACATGGCATGGGACATCAAGGCGTTCAACTATGAGAATGTCAATCGCCATCAGTCAAAATGGCTCGCCCAAATCTATGGTTCCAAATATGAAAGCCAATTCCAGCAATTACTCGACACTTATTATCGTCTGGCATGGCAGCGCAAGCCTGA
The DNA here is from genome assembly GCA_900315745.1 of uncultured Prevotellaceae bacterium. Classification (GTDB taxonomy): domain Bacteria; phylum Bacteroidota; class Bacteroidia; order Bacteroidales; family Bacteroidaceae; genus Prevotella. The sequence goes on from ONAG01000030.1 coordinate 36,845, forward strand.
ATTCATGGGCTATGAGATAGAATGGGACAACCGAGAGAACGAGAGGTTGCACGACAGCGACTTCTCATTTGAAGACGGCTCCGCACAACAGCGACTGGCAGAATACAAATCCATCTCCGACCTCATCGACAAGATAACAGTGTCTTTGCCTGCAGACCATAGGGCATCACTGTTCGAGATGTTGGGCTATTCGGTGAAGTCGGCATACCAGATGAACATGAAATTCCTCATGGCGCAGCAAAACCACGAGACAGGTAGTGAGTTGTCGGCTCAAAAAGCACGCATGGCTAACGACAGCCTGCTGTCGTTGGTCAATGAATACAACAACCTTCTCAATGGCAAATGGAACCAGATGATGTCGGAGATTCCTCCAGGCATAGTGGCACAATACCAAAAGATGCCTGAATTGGTTACGTCTCCCACCAACCAGTTCAAACTCCCTGCGGAACAGCACTACACCACATTGCCCAACATCATCTCATTACGCAAGGCAAAGGCAACAGCTCCTTTCCGCCTAATCGAGGGAATGGGAGCTGACTGGATCGTGCTGCAATTGGGCGAGCCAATGGATGAGGTGCAAGACCCAGCCAACCTCTCCTCCCGTCACATCGACCTTGATTTCGAGACTGCCGCAGATGCCGACTCTGTGAAGATTTGCATTTCATGTGTTCCCGTTTGGCCTGTCGGTCTCGACCGCAGCAATCGTTTTGGCATTAGCGTTGATGGCAACAAGCCCATAGTTTGCGAGAACAAGTTTGAGGAATGGTCGGCTTCATGGAAACGCCAGGTTTTGGAAAACAGGAAGGATTTCATCCTTGACTTCCCACTCGACAAGAAGAGCCGACACCACTCCATCTCGCTAATCATAGGCGACCCAGGACAGCTCATCCAGAGAATCAGTTTCAAGTAAAAACAGCACAACACAATTGTGGCCATTGGCGAAATTGTCAATGGCCACAAATTTGCTATAAAGTCATGTTTCTGTCAATGCCACGTCACTTGATGGCTACTTTCTTGCCATTGCGCACATAGACCCCCTTGACAGGTTGTTTCACCTTCACACCTTGCAAGTTGTAGAAGACATCCTTGTCATTAGCAGTTTCCACATCCTTGACACCAGTAGTTCCACCAGCAACGCCCTGAAGTGCTATGGCGTCGCACTCCTTGTTGGTAAGCAGTATGCCGTCAACTTGTGCCTTGCCTTCAACCTTGCCTTCAGTCACCAGTGTGAATAGCCGTGTGCCATCGTTCACCAATTCGTTGCCTTCCATGCTCCACACGACAATGTTCCATGAGCCATCCTCTATCTGTTTTGTGGCGATGGAATGTCCATCCGCCCTTTGTGGGTTGAGCACGGCTTCCTTCAACTTGCACCCTTGTGGCAGTTTCACATTCATCTGCAATGCTGTGTAATGGTCGAGATTGTCGAGGTGGATGTCATAGCCCTCATCACAAGCCACCACCTCAATCTTGTCGAGTGACGTGTTTGCAAGAAGAGCATTTACGCTGTTCACAGAATTGTTGTTGCTGAGAATCATCATGACGCATGTCATCACATCGGACACATCAACACTTCCATCCTCATTAGCATCGGCATTATGCTCGTAGAACGGCTCAACAGGCATTCCGAGGATGTGGTTCACCAAGTTCATCACATCAGTGATTGTCACCTCTCCGTCGCCATCCACATCGCCACGAATGCCATCAATGACCTCCAACATGCCTATTTCACCAGAATCTTTGTAAGACGTCGATACTGTGGCTCCATCTTTCAGTTGTGCGAACACCACATCATTGAAGAACACATCATAAATGTCAGGCACTGCACTGTCGTCTGCCTCAAGACCTATGCTCATCAAACCATCTCCCGCAGGATTGAATCGTTTCATGTTGACAGAGAACACCATTATCTTGTAAGAGCCATCGTCAAGTCGGTTGCAAGCGATGGAGTGCCCATCAAGTTTTCCAAGCGGCTTGATGTCATACGCTCCAGATACTTTCTTGATGGAGACACCGGCGGGCAGCACAAGCGTGAACTGCACTCCTATGTTTATTTTGCTATCTTCAGAATCGGACATTGTGACTTTAAGCGTTCCTCCTGTCTGCTTGTTGAGCACAAGTGGTTCCGATGTCAAATGATAGCCTGTAGTAACCCATCCTCCGGCAGATGGCGATACATAACGCAAATTGGGAAATCCAAAATACATTCCCTTTTTTTCAAACATCCAGATATTTGTGAAATTCCATCCTTTCGACACGTAATATCTTTCGAGGGTGGCGGCAGAATATGCGATATCCCGTCCATTAAGCAAGTTGCTTTCAAACTGTGTCACTGCCACACCGTCCACAGTTTGTTTTGTCGTTCTCAAAGAGACATTTGCCTTGGAGTCTGTGTTGGCTGGTATGCTGTATGAGCCATTGCAAGCGCCAAACGCCATTCCCTTGTGTTGTGTGGCACTGGAAAAGCCTATCTCATAGTTGCTGGAGAAGCACGACTCCACAATTGCCTGCTCGCTTGAGTTACCTTTGACTTCCCCACATAAACCTCCAACATATTCAAGCCCTGAAATGCGGTTTCTCGAATAGCAGTTGCGGAGGGTTCCACCAACAAACTGACCGACAAGTCCACCTACATAACTCTCGCCAGTAACATTCATGCCATAAGAGAAGCAATCCGTCATTTCGCCTGCAAAATAGCCTGCCAAACCTCCGACACAATCATAATAATCCGCAGAAACTTCATCATCTTCACCACGAACACCCTTGATGTCGCCCGAAAAAGCTTCGCATTCTTTTATTGTGGTTTCTATATTGTTGCATAGTCCCACGATGCCTCCTACATAAGAACAACCTTCCAAATTCATGTATTGATTTATACATTTCTCTATCGAAGATTGTCCATATCCATGATAATAATCGTCTTCATAAAGCAAGTCGTTTCCTATGCATCCTACTATTCCCCCTAAATTGTTAAAGCCTTTGATAGAACCATTCCCACGACAATTCTTGATAGTGCCACGTTCCATTTTACCCACTATGCCCCCATGATTGGCAAGTCCTGTGAGATGGCATGATGTCCAACAAGAAGTTATGGTGCCATCTGATAAATAGCCAACAATACCACCTACGTACTCATCACCATTTATGTTTCCAGAATAGCCGCAGTCGTTAATATCGCCCCATTCACTCCATCCGCAGATACCACCAAGTGAAGATGAACCACCATTTATATCGGCTTTAACTTTACAATTATAATAATTGGCGGATCCTCTACCACAAATGCCTCCTATTTCTCCATATCCACCTACACTGCCACTTTCAAAAGTACAATTATTAAAGGAGCCACCAGACGAATATCCACAAAAACCTCCTATTTCTCCACCTCCATCTACACTGCCACTATCAAAAGTACAATTATTAAAGGAGCCACCATAGGAATATCCACAAAAGCCTCCTACATACTCCATTCCGTGGACATTACCCTTCACCACACAGTTTGAAACATATGCGTTGTATGCTATTCCAAAAAGGCCTCCAACATAATCGCCCATTGGGACTTCTCTGTTTACACGATTTCCTTTTCCTTCAGGAGCATGCGAACTGTTGTGATAATCATATCTTATATCCACCTCAACCGTCAAGTCGTAAATTCTGCCTTCAAAAGCTCCGAACAAGCCTAAATAATCAGAGTTGTTGTGAATCTTCAACCCTTTGATTGTCTTATTGTTTCCATAAATGGTACCATGGAAGACATCCTCATAATCTTCATAGTAATAATCTCCCTCATAATCATCAGGTATTCCACTGCCAATGGGACTCCATCCGCCATAAGGATATTTCTGCGCGATATAATCGGTCAAGTCGATATCGTTCATCAACTTGACATAAATATAATTATCGGGCCCCAAGAAATTGCGCAATTCTCCAAGCTGGGCTGCAGTGGTGACTTGATAAGGATTTCCATATTCACCTGTTCCCTTACCGCTGAACTGAGCGAAAGATGCCGTCACCGTTAGCATCATCAAAAATAATATTAAACGTCTTTTCATAGTTTTGTATTTTTTAATTGTTTACACTGGCAAAAATATACAAAAAATGGATACACTCCAAAAAAAAACGAAAAAAAATGGAAGGAAATTCATCCTTCCAAAATTCTACCTTTCAGTATCAAGATCATATTTCATGTTCCCAACTTAAATTGTATCATATAAGCCTCTTGTGTCTGAAAATCCACCAGATAAGCCCCGAAACAGCCACGGAAATAATCAGGGCGATGGGAAATCCCACTTTCAAATGCTCCATGCCATTTATCAGGTTCATTCCAAAGAGACTTGCGATGAGTGTGGGGAACATCATGAGAATGGAGACGGAGGTCAACGTACGCATCACGTTGTTCATGTTGTTGTTGATGATGCTGGAATATGTGTCCATCGTCGATTCCAAGATGTCGGAGTAGATGTTGGTGGTCTCGCGCGCCTGACTCATCTCGATATTCACGTCCTCTATCATGTCGGCATCCAACTCGTCGATTTGCAGTTTGAACTTCAACTTGGCAAGCAAGTTCTCATTTCCCCTGATGGAAGTGGCGAAATATGTCAGTGAATCCTGCAGGCGGCTCAGTCCGATGAGCGACTCATTGTTCACTTCCTTGTCGAGATTCCTCTTTGCCTTCTCTATTAGGTTGTTTATCTGCTTGAGCCTCTTCAGGTACCACACAGCCGATGATAGGAACACTCTGAAAATCATATCTACATAGTCGATGAAGCCTTCACCCCGCTTTTGTTGATAGCTTACGAAATCTATCATCATGTTGGTCTCGTAATAACACACGGTGATGGTGACATCGCGCTTGTGAATGATTCCAAGCGGCACTGTGGTGTATGGAGTGCGCGAGCGTATCTCCTTGACATATGGAATACGCAAGATTATCAGCATCCATCCATCATCATATTCGTAACGGGCACGCTCATCGGTATCGCTGATGTCGGTGAGGAAATAGTCAGGGATTTTAAACTCGTTTTCGAGATACTCACGATCCTCGTCTGTGGGACAAGTCACCTGTATCCAACAATTAGGCTGCCACGCTTTGAGCGTGTTCAGACCACCACTATAGTTCCAGAATGTCTTCATTTGTTTATCCTCCACGTGATTAGCAAAGAGAAAAAAACTCACGGCGCAAGGACAAACAACTGTTTTGCCGCCTCACGCCAACGAAATAAATTTTTCCGCCGGATAGTCGTCCATAAATTCTACATTGGGCTTGAAACCCACATTTTGTTAAGTTAAACTTTGATGGCGTGCGACGAGCCAAAGCCGTTCTCACATCCCATCGTCCTCAATTCGATGGCAAAGGTAGGAAAAAAAAGCGACCTACCAAAAAAAGGATAAAGAAAAGTTAAAACAAAAAAAAGAAACAGTCCCTTTTCACAAGGGCGAAAAGGGACTGTCATTATATCTACATTTGTTTTGGGGATGTTCAAAACACCACCTTCCTTGTCACTGTCTTCCCGTCGGTCATGGTGACACGCATCATGTACAGTCCAGTCGAAGGTGTGGCGACACGCTCTCCTGAAGGAGTGAAATACTCCACTTTTGCAGGCTTGCCGGAGGAATTGATGGTGCTGACACCATTCGTCCCTCCTGTGTAGTAGTCGATGGCAACGATGACACATTGCTGTTCTCCCGTGTTGCGGAAGGTTATGGTGTGCTGCAAATCATCGAGGTCGAAAGAGGCACGTGAAGGATTGCTTGTGTCCTTGGTCTCTTGCAAGATGACAGACTCTTCCTGCGTGTATTCCTTTCCTCCCACGGAAACCCAGTAGCTTGTCCTGTTGGGCGTGGATACATTAGTGTAACTCCACAGCGTTATCTTGGTAGCCTTCGCATCCTCGGGCAGGAATATGGTGTTCTCAGCGCCATTCGAGCATTTTATGGTTGTGCGGCTGAGAGTATTGCCATTATACTCCACGTTGATTTTGTCGGCTGCACTATAATATTTTGTCAGATTGCCGGTCACCACCATCGAGAAACCCTCGGCATCGTCGCCAGCAGTGCCCACGAGCATGTTGTTCACTCCACTATCATCATAGGAAGCGGTGGACATGTTGCCCCAGGTGAGCAATGCCGACTTCTCCACCTTGTCGTCATCGGGTCCCGGACCTGGTTCCACATTGGGGTTTTGCTCTCCACCCACCACCTTGATGATGCCGGCAGAATATAGTTCGCTCACATCCCATGTCTGTCCCTCGCCAGGAGTGGCAGGTATGATTTCAGAGAAGGTGCCCGTGATTGTTCCAGTGGCATCAAACACCTTGAAAGCAGTGTCTTTGTATGGTGCCTCCTCAAACTTGCCTTCTGCCAGTTGCAGCACCGCGCCCTCGGCGAGCGTCACATTTGCCTTCACAACCAAAGTGTTGCATGTTTCTCGATTGGCATGAATGTTTACAATGCCGCCCTTGTTTATGGTGAGCGCACGAGACAGGGTGAGTCCTGTTCCTATCTGCTCATCCACTCCTGGCTGTATCTTGCCGCCTTCCTTTATGGTGACAGCACCCGCGATGGTGCCCATGCCTGCAAGAGTGGCATCAGCATTCACGGCGACGGCACCTGTTCCATTGATTCTGCCATTGACAATCAGCGAACCGCCATTCACGGTGGTGGTGCCGGAATACACGTTGGTGCCAGTGAGACACCACGAACCCTCGCCCTCCTTGATGATGGTTGTCACTCCATTGTATTTGGATGCCGTGCTGCTGGCGCAATCATCAATCACACCCGCAAACACCTCGTCGGTGTCGGCTCCACCCACATGCCATGTCATCTTGTGGCCGGCAGTGTTCTTGCTCGAACCGCTGAGGAAAGTTCCTGCATCACCGCCCAGTCCGCCGAGATAAAGTTCGCCATTTGTGGGCCAGTATAGGATGCGTGCATTTCCCTTGAGATAAACAGATGTGTTGGGCAGTCCCTTGTAACTGTTGTTGTTGAGCATCAACTGCGAGTCCGAACCTGTTCCATTCACCACGAGAGTGCCATAGAACCCGCTCCAGTCACCATTGATATACTCTCGGAGCCAGTTGGCTTCCCATTCGAGCACTCCAGTTCCCGTCACCTTGCTGTTGATGGAACAGTTGCGGCAGAAATATACCTTTGAGTATGTGTCTGCCACGACCTCTATTGGGAAGTCGTAGGTGGCATACGTGTCGTTGGAGTCCTGGGTGCGGAACTCACCTCCGGCGAACACCAGTTTGGATGTGGAACCGAGTTTGCAGATTTTGTCGGTCCACAATTTCGACACCCCATTGAGTTTCAGCATTCCACCTTTCACTATGGTTGGTCCTGAGTAGCTGAAGAAATCCTTTGTCGTTGGAGCCAACGTGCCTTTTCCATCGAGGATTACCCCTGCCTCGCCTTCCATCTTTCCACCCATGCTTACGGTGACATTGTTCTGGATGTTGAACTCCGTATCCTTGTATATGGTGGCGCTGCGGTTTGTCGATGTGTTGCTTCCGATATATTTCCAAGTACCTCCATACCACACCCAGTTTTGGGCATAGTCGAGACTGGCTCCTATTGAACTTGGTTGACCGCCATCCTTTAGCGAGGCGATGGACATCTCGCCGCCACGCAGCACTGTGGCGCCGGTGTAGTCGTTGTTGGTGCCTAATGTCATCTTGCCGGTTCCAGCCTTGTTAACCGAACCTGCTCCGGTGATTTTCCCCGTCCCGAAGATTTTCAGGTCGGCATCACCCTTCACCACGACAGCAGCGGGAGCCACGGTCTGTGCAAGTGTCACTGTGGCATTTGCATCCATTGGGAAGAGAACCTTGCCACCATCGGCATAAAGTCCCTCCACCCAGGCATCGGTGGTGTTGTCCCAAGTATGGTCCCCACCCTTCCATGTGAAGTCGGGCACATAGTTGTCCACATCCACCATCTCCACTTGTTCCTGCATGGTCTTCACCTGTGCTACAGTAAGAGCTGACTTGTCGTCGCCTTTATAAGCGCAAACCCTCACGCGGTATGACTTTCCAGCCTCCAAGCCCTCGGCTATGGTGTATGTGGTGGCACCTGCGGCAGTGCGTCCCACTTCCACGAAAGAGCCATCTCTCTCCACCTCCACGATGAAGCCGTCCTCGCCCACCGTCCAGTCGCGCCATTCTATTGTGATGCTGCTTGGTGTGGCATCAGCCTGCGCTACCAGTTGTGGAGCACGAAGGAAAGGTTCTACCGTGTCGGCAGAGATGCTGTTTATGTAGTTTTCAATGTTGACATACCCATTGGCAGCCTTTTGCATCGCATCATTGGCATTGGGGTTGGTTCCATTGGCATTCTCCCACCAGTCGGGCATGCCGTCGCCATCGGTATCCACCCTGCCATTGCCTCCCCACACGCTCCATGTGGATGGCTTTCCGAAAGGCAACGCATCCTCAGTGGATATGAGCACGCCATCCTTTCCATACGAAAGACACTCGTCAACCATGTAGCAGTCGGCATAGTCACGATAAGGCAAGGAGGCTCCTACTGTTGGGAGAACTTCGTCGATGAGCGTCGTTGCGCCCACGATGTCCAGTTCGGGATAAGGGTACGGAGTGGTCCTGAATGTCGGCCCTCCACCATATTCGCTTTTTGGTATCTCGTATGGATTGAGCACTCCATCCCTGTTTTTGTCCTGCCAGTTGTCGCTTGCATATATGTTGAAGTCGCTGTTGCCCGACGTGCATGCATTGCCTCCTCCTGCCGGTCCATTGATGAAAAGATTGCCCTGGGTGTTTGCATAGCTCTTTCCCTGCGAGTCGCCACCCATGAGATAGCAACCGTTCTTCCAGTTATATACTATGTTGTTCACATATTGGTGCGCCCCCTTCACCTTGTTGTTTCGGGTGCCATTGTCGCAGTAGAAGTTTCTGTAAAGCGTGATGCTGTCTGCTTGCATCAGACCTCCTGCCGAGTGTGTCAGCAGTCCTTGTCCGAAGACGCAGTTCATCAAAGTGATGTTGTGCAAGTCGCCCTTGCCGTCAGGATTGATTGAGAACACCTCGTCAAGTCCCCACGAGAAGGAGCAATGGTCGAATATCATGTTTGTCCCGTTGGATATCCCGGCGCAGTCCTTGCCTGAGTCGCCACCCTTGCCCATCCTGAACCTCATGTATCTCACAATGATGTTGTTGGAGCCGGAGAAGGAAACGCCATTGCCATAGACCGTGACGCCTTCTCCTGGGGCTGTCTGCCCTGCCACATAGAGGTTGTGCGAGAACACAATGCGGCTGTTGATGTTGATGACTCCTGCCACATCGAACACCACGATGCGCCCGGGCTGACTCACTGCATCTCGAAGCGACCCTGTCCCTGAGTCGTTGAGGTTGGTCACGTGATAGACACTGCCGCTGCGCCCACCTACAGCTGTCCTGCCCCATCCTTGTGCTCCGGGGAAGGCAAGTTGCTGGGCTTGTGCCGTCACACTTCCCAAGAGTGCGAGCATGGCAATCAGTCCTGTCTTTATGGTTTTCATTTTCTTTGTTTTGATTTGAAGAAGAAAAATGTAAAAAAGACCCCTTGCTCCAAGAGGGACAAGAGGTCTGTTTCATTTCAGATAATGTTACTTCACGAGAACCTTGGTAGTCTTCACTGCGCCATTGGCGTAGGTGCGGCGCACGATGTTCAGACCTTTCACCACTGAACTCTGGCGAACACCATTCACCGAGAACACCTCGGTGCTCACCACGTCACCAGCAGGAGCTATCTCTACGATGCCGTCGAGAGCCGACTCGGAGTACTGCTTCGACAACTCGCCATTGTTCATCACGTAGATGTCGTAGATCTGGCCGCTCGACTTGGCTGCGGTGTGCAGCAGGCGGACATAAACCTGGTCGGTGCCCTCGTAGCTCAGCTTCGTGCGCTTCCAGTTGCGCTTGATGAGGGAGTAGTCAACATCGCCAAGCTTCGTCCATGTCTCGCCGTCGGCGGAAACCTCTATCTGCATGGTGGGTGTCTCACCCTCGTTGCCGTTGCCGGCATAAACTATCACGTCGAATGGTGCCTGGTACTTCTCCGTGGTCTCAAGGCTGGCGTTGAACGGACCGTCGCTCGGCTGCTTGCCGAAGGTCAGCGCGTTCTCGGTGATGCCCTGCTCGTTGTTCACGCCGATGACGTCCTCTGCGCTGTCGGGGTTGCGCATCGAGGTGTCGCCGATGTTGTAGCCCAAGTTGAGCTTCTCCCATGTCATCACCTGGCCGATGGACTTCAGTATCCAGCCGCCTGCGGAGTAGGTCTCGGCGGGAAGCGGGTTATAAACGATGGAGTCCTGGCCCTCGCTGCCTACGACAACCTCCTTGATGGAGTTCTCGTCGTAGTACTTGCCGGCGTTCTTGCCCCAGGTGAAGAAGTAGTTGGCGTTGATGATGTTGCCGGAGTCGTCGGTCTGCTGGCCCTTGCCCTGCCACTCATCGGCGTTGGCGTTGAAGTGTGCCATCACGTCCCAGCGGATGGTGTTGGCGTCGATGCCATCGACACCCACGAACTTGCCCACAACCTCGGAGGGGAGGAAGTC
>ONAG01000118.1 GCA_900315745.1 uncultured Prevotellaceae bacterium
GCCGTATTGTTTTGTCAATTGCCTCATCTGACGTAGCAAGGCATTGCGCAACATGTCCACATTGTCCTGCCCCTTTGCCATGCTCACATCGATGTGGAGTACGGGGTAGCGTTTCCACTCCTTCTCCAGTTCCATCACCTTGAGTCCCTCGAAGAGGTCGCGGCGACCCTCGAAGAAAGAGCACAGAGTGGTGGTGAGCAGCGACTTTCCGAAGCGGCGGGGACGGCCCAAGAAGATGAATGGGCTGACTCTCGTCATCCGCCACATCAGGTCGGTCTTGTCGATATATACATAGCCTTCCTCCCTCAGCCTTGAGAAGGTCTGTATGCCTACGGGATAGCGTCTTTCTGTTTCCATAACCCTATTTTCAATCTTTCACGCCGCTAAGATAATTCTTTTTTTTGTATGTGCAAAACAAGTGACTGAGTTTTTGTTTTTCTCCAACCTCTCCCACCTCTCCTTCGTAAGGAGAGGCCTCAACCTATCCCCCGTCCCCCTCCCTTTTTAGGGATGGGGCTCAACCGCTCCTGCTCGTCGCTCTTACATTAAGGTACCCTCGACCCATCAAAGAGTCGGGGTAATCTCTTACGCAACATAGTTGCGATTGTTTGTGCGGGCTTCACCCGCTTTTTCCCTTACGCCATTTTGCCACTCCCTTACTCCTTGACTCCTTGGATTTTATATTGTCTTAGGAGTGAAGGAGGAAAGGAGTTTTTCTTTTGGCACCCTTGAGTGCCACTCCTTGACTCCCTGACTCCTTGGAATTTTTTAACGCCAAGAAGTTTAGAAGGAAAGGAAGGAGTTTTCTTTTTGCACCCTTGGGTGTCACTCCCTTACTCACTGACTCCTTGGATTTTTTAATTGTCCAAGGAGTGAAGGAGGAAAGGAGTTTTTTGTCCTCGCACCCTTGGGTGTCACTCCCTTACTCCTTGACTCCTTGGAATTTTATACGCCAAGAAGTTTAGGAGGAAAGGAGTGTTTTTCCTTAGCGACTCTTGGGCGCTACTCTTTGATTTTGAGAGGTGAATTAAGTCAAAAAATAGAAAAATATGACGTAAAGAGGGAATATTAGATAAAAAAGCATTAATTTTGCAACAATTTTGTGAAAATGGTGTTATATATAAAGAGGTTTATGCCCAAAACATAGGTGACACCACATGTAATTAACGTAAGATTGGCACGGAGCTACCAGGAACAGGCGGCAAGCCTTGCATATAGCCACGACGCGATGCACACTTGGCAACGCGTGGTGAAGAGGGTGACGGACTTTGTCTGTGCCCTTCTTGGCATTGTACTATTGTCACCCGTCTTCCTTGTGATAGCCATCGTCATGAAAACACAGAAAAACGGTCCCATAATCTTCCGACAAGAGAGGATAGGTTATGGCGGCAAGCCATTCACCATCTATAAGTTCCGCACACTGAGCACCGTGGTGGAAGACGAAGGTCCGCAACTCATAGCGAAGAGCGACAGCGTGAAATCGACACGCTTCGAGCGATACCTACGCGAGCACCACCTCGACGAACTGCCACAGCTGTGGAACGTGCTCCGCGGCGACATGTCGCTGGTGGGACCACGGCCAGAACGCAAATACTATATCAACCAGATCATGGAGCACACCCACGACTACCTACTGATATACCAGATGCGACCGGGTCTCACATCGGAAGCCACCCTATACAACGGCTATACCGACACCATGGAGAAGATGCTCAAACGCCTCGACATGGACATCCGTTACCTGGAAAACCGCTCCCTTGGACTCGACATGAAAATCATCCTCGCCACCATCTACGGGATGGTGACAAGCCTGAGGGAGAAATGAAAAAGTCTAATATAATAATTATAATATGAGAAGGACTATCATGCTCTTGCTGATGGCAGTGCTTCTGCCCGTATGCGCCTCGGCACAGTCGTCGATGACCGACGACCAGGTGTTCAAGTACATCATAAAGGAGCATCAGGAAGGCACCTCGCAACAACAAATCGTGGTGCAACTGATGCAGCGCGGCGTGGATATCAACCAGATACGGCGCGTGAGGAAGAAGTACGAGCGCCTTGCCAAGGAACAAGGCTTAGGCAACATGAGCAACAGCACCGATGACGACAACCGCTCCCGCACCAACAAGAAGAGCCAACTGCAAGACAAGCAGTATGATGACAAGATGACCGACTTCAGCAGCAACAAAGGGCTGTACCAGTCGGGCATGAGGATAAAGGATGACAACGTGGTGACACACACATGGGACGACGACGACGAGGAGATGTTGGAGTTCCAGTCGGAACTTGACGAGTGGCTCCCCGCCGACACCATCACGATGTACGAGAACTTGGTGGAGAGGCTGAAGAAGCAAAAGAAGAAAATCTTCGGCCACGACCTGTTCAACAACAAACAGCTCACCTTCGAGCCAAACATGAACATCGCCACCCCAGAGACCTACCGCCTCGGACCCGGTGACGCCGTCTATATCGACATCTATGGAGCATCGCAGAAAACCATCGAAGGCACCGTCACTCCCGACGGCAACGTGGTGGTGGAAGGCTTCGGACCCATACACGTGGGCGGCATGACGGTGGCGCAAGCCAACAATGCCATACGCTCCCGCCTTGGAGGTAGATACCAGAGCTCGAAACTCCGACTGACGGTGGGCGAGACACGTTCGATAATGGTGAATGTGGTGGGCGACGTGAAGACACCAGGCACCTACACCCTGTCTGCCTTCGCCAGCGTGTTCCACGCCCTATACATGGCAGGCGGCGTGACCGACCTCGGCACACTGCGAAACATAAAGATTTACCGCAACAGCCAGTTGCTCTCCGTGGTGGATATCTACGACTACATCCTCAACGGCAGGATGACAGGCAACGTGAGGCTGCAAGACAACGACATGATAATGGTGGGAGCCTACGACTGTCTGGTGAACGTCAGCGGCAAGGTGAAACGCCCCATGTTCTACGAGATGAAGCGCAACGAGACTCTCTCCGCACTGCTGAAATACTGCGGCGGGTTCACCGGCGACGCCTACAAGAAAGCCGTCAGGGTGATACGCAAGTCGGGGCGCGAATACTCCATACATACCGTTGACGAGTTCGACTTCTCATCGTTCAACCTTGTGGATGGCGACTCCATCACCGTGGACTCCGTCATCGACCGCTTCAGCAACATGGTGGAGGTGAAGGGTGCCGTGTTCCGCCCGGGCAAGTACCAGGTGGGAGGCGACATCAACAGCGTGCGCACACTCATAGAACATGCCGAGGGACTGAGAGAGGAAGCCTTTACGGCACATGCCGTGATGCACCGCATGAAGAAAGACAGGACTCTTGAGGTGCTGCGTCTCGACATCGACGGCATTCTCGACGGTACGAAAGCCGACATCGACCTGAAGCCCAACGACGTGCTCTTCATCCCCACGAAGAAGGAGATGATGGAAGACCAGACCATCACCATACACGGCGAGGTGCACTACCCGGGCGTATATAAATACGCCTCCAACGAGACGATAGAAGACTTCATCCTGCAAGCCGGCGGACTGACAGAGACCGCCTCCACGGTGAAGGTTGACGTGGCACGCCGCGTGACAAACCCGAATGCCCTGACCACCGACTCCGTCGTGGCTGAGACCTACAGCCTGGCACTGAAAGACGGCTTCGTGATAGAAGGCGAGCCGGGATTCCTGCTGAAACCCTTCGACGAAGTTTATGTGCGCAAGAGCCCAGGCACCTACAAGCAGCAGAACGTGATGATAGAAGGCGAGGTGATGTTCTCGGGAACCTACACCATATCCACGAAGAACATGCGCATCAGCGACCTGGTGAAGATGGCAGGAGGACTGAACGACCGCGCCTATGCCAAGGGAGCACGACTGGAGCGCCGCTACACCCAGGAAGAGCGCATGAACGCCATAGAAGCCCTGAAGAAAGCACGCGAGCAAGCCGAGCTGAACCTGCAGGAGCAGATTGCCCGCAGCGGCAACGCCAGCCTCATGAACCTCAACCAGACACAGCAGTTGCAGAAATACGAGGTGGGCGACACCTACCCCGTGGGTATAGAACTGGACCGCGCCATGATGAACCCCGGCAGCGACGACGACATCCAACTGCGCGAGGGTGACCGCATCATCGTGCCACGCTACTCCGGCACAGTGAAGATAAGCGGTGAGGTGATGCACCCCAACTCAGTGGCTTACGAAGAAGGCAAGAAGGTGAGCTACTACATCGACCAGGCTGGTGGCTTCAGCTCGAATGCCAAGAAGCGCCAGGCATACATCATCTACATGAACGGCAAGGTGGCTAAGGTGAGCCACAAGGCAAAGCCCATGCCCGGCTGCGAGATAGTGGTGCCATCGAAGCCCATGACACACACCTCGCTGCAGGAACGTCTCAGCATGGCAACGGCGGTAGGCTCCTTTGCAGCCATCATAGCCACCATCATCAGCATCGTGAAATAAGAGGCGAAGCCACATAAAACAACGGAACCCATCGGAAAAGACATGAAACAGAAGATACAACTCGACATCGTGGGTCTGCTGCGAGCCATCAAGCACGACAAGCTGTGGATGAGCGTGTTCGTGGGGTTGGCTGCCATCTTAGGCATCGCAGTGGCTTTCGGAACGCCAAAGGAATACAAGGCATCGGTGATGCTCGCACCCGAGACATCGTCGGGCAACAGCCTGACATCCAATATATCGTCGCTCGCCTCAATGGTGGGCATGGACATGGACTTCGGAAAGAGCAGCGACGCCATCTATCCAGAGATATACCCCGACCTCCTGCAGTCCACCGACTTCATAGTCAACCTGTTCCCAGTGCAAGTAGAGAACAAGGATGGAAGCGTGCAGACAGACTACTTCGACTACTTGCAGAACCACACCAAGAAGACGTGGTACACCGCGCCAACACGATGGCTCGCCGCCATAATGGACAAGTTGAAGAAGAAAGACTTCGCCTTCGGCACCGACGACAGCAAGGTAGATCCCTTCCGACTGACAAAGCAGCAGCACAACATCGCACACATCATCAGCAAAAGCCTCGACTGCCAGGTGGATAAGAAGACGAGCGTCATCACCATCCAGGTGACCGACCAAGACCCCGTGGTGGCGGCGCTGATGGCTGACTCTGTGAGACAACGCCTGCAAGTGTTCATCACCGACTACCGCACGAAGAAAGCACGCAACGACTTGGCTTACATGGAGAAACTGTTCATGGAAGCCAAGGAACAATATGTGATGGCACGCCAACAGTATGCCTCCTTCACCGACGCCAACCAAGAACTTGTGCTACAGACATACAAGAGCAAGCAAGACGACTTGGAGAACGACATGCAGCTGAAATACAACGCCTACACGCAAATCTACGAGCAGTTGCAACTCTCGAAAGCCAAGGTGCAGGAGCGCACGCCGGCATTCACCATCGTGCAGTCGGCATCGGTACCCATCAAGCACATCAACAAGCCCAAGGTGGTGGTGATGGCGATATTCATGTTTCTTGGAGCCATCCTGCGCACCGTCGTGCTGATGTGGAAGAAACGCAGGGAACTATTCTTGATAGAAGGGTAATGGGAGCCGATGACGCGAGAGAGAGGAAGCCTTAGCACCTGTGTTAGCCATTGGCGTTGGTATGCCGCCACCAGCCTCATAGCCATCGTGGCTGCCATTGTCGTGGGCAACAGCATACCTCCAATTTATTCCGCACAGGTGAAGATAAGTGACGAGCATAAGGAAAGCGACCTGCTGCTCGGCCTCAACGCCTTCGCCTCACTCGCAAAGAACGCCCTCGACGACCACGAAGGACTGCGCCAACCCACCGTATATTACCGCCTTGTCACGACCCGCGAATTTGCAGAGGAGATGTCCACCGTCAGGGTGGACGGCTACAACACCGACGACTACCACTACATTCTCAATAACCACAAGCGACCTTGGTGGGAAAAACTCGCTAACGACGACATGCCGGAGCCCGAGCGCATCATCACCACCATCCAGGAAAACATCCGCTCGAAGGTCTATGCCCTCTACGGCACCATAGTGCTGCAAGTGAGAGACCAAGACCCCGTGGTGGCAGCGATGTTGGTAGATAGCTTGAAGAGTCGCCTGCAAAAGCACATGGCAGACTACGCCCGCGACCGTGCCTGGCGCGACCTGTTGGCGGTGCAGAAAGAACTGTCGCAAGCAGAGACACGCTACAACCAGGCACGCGACGAATACGTGCGCTTCGAGGACAGCCACAACGACATCACCTCCGCCAAATGGGCTTCGATGGAAGACCATCTGATGAAGGAATACGAGAGCGCTTTTAACGACTACAGCAGCAAAAGCCTGCTGTTCCGCCGCGCCAAGGCATTGGTAGATAAGTTCTCCTTCACCTTCGCCGTCTTGGAAAACGCCACCGTGCCAGTGAAAGCCTCCTCACCCTACGTGCCAGGTTATGTGATGGCTTTCCTCTTCATCTCCTTGGTGTTCACGACATGGGGCGTGCTGCTGTCAGAGCGCCTCAGGGGGAAAAAGGAAAAAGGAAAAAGAAAAAATCAAAACGCAACAACGCCATCACGCAATAACCCAATAACGCCATAACGCCATAACCCAACAACGCCATAACGCAACAACGCCATAACGCAATAACGCAATAATCCATGGAGATAGCAATGATCATAGTGCTGAGCCTGTTGCTCATCGTCTTTCTCGGACTGAAGATAGGCGATGTGTTTGCCCCATGGACTATCACCGTGGCGGTATGGCTCGCCATCTTGCTGATGTATCAGGCTCAAGACGGACTGCTCTACCCCCTCGGCGACCATTTCAAGAACTGCGTGATGCTGTGGGTGCCCATCTTCTGCGTCACGGCACTGATAACATACGCCGTGATGCCCAAGGCGGAGCAGGAGAACAAAGGGACGGCACCTGACAACGGCATCCCACCTGCCGCAGCCATCCCGCCTACCGCCACCATACCACCATACAACAGTCTGCTGTTCGACGTGCTCTACTTCATCTCGATGGTCATCACCCCACTCTACCTCTACCAGATCATCAAGATTGTGTCGATGTTCGACCTCTCGGACATGCTCAACAACATGCGCATCCTCGCCGTCTATGGCAACCAGAACTTCGGTTTCCTGCAATACAGCTACGTGCTCAACCAGATGTTGTTGGTGGTGGCGCTATGGGAGTACCCCAAGGTGCCGCTGTGGAAGTTGACGACGATAATAATAGCGAGCATCATGAGTGCCGTCGCCATCATGGAGAAAGGCATGCTCTTCTTCCTCTTCATCTCCGTGCTCTTCATACTCTACGAGAAGCGAACCATACGCATACGTTCCATCCTCATCTCCATTGTCAGCATCGTGGTGGTGTTTTTCTTCATGAACATGCTCCGCGACTACCGCGAGGATGCCGACCCCAATGACGCCATGACCTTCCTCGACTTCTTTGCCATCTATGTGATGTCGCCGGCAGCAGCCTTCGAAGTGGTGGAAGAAGACCCCACGCCACAATGGGGCTCGCACACGTTTCAGATACTCTACCTCTTCCTCAACCGCTGGGGAGGCGACTACGAAGTGAACACAAAGCTGCAAGCCTTCGTATGGGTGCCGCTACCAACAAATGTCTATACCATCTTCCAACCGTTTTTCGAGGATTTCAAATACAAAGGGGTGGCATTTTTCGCATTTTTCTATGGCGTGTTCAGCGGCTGGGCATACCGCATCATGCGCAACGGCGACGGCTTCGGGAAGTGCTTCTACGCCTTTGTGGTGTATGTGCTCGTGTTGCAATTCTATCAGGAGAACGTGATGATGAGCCTTGTCTCGGTGATACAATTCACATTCTTCACCTGGATAGTAATGCAACAGAG
>ONAG01000102.1 GCA_900315745.1 uncultured Prevotellaceae bacterium
TGTTTCATATCCTAAAGACTGTCTTTCAATACTTGCACCACTTCGTCACGATTCAGGATGTAATAACCACCCTGACAGATGGGGCAGGCATCAGCCATGCCTTCTATCAATTCTGGCTTGGCACCACAGTCGGTGATGTTCATTGCCAGTCCAAGTTCACGCATCCATTGTTCCATGGTCTCCAGACCTTCCAAGGCTACCTGCTCGTCGGTCTTGCCATCAGGACATACGCTCCATACACTCATGGCAAGGCGCTTGAATTTTTGTACGGCATCAGGAGACTTGCTGATGAGCAGACGGTAGTATGCTCCGCTCACAGCAGCGAGGGTGTGTCCGTGGGTGGCATCTGTGAAGGCCGCCACTGCCTGTCCCAACATGTGTACCATCCAGTCGGTTGCCTTACCTCTGTCGATGAGGGTGTTCAGAGCCCACGTCGCTGTCCACATGATGTTGGAGCGTGCCTCGTAGTCCTCTGCGTCCACCAGAGCCTTGCGCGAACTGACGATGAGCGAGCGCATAAGTCCCTCGGCGATGTAGTCGCTTGTGTTGTCGTCTGTACCAGAGAGATACTGCTCCAGGATGTGGCTCATGATGTCGTAGATGCCAGCCACCATCTGATATTTTGGTACGGTGAAGGTGAAGCGCGGATTGAGGATGGCAAAGTCGGGATTGCGGAAATTGTAGAACATCTTGCGGTTCTCCGAGTGGCTTGAGATGACCGAACAGCTGTCCATCTCAGAGCCTGTGCCAGCCATGGTGAGCACGCAGCCCACGGGAATCCAGCGGCAGGTCATCGGTTGCCAGTTCTTGAAGTAATACTCCCAGGGGTCTCCGTCGTACCATGCGCTTCCTGCCACAGCCTTGCAGTAGTCGATGGTAGAGCCGCCACCAACACCGAGGATGAAGTCCACCTCCTCGCGACGTGCCAAATGGGCACCCTCCAGCACCTTCTCGATTGTGGGGTTCGGCATCACGCCAGCCATCTCCACCACCTGGCAGCCAGCCTTTTTCAGTTCTGCCATCACTTGGTCGTAGATGCCGTTGCGCTTGATGCTGCCGCCGCCGTAGCAGAGCAGCACCTTCGGACCGTAATTCTTCAGTTCTTCACTCAGTTTGCTCAATGCTTCCTCACCGAAATGCAGTTTCGTGGGATTGTGGAATGTAAAGTTGCCTAACATGTGTTTTCGTTTTTAAGTTTCTGGTTACAAAGGTACGAACAATAATAATTATAGGCATTACACAAATTGGCTGAGTATATACCAATTTCGCAGATAGTGAACGTTTTTAATAGAATTTATACCATTTTCTGTTGGTTTTTCCGAAATAAAACCAATGTTTTTTGTTTGTTGTGCCAATATATTCGTACCTTTGTCCATGCTATGAAGAAGATACTAAAAGTTGACAGTCCCAACGACTATGCTCGGTTTGTTGATGCCCCCGTGCTGCATCCATTAGTGAGCATAATCCACTACGACGAACTGCAGCCTTTTCGCCACAGTCTTAACAACTATGGCGTGTATGGGCTCTTCATCCAACGTCAGTTTCCAAGAGTCCTCTCATACGGCATGAAGACGCTGCAGGTGAGCGATGCCTCGATCATTGCCGTAGAGCCAGGACAGATTGGTGGACTGGAGGACAACGGCGAACGCATATCGCTAAGTGGATGGGCGCTTCTTTGGTCGCCAGAGCTGTTGCATGGCTCAGAACTGGAACGGCAGATAGAGCACTATCAGTTCTTCTCTTATTTCTTCACCGACTCGTTGCGGATGGAGCCCGACGAATGGCTCTGCATCACCCAACTGCTCACCCAGATGCGGCAGGAGCTGATGGGGCATGAGGACACACATTCGCTCAGGAGTATCCTGTTAGGCTACCTGCGCCTGATATTGGAATATTGCAACCGCATATACCTGCGCCAGCTCTCTGAGGAGGACAAGGGTGGCAACGACCTGCTGAAGAGGTTTCACAATCTCCTGCAACAGTATTTCCGTGAGAATAGGCAGTTGTCGCTCGGTCTGCCCACCGTCGCTTACTGCGCCTCGGAACTGGCTTATTCTCCACGTTATTTTGGCGACATAGTCCACAAGGCGACAGGTGGCACTGCCATAGGATACATCCACAACTACATCATCAACCAGGCAAAGAGCCTGCTGATGAATGGGCACAACATCAGCGAGACCTCGCGCCTGCTTGGATTCGATTTCCCACACCATTTCACCCGCCTTTTCAAGCGGGTGACCGGCATCACGCCCAGTGAGTTCTTGGGGAAATGACAGGAGCTTTCTGAGAAGGCTGAGCGGCCGCGACGATGACGCGGCAAAGAAGACAGGAATGGCAGCGGCGACAGGAAGGGCAGCGGCAGAACCGCTGCGAACGGTGGCGCAAAGGCGCAAAAGCGCGGACAATGGCAGCGGTGAAACCGCTGCCAATGGAAAAGCGAGCTGCGCAATGGAGAAGCGAGCTGCGCTGAGCTATAGCTTGCTCGCCAGGGCGATGACTTTCTGCTTGGTTTCCTCGGTCTTCTGCTCGTCTATCTTGGCCGTGACAACACCCATGTTCTCTACGCCCCAGTAGTTGCAGATGTCGCGGAACTCAGCTGTTGCTCCATCATAGACGTTAGGGGAGTATGATGACATAAGGAGTGCCATCTTCTTCACCTTGGCGGGACTGTTAACACAGTACATGCGCTGTATGGGTGCCTGGATTTGGGCACAAAGAGTGAAGTAGTAGATGGGAGCAGCCAATATCAACGCCTCAGCCTCAGCCATTAGGGGATAGAGCTCCTGCATGTCATCTTTTTGGATGCAGGCGCCATTGCCCTTGTTGTGACAGTACTCGCAAGCCAGACAGCCTGCAATCTTCTTTTTCGACACATTCACCATTGTAACCTCATGACCTGTTGCCTCGGCTGCCTTCTTGTACTCTTCCGCCATCCAGGCGGTGTTGCCGTTAGCACGTGGTGATGCCTGTAAAATCAATATTTTCATAGTCAGATTCTTTTTAATTCCTATTATTATCTTTTGTTCTTTCCCTTCATTCGGACTTTGTCGTTATAGCTTCATCACCCGTTTCATCTCCAGGTTCTCGTAACCCTCGGGGCAGTGAGTGGAGAGATAGATGGTGGGATTGTCTTTGATGAACTCGCGCACACGGTCGAGAGTCTGGCGGGCGGCATCCTTGTCTTCAAAGACGATGCTCAACTTATTGGCTTTCAATGCTGCGTCGCAATATGTCACATCACCGTGGAACATGTAGTATAGACCATCGTACTCGGCAATGATGATGCTGTTGCCATTGGTGTGACCTTTAGCCTCAATGAACCAAATGCCATCCGTCACCTGCTGTGCATTGGGGAAGTTCTTGTAAGGTTCGCCATACTGTGCTCGGATGATGTTTTCGCCTTCCAGTTTCATTGCGTCGGCATCTTCGGGAGAGATATAAACCTTGGCATCAGGGAAGTATTGCAAGGCAGCAGTGTGGTCTGGATGCTTGTGGGTGATGAGGATTTTCGTCACCTGTTCTGGTTTGTAACCCATGGCAGCGAATGCTTCCATATAGTCTGCTATCTTCTCGCCCATGTAGAGAGGAGCACCAAGTTTCTTGGCTGGAGCTGCCATGCCAGTGTTGAAGCCAGTATCGACGAGTATGACTTCACTGCCCGTGTCGATGAGGAAGTTCTGGAGACTGCTGCGGTAGATTATCTGTTCGTCAAACTTGTCTTTACCTTCTTCACCACCAAAGGCAAACGGCTGGTTCATGAAACCGCCGTCGAACATGTGGATTGCTTTTATTTCCATAATCGTATTTGTTTAAGGCTTAAAAAGGAGGGCGTCGCCCTCCTCATGGTTAATTACTTTGCAGGTTCCCACTTGCAGCGGACGGGCGACACGATGGCACCCTCTTTCTTCAGTTCTGCAAAAGCCTTATCCACTTCCTTGCGGTCGGCACCTAATGCCTTTGTCACTTCACCTGCCGAGACTGGCTTTCCAGCCTCGCGCATTGCCTGTAATACTTGTTCTTTCATGATTTTGTACTATAATATTTGTGTAAACAACCAGTTCTGCTTGCCAATCTTGTCGATGATTTCCAAAGCTCCTTGGCAAAGTAACACCCTTTTTCAATATTCCCCAAATTTGAAACGACACAAAAATTGTCTGAAACGATACAACGTAATTTTTTTATTTGTATATTTGCAGCAATAATACAAATGCCGCGCCATGTATAACTTAAGAGAAGCCTGGATAAAGATGCTCGGACAATTGCCCTATGAGCAATGGGACGGCAGGATGTACTGTCAGGAGACAGATGCAGCCATCACCTTCCTTACCAACAAGACGCAGGGGTTCATGGCAGCATATACTTTCACGCTTGTCATAGAAGGTTGGTTGACGATTGTCTATAACGGACAAGAGTTGACCCTGCTGCCCGATGACCTATATATCTATTCTCCAGGACTGGAAGTCACCGTTCTGGCAGCTTCGGAAAACTACCGTGGCATCTGCCTCCTTGCCGATGAGCACATCACCATCGAGTCGCCCACTGTCCACGACCTTGTCAACATTGCCTACGCACCTATTGTGCAACTGCATGAACCCAAGATATCCTTGCCCCACGATGATGCGAGGCGGATGGAGGAAAAGATGCGTGAGATAATTGGCTACCTGCATTCCGACCATATTTACAAGACCAAGATCCTGCAGATGCTATATGCCGTGTTCCTGCTCGACGTACAAAATGCACAGGCAAACGTCATCTGCCAGCGGAAGGTGTCACAGCGAGTAGAGGAGATTTTCTTCAATTTCATCCGACTGCTGCCACAGCATTTCGCAGAGCATCATGACATCGCTTTTTACGCCTCCGCACTCAACATCTCGTCGGTATATCTGTCCCGTGTTGTCCGTCAGGTAACAGGTCGAACAGTCATTGACTACATCAACCAGCACCTGCTGATGGAGGCATCCTACCTGTTGCGCACCACATCGCTCAGCATCACGGAGATAGCCGACCGCCTCCACTTCGCCGACACACCCTCGTTCAGCAAGTTCTTCTCAAGAAAAAAGGGTGTCACCCCGAAAGACTACCGCAAATAGATGATAATACGTTGGTATCCTAAAATTTATAGCCTTTAAAGAATGATACGTCGAATAGCCTGTTTGTTGCTTTTGTGGACAGCCATGTTGACAGGTGTCTGCGCACAAAAGCAGGACTGCCCCATAAACGGGCAGATACAACGACTGTGGCGCAATCCAACACCCGACTACCGCATGAAGACATGGTGGTTTTTTGGATACGAACGCACCACCGACGAGGGCATCACCGCAGATGTGGAGGCGTTAAAGGCGGCTGGCTTCGGTGGGGTGGTCTATTACGACCAGCAACACGCTAAAGACGCGTCGGCATTAGGAGCGGAAGACGCTTTCAGTCCAGACTGGTGGCATCATCTGCGTTTTGCCGCAGCAGATGCCAAACGATGCGGTTTGACTTTTGAATTGAACATCTCCAACGGATATTGCGCCGGAGGCAGATGGATAGATGCAGCCCATGCCATGCAGCGGGTGGCAGCAGCCGAGATAATGGTGGAAAAAGGGTCTGACGGGCAATGGCTTACAACAGGAGGCGACCTTGTTATCCAAGGTCGCGACGGATATGTCAAGGATATAGCCCTCATAGCCATGCCATGTCGCGATGATGCGAAGATGCGCCACATCACCGCCAGTTACAACGCTCAGGGAAAGGGACGCAATGGTGCCATGCAAGGTCCTCTTGCCGCACCCTCGGGCGTGTTTACAGGATATGGTTTCAGTCCCTTGCCCGATATTGGCACGCTCCAGGTTAGTTATGACAGCATAGTATGGCGCGACGTGGTGTCGCTGCAACCCATGTATCGCAGTCAGGGAGGCTACTTTGTGCGTACAAATGCTTTTCCTGCCACGGAGGGCCGCTATTGGCGTGTCAATTATACAGGCGAGGCTCGACTGAAGGACTGGCACGTAGGCAGCGATGCCAAGCTTGACCGTTGGGAAGAGCGTGCCGCACTGCATAGCGACTTTGCCGAAGATGATGCCACCCCACCATACGGAGCGGAGGAAACAGTTGACCCCCGAAAAAGTATTGTGTGTCTGTCACCATCCGAGGCGCAAATAGCCAATCCTCTCTCCATCATGCCATCACATAGCGACTGCACCAAGTGGCGCATCCTGCGTTTGGCGGCAGTAATCACTGGAGCAAAATCGAAACATGGCAGACAAAACCTGTCTGGCTATGAATGCGACAAATTGTCGGAAGAGGCAGCCAACCTACATTGGGACAGTTACATACAGGTTCTGCTCGACTCGTTGCCTGCCAAGGCTGTCACGGGCATAACCATGGACTCACACGAAGGAGGTTCGCAGAACTGGACACCCAAGATGATGGAAGAGTTCTACCAACATCAAGGTTACGACCTTGCACCTTACCTGCCAGTTCTCGCCGGCTACGTCGTGGAGTCGGTGGAGAAGACCGAAAAAGTGCTCTATGACTACCGACAGACCATAGCCACACTTATCCAGGAGAAATACTTCGGAACGTTTCAGCATCGCGCTGCCGATCAGGGGCTTACTTTCACAGCCCAGGCCATTGGCAATGCACTATGCATCACGGGTGATGCCATCAGCGTGAAGCAGGTCGTTGACAAGCCACAAGGGGAGTTCTGGACCTATCAACAGCAGGGCGCTTACGATATCAAGGACTGTTCCAGTGCCGCTCATTTGTATGGCAAGCCTGTGGCATCGGCAGAGGCAATGACCGATTGCGAGTACAAGGACACTCCTCTTCGTCTGCACCGCGTAGCCAACATGGCCTTCTCCATGGGCGCCCAGGAATTTGTGGTGTGTGCCACTCCCCACATCCCACAGGCTCATGTCAGCCAGCCCTACATCGCAGGTCGCGAATATGCCATCAATCGAAGCAACCCTCTATGGCGCCAGATGGAGCCAGTGTGGCAGCAGGCGGCTCGTTCCATGGTAATGCTCCGTCAGGGAAAGGCAGCACCCGATGTCCTTGTGTTCCTTGGCGACGACGTGCCCATCAAGACCATTGCCAGTCGTCTGCCTGATGGCATAGACCATCTTGACTGGGACGTATGCACAGGCGATGCCTTGAAAAACAGGATCAAGGTTCATGATGGCTGCATCACCACTCCTGACGGCGTGACCTATCGTGCGTTGCTGATAGCCGACAAGGCACATGTCAGCAGCAATACCCGTGAGCTGATAGACAACATTCGTGCGGCAGGCATACCCGTGCTGTCTTCTGGCAAGGAAATCATCCGTCCCTTGCAGTTTGTGGAAGGAGGGACGTCCGTTGTTCACACCCACCGCAGAACCAACAATGAGGAAATATTCTATCTTGCCAATATCGAAGACACCACCATCCACGTCACTTTCCGACTGCAAGCAAGTCCGAAGAAAATCCAGGTTTGGAACAATATGACGGGCCGTCGTCATTCGCTCAAGGCACATTCCGACGGAACCTTCTCCCTGTCGCTACAACCATGTGAGTCAGTGTTTTTAATTTGCCGTGGCACACCCCAAAAATAGGCTGTCTTTCAGTGTCTTTTGTCAATCGTCAACACACCTGCAGATAGGGCGGGAACAGAGAGCACGACATCGTTTCCATCAGTCTTTGCAGTCGTTTTCTTCAGTGCGACGGCATTTTTGTTCTCCATGCTGTTGGCAGCTGTAAGTGAGCCAGGGGCGTAATATTCGAACTCAGTCCCCGACACTCCTGCCCAGTCTCCTTTGATGCGCAGGATGGCAGGCTCTTCTGTGGGGTTCACCACCTTTACTATCACATTGGCACCATTTCCAGACAAAGTGGTGCTGACACTCAAATCGCCGGTATCACCGCTGAAAGCCAGACGGTACTTCGAGAAATGGTCATACCAAAGTTCCGTTACCTGGCAGTTGGGTGCCTTGAACAGGTCCTTGTAGTCAAAATTGATGAAAGCGTTGTTCCAGTCAGGTGCGTCGGTGCGGCGTATGAACAGTGCCGCAGCACCCATTGCCACCACATCACGCGATTCACACATGTTGAGGAAACCGCCAGCAAACATGCCCGTGCGCCAATCGATGCTGTTCAGGTTCCATTCCGAGATGAACAGTTTTATGCTCGGGTTGGGACCGTCGGCAATCATCTTGGCATAGCGGTCATACTGCTGTCCGAGTCTTATGGGGCCGGTGGCGTAACCGCCTTGTTGCTCGTAGTGGTGCAGGCTTAGATAATCAAAAAAACTTCCACTGCGATTGATGAACTGCTCATCCTCCCGGAATCCGCCGCAGGCTATGATTTTTATCGACGGGTCTATCTTGCGCATCGCAGCACTGAAGTCGCGCACGCACTTTTCATAGCGGTCGATGCCCATCTCCCACATCTCGTTGTCTATCTCCCAGTACTTCACGTTGTATGGCTCAGGATGCCCGTTTGCGGCACGCTTTGCACCCCATTCGTCAGTGGCGGGGGCATTGCAGTAGCGCAGCCAGTTCAATGCATCCTGCAGAATGCTGTCATACTCGTCGGCAGGGCGTTCAAACTTCACGCTCACAACGATTATTGGTTCGGAACCCACCTCGCGGCAGAAGCGGATGAACTCATCGGTGCCGAAACAGTTCTGGTCATAGTCCATCCACATCCAGTGTGCCCAGCGCTCACGCTCCTCCTGCGGTCCGATGCCCCACTTCCAGTCATATTGGGCAACGTATCCGCCGCCTGGCCAGCGCAAGCATGTGGGATGCAGTTCCTTCACTGCCTTCAGGATGTCGGGACGGAACCCACCTAAGCCAATGCCGGTCTGTGTTGTCATGGTTGCCATGTCAACCTGCACGGTCCCGCCCTTCACCACAATGGCAAAATCGCCTGTCTCGGCTGTCATCTGGGGCTCAAGGGAGAATTCATATTTCTTCCACTCCTTGCCAACCTTGCCAAGTGACTTTCGTGCCACGAACTGTCCTGCCGAATTACGCAGCCCCACTATCAGTTCACCCTTGCCTTTGGCATAAATGGAGCCTATATACTTCTCACCGAAGATGATGTTTTGCGGACCTTGGAAGATACCAGCCTCAGCCTTTTTGCCTGCTGTGATTTCTTGCGAATAGCGCATGTTGACGGCATCGTCCTTGACAAGGCGATACTTGCCGCCATTGCCGAACGCTGTCCATTGCTGAGCCACAGTCGGAATCTTTACGTCGCCAGGAGTGCCCTCAAACAGAACCGTGCCATCGGTCCTCGTAAGTTTGATGTTGCGATAAGTGGCCTCGGTATAATTCACCCAGAAAGTCAAGTAGTTGCGGTCTGCCTTCTCCAGACTGTCATAGCTTACCACCTCCTTTCCGTCCCAATATACGGTTGCCTTGCTTCCACGGCTCACCACACGCAGTTTGTGCCACTGCTGCTCCTCGTTCACCTGCTCTTTGGTGGCGGGAGTAGAAGCCAATGGAATCAGCGTGTTGATGCGACGTCCTGGACGTCCTCCGAAGCCTGCCGTTTCGCGGACTCCCATAGAGCAGATGGAAAAATCGGCAGTAGAGCTCTGCTGTTGTAGGGATGCGCGTGCAGCAGCCTCATTAGCCGCGTCTATCTGCGATTGAGTCTGCGCCGGCGTGAACGTGCGGCTCTCGTAATAAGGGTCATGAATGCGGACAAAGTAAGGCGAACCGTCGGTCTTGTTGCGGAAAGCGAAACGGATGTCCATGAGGCCACCGCTCCAACTGCGTCGTGCCAACTTGTACGAACGCCAGTTGACATCCATGGTCAGGTCAAAGTCACAGGTCTCGATGCTGTCAATCTTGAGTGGCTGCTCATAACGGGTGGGTGAATGCAGCACCATGTCGTCATCCATGAACCATCCGTCAAAATAACCATCACGAGGATGGATGCCAGGAAACTGCTCAGGTTCGAACGAACGCTCCTGTATTAGTTCCTGCCATACACCATTGTTGGCGCTGAAATAGATGTGTTCGAAAAGTTGTCCGTAGAGCATCTCGTCAATGATACCTGAGGGCTTTTTGCTCTCAATGGTAATCTCATGCTCATTTTGGGCCCTGGCGACAATTCCAATCACCAGAAAAACAAATAGTAGTAATCTTCTCATTTTTGGTATTGTCATTTTTCCAGCACCATCTTGTCGATGTCTGGCATCCATTCGCTGTCATTGCTCAGACAGATGCTGTTGCGCCCTTTGTTGAGGTTCACGTCAAAAGAGACAGTGTCTGGTTTGTCCCAACCGCCGGAGTTCACTTTCAGGGTGGTAATACGCTTTCCATTGACAATGACGTCCATGGAGCGTTCCTCGCCACTGAAATAAGTGATGGTCATGCGGCGAGTGCCGGCTTTCTTAACATATATGTCATTCCATTGGATGTCGTTGCCCTTGCGGCCACCGAGCCATCCTGCCCTGTAGCCTCCGCTGGCTTCGGACATGGCAGTGAAGATGCCCGACTTCTCTTCCTGGTTGTTGCGCAACTCCTGATAGGCGGGCAGCAGTGCGGCCTCGGCTTCATACACTTTGCGCTCCAGACGCTTCTGTCCCTTTACGCGGAATATCTTCGTGCCGTGAGCCGGAATCCTCAGAGGGATGGTATTCATGTCGTAAAGGTAGTCCTGTTGGGCAAAGCAGTCGTAGTATTGCACAGCGCCTCCAAGGTCGATTGTTGCAGGGTTGAGTTTCACTGTCTGCGCCTCGTCGCTGGGGTTGTAGATGGCAACAGCGCGCTTCTTGCCCTGCCGCTTCTTGATGTCCTTCACCATGATGAAACATTCCCCCTGCTTCTCAGCCACGTAAGCCTGGAGGTGCAGCGGATCCTGGTTCAGGGCTATTAGGTCACTGTTGCAGAGCAATTTCAGCGATTCCGGGCGTATGTTGCGAGTGTCGCATCCGATGAGCAGTGGTGAAGACATGATGCACCACATGCCGAAGTGCGTCTCATCCTCCACTTGTGACATCGAGCGTCCCACTTCGAGCATGTCCATATCGTTGTAGTGACCATCGCGGCAGAAGGCACTCATGTAAAGATTCTCAGCCAGTATGCCACGCACGCTTCTCCATGCGTCGAAGATGTCGCCAGTGGTGCGCCAGCTGTCGCAGATGTCGGCGCCCCATGTGCCAGGAAAAGCCCATCGGCACATGTTGAACACTACATCCTTCTTGCCGCAGTTCTTGATGGCATTCGAGATTTTTGTATATTGCTCCCGTTCATCGAGATGCATGTGGTGTCCGCCACAGTAATCCACCTTGATGAAATCGAAGTCCCAATCGATGAAGTAGAGCTTGCAGTCATCATCTTCATGTCCCGCGAAGTCTACTCCCACGCCCCATGGGTGCCGGTTCTCACTGCCACAGGTGTTGTCGCCCGCATCGGAATAGATGCCAGCCTTCAGACCCAGTTTGTGAATGTAGTCCACCAGTTGACGCATGCCGTTGGGAAACCGTTGGGTGTTCAGGCGCAGATGACCGTCAGCACCACGTCCGTCCCAATAGCCGTCGTCGATGTTCACATAGAGATAGCCCACCTTCTGCAATCCGTTCTGGTGCATGGCGTCAGCTTGACCTTTGATGAGGTCTTCGTTGATGTTTAGTGCAAATGTGTTCCATGAACTCCATCCCATTGTGGGAGTACGTTGGGCGAAAGCGATTGCTGCAAAGCATGTCAGCATCACAATAAGAATTGTTTTACGCATAGGGCTTGTATGTTTTAATAAGATGTTGCAAAAATATGAAAAATTTGTGATTAACGAGCCGTAATCTACCTCTGATTTTAAGCATAGAGGGGTAATGTCGTCTGGTCGTTGTCATTACTCGTCTTTATTTTCATACTAATGTTGCCAGATAGGCTTGTCATCTACATCTTGATTTCGGCGTTGAATCATGTTTCTGTTAGCTAAGGATGCTGAAAAGATTTTCTCGTTTTTCTTCATGCTTATTCTTTTTTTTAATACCTTTGCATGGATTTT
Organism: uncultured Prevotellaceae bacterium; assembly: GCA_900315745.1. Lineage (GTDB taxonomy): Bacteria > Bacteroidota > Bacteroidia > Bacteroidales > Bacteroidaceae > Prevotella. The sequence goes on from ONAG01000102.1 coordinate 11,986, forward strand.
CAGAAATTATTTGAAAACTGCGGGCATATTTCATGCCTCAAAGTGGTGCTTTTTAACTTTATTTGTTATAGTGTATGAAGTTATATCTCAATGATTTGAGTAGGATATATTGCACTTGAATTGTTTTTGTAGTTATTAGCACCTACCAAGATAATAATTATTTGGCTAATTTTGAATATATACAATTTTGTTAAATTTATAATATGAATGTAGCAGTAGTTGGAACAGGTTATGTAGGTCTTGTGAGCGGTGCATGTTTCGCCGAGATGGGTGTTCATGTATCTTGCGTGGATATAGACACG
>ONAG01000072.1 GCA_900315745.1 uncultured Prevotellaceae bacterium
TCTCCTTATCTATCGGGAGCAGTTATCTGCCTCCTTGCTGCTGCCGTGATACTCGGAGGTGTGAAGAGCATAGCCAAGGTGTGTGGACTATTGGTTCCATTCATGGCTTTATTCTACATCCTTGGTTGTTTTTACATTCTCATAATCAATGGCGAGTATGTATGGCCGGCACTGAAACTCATTGTGGTTTCCGCATTCACTCCCGAAGCCGCTGGTGGTGGTTTCTTAGGCACAACCATCATGATGACAGCTCGTTACGGTATTGCCAGAGGACTCTTCTCCAACGAGTCGGGCTTGGGTTCCGCTCCTATTGTTGCAGCGGCGGCACAGACACGCAATCCCGTACGTCAAGCTCTTGTTTCAAGTTCAGGAACGTTTTGGGACACGGTGGTCATCTGCTTGATTACAGGACTTGTGGTGGTGAGCAGCATCATTGCATACCCCGACATCGACTACTCTAATGGTGCGACATTGGTGAAGACTTCTTTCAGCAAGATACCTTTGGTGGGTACCCCGCTGCTCACTTTCGGTCTTCTTACCTTTGCTTTCAGCACCATTTTGGGATGGAGCTATTATGGTGAACGCGCCGTGGAATATCTCTTCAACGAGCGTTGCACCATCGTGTATAGAGTGCTCTACATTATTGCCATTTTCGTTGGTAGTGTGGTGAGCCTTGGACTGGTATGGAACTTTGCAGATTGCATGAATGCGCTTATGGCTATCCCCAACCTGATATCTCTGCTCCTATTAAGTGGCATAATTGTGTCGGAAACAAAAAAATACTTGTGGGAGAGCAGGCTTGACGATGACATGGAAGAGATGTTGGATGACGAGACATCAAAAGACCAAATATCTGAAGACAAGTGATAACCTAAATATCATTCTTATTTATTAACCTTTAATTAAACTTTTATGAAAATTTCCAAACTACTTTTCTTAGGTGTCGCATTCTTCTTAGGGACGAGTGCCACCTATGCCGTCAGTGACGATGTCTGGCAAGAGCCGACGGTCACGGGGTTCACAGCCCTTGAAGACGGTGGGACTTACTATCTCTACAATGCAGGAAGTGAGTTGCTTTTCACTCAAGGCAACGCATGGGGAACACAAGCCAGTGTTGGCAAGACAGGACTCAAGGTGAGATTTGACAACAAAGGCGACTACTATGAGCTGGTTGACTTCTGCAAGAGCAAGAACCAATGGTTGAAGTGGTGGTTTGTTGAAGATGGCGTGAACATGTATGTGGATTACAATGGCCAACCCGACTGGAAATGGGAGGTCACCCGCATGAGTGGTGACTACATTCGCCTGTCACCATCTTCCCAAAACCCCAATGTGAATGACAACAGGTATTTCGTTGGTCTCAACCGCACAGAAGACCCGGAGAACACCATCCTGACTGCCAATTGTACAGCATCAGACGGTTCGTTCATCGACTGGCGTCTTGTGAGTGAGGAAGCAGGAGATGCTTACGAAGTACAGTATCTGATTTACGAGGTTGCCATGCAACTGAAAGACGTGCTCAACGAGGCAGAGGAGATTGGTGCCAATGTTGCCGACCAAGTGGCTGTTTACAACAACACCAACAGCACGAAGGAAGAGTTGCAGGCTGCCATCAACGAAGCAAAGGCTGCCATCGAGGCACGCATGATTGAAATCGAGCGTGAAAACATGGCAAACGCCACTGCCAGCAATCCTGTTGAAGTCACCGACCTGTTCATCACCAACCCAAGTTATGTTAACAATAACAACACAGGTTGGAGCGGCGATACACCAGGCTTCCAAAGCTTCAACAATGCAGAATTCTTCCAGAGAGTGTTCAACACTTATCAGGATATGACCGACCTGCTTGAAGGTGTTTACAAAATCTCCAATCAGGCATTCTATCGTCCTGGTTATGCAGAAGGCGGATACACACTTTTCCAGAACAACGATCCGCAAATCTACGACGTGAAGCTATACGCTACAACAACGTTGGAAGACATGAACAAGCCCATCGTCACTGCTTACGATGGTGCAGGAGAAAGATTGAATGTAGGTGATGAGAGTCAGGCAACCACCGGCATCTTCATCCCCAACAACATGCAGGCAGCAGCTGGATACTTCTCAGCAGGACGTTACAACAACAGCATGCTCTTCCCTGTAGATGACGGCAATGCTCGCATCGGTTTGAAGAACAGCACAAGCATTGGTGGCAACTGGGTAATCTACGACAACTGGAAGCTTTTGTACTTGGGCAACGGCAACGATGCATGGCGTGCATGGCTTGACGAGTCAATTGCAGACTTGGAGAACAGTCTCAACCTCGACGGCAAGCTCATTTCTGAAATGTATCTCACCGCTTACGACCAAAAATACGACCAAGCACAGAGCGCCACTGGTAAGGCTGCAAGTGTTCAAGCTTACAATGACATGAAGACTGCTATCGGCGACATCATGACCAATGCAGACCTGTGGGAAGACCTCGACAGCCGCTACACAAGCCAATTGGCAAACATCGACGCCGACGTCATTGCTTCCCACACCTTGAGCAATGCGCAGCTACAGGCTGAGATCGAGCGCGTGAAGAACCTCATTTCTGAGGCATACCTGCATCCAGCAGATGGAGCCGACATGACCAGCATGTTGGTGAACCCAGGATTTGAGAATGGTGCTACAGGATGGACGAGAGTCGCTGCCGCAGGTGGCAACGTGACTGTAGGTGGCAACGCCAACAATCACTGCTACGAGGCTTGGAACAACGCAGACTTCGACATCCATCAGGTGGTGAAGAATGCTCCTAAGGGTGTTTACGAAATCAGTGTGCAGGGCTTCTATCGCTATGGCCGCGGCCAATACCAAGCATACCTGGATGGTAATATCTACACCACCAAGGAGGGTTGCCCTGTGTTTGTATATCTTAACAGCAACGCCACTCCATTCACCAACGTCTATGGTGACCCAGTGCAAATCACAGATGCAAGCTTCTATGGTTCTGGCTATGAGTCTCAGACTCTCTCCGACGGCACCGTATTGTACTTCCCCAACACTATGGACAATGCTGCCGTGGCATTCAGCAACGGCATGTTCACTCAGTCTGCTTATGGACTCGTATCACAAGATGGCTTGGACATCCGTATTGGTGTTAAGGGTAACTCCAGCCAGTTGGGTGACAGCTGGTGTATCTGGGACAACTTCAAGCTGTACTATCGCGGCTTCAAGGCTGATGTTGTGAAGCCAATTCTTGAGCAAGCCATCGCTGAGGCTGAAGCCAACATCGCTGCTGGTGGTATTGGCAGCGGAGCAGCAGCCGACCTGCAGGAAGCCATCAACCAAGGAAAATCCGTGGTGAATGGCACAAATGGCGAGGCTATGTTCAATGCCTTGACTCAATTGTATGACTTGAGCGACGAGATTATTGAATCCAAAGCCACCATCTCACGCTTGACAGAGGCTAACGAACGTCTGGCAGCTGCCATCGAAGCATCACAAACATCTGACGCCATCAAGGCTGAGGCTCAAGACATCTACGACCAGAACAAGGAAAGCATCGCCATCAACGAGATATCCGAAGACGATGTGGACAGCCTCATTGAGGAAATCGACAACATGATTGCACGTCTGAAGTTGCCAGCTGACATAGCTGATGCAACATGGGCATCACCTGTTGATTGCACAGGCTTGATTGTCAATCCTAATTATGACAACGGAAACGACGAAGGTTGGACTGGAGGTGCTACAGTGAATGGCAGTAGTCTGAATGCTGAGAAGTACAACACCAACTTCAACTACTTCCAAGACCTCAAGGGTCTGCCTGAGGGCTACTACACATTGTCAGTGCAAGGCTTCTACCGTGCAGGCTTCGCTGGAGAGGACTACGCAAAATTCATAGAAGACGCAACAGCCGACAACAATGCCATCCTCTATGCCACCTCTGGTGACAATAATAAAGAGAAGAGCATCTTCCGCCTCGCTTCTCAGGCAGTAGCCTCAGACTCCTTGGTAGCAGAATGGACATGGGCTTCAGAAGAAGCACATCTCATCGTACCTGACAGAATGGGTACAGCCAATGAGGCATTTGGTATGACTGATGCCGAAGGCAATTTGCTCTATTCCAACAACAACGTCACTGTGAAGGTTGATGCCGAAGGCAAACTGACAATCGGTCTGAAGAAAGACGTCACCATACCAAATGACTGGACAATATGGGATAACTGGAAACTCGTCTATCGTGGACTGTATCGTCTTGGCGACGTTGACCATAGTGGCGAAATCAGTGTGCAGGACATCAGCAAACTTGTGCAGTTCATCCTTGGTGATGCCTCTATCACTGGCTTCTTTGATGACGTAGCTGACATGAATGGTGATGGTGAAATCACTGTACAGGACATCTCTGAACTTGTCAATGCAATCCTTGCAGAATAATGACTTTGGGGGAGTCCCCCCTACTCTATCTTTTGTGCCAGCTTGGTCATCCAGGCTGGCACAATTTCATTAATATGGAAAGAATTCAAGACAATTGCAATTTACATACCTCACAGCAAAATACTCAAGAATAAGTTTTTTGTCATAATAATTGCACATTTGTCTGGCAATCATTTGGCTGTTTAGAAAAATAATCCTATCTTTACACCTGTTATAAACCTTAAATGAAAATAAACGACATGGATGTATTCAAGACAAAATCGGGCAAGGAAATATGCATTACCCCCATCAAGCACGCAAGTATGGAAATCAACTACAATGGAACCATCATCCAGGTGGACCCAGTGATAGATGGAGCCACACCCGTTACCGACTATACCAAATGGGAAAAAGCAGATTTCATCCTCATCACCCACGACCATTATGACCACTTGGATGCAAAAGCTGTGGAAGACTTGCGCAAAGAATCAACCATAATTGTGACCAATGCAGAAGGAGCAGCTACTCTTGGTGAAGGCAAAGTGATGAAAAACGGAGACACCTTGGAACTTCTCCCTGATCTGAAACTGTATGCCGTTGCTGCATATAACATTACACCAGGACATACACAGTTTCATCCCAAAGGCAGAGACAATGGATTTATCATGGAAGTTGATGGAATGAGAATCTATATAGCTGGCGACACGGAAGATATAGAAGAACTAAAAGATGTGAAGGACATTGATGTGGCTTTCATGCCATGCAACCAGCCATATACGATGACACCCGAACAGTTGCGCCGTGCTGCCGACATGGTAAAGCCTCGTGTCTTGTTCCCCTATCACTACGGTGATACAGACACAAGTGCCATACTAAAAGCAATGGAAGGCAGTGGCATAGATGTCAGGATAAGGGATTTCCAATAAAAAGGAAAAAGCTGCTCTACACGCAGAATAAGACAATGAGTGTATAATTTAAAAACAAATAAGTTCCAAATTCAGATTTGGAACTTATTTGTTTTAGCGACTCTTCTAATAGGTTCAGTGCTTACTCCAGTGTAATTGCTTGCGTGTTCTTCCCCACCCAATTTCTCTCCGGAATATTCTTCATATCGTTCTCTGATGGCTGCCACATAGTTGTGAGTTTCCTTGCCTCTCATGTAGCCACATTTCACTACCTCATCACGATAATATTCTGGTTTGCTGAGCAGAAGGATATATTCCTCAACATCATCCCATGAGTATTGGTCTCCTCCATTTTTCTTTGTAAGAGCCATGGCATCTCTAACATGCCCCATGCCTCCATTATAACTGGCAAGCACAAAATTCATCCTTTCTCCATAGTCTGGCACGTCCCTATAGAACATGGTCAGCTGTTTAAGATAATTGGCAGCGGTTGACACATTGGCTTCTGGCTCAAAGATGTCTTCTTCATCCAGTCCAAGTGCCACTGCTGTCTTTGGCATCAGTTGCATCAAGCCACAAGCCCCAGCCCAAGACCTCGCCTTGGGGTCGAAGCATGACTCCTGATAGCAAATGGCAGCAAGCAGTCTCCAGTCGGTGCTGGCATTCTCTGCGTAAGCCTTGAACAGGTAGTCCCATTCCGAAATGATACCTTTCTCCTTGTCAACGTATGGAGCACTGGCATGACATTGCACGGCGTTAATATTGAGGATGTAATCCTCTTTCTTGGACATTTCCTCAAGTATTTCTGGTTGAAACCATTTGTCGATTGTGTCAGCCAATTCTTTATTGTATGCCAACACAGCCCATTGGGCATTGCCCTCCTCTGGACCACAGAAAACAAGGCTGTCAGAGCCCTCGATGTCCTTTCTTACCGGCATCATTATCATGTCGCCATCTCCATTGAGCAACTTATCCACCATTTCCACGGTGTCGCGACATTCCTCAACACGCAAGGATACACCAAGATTCTCTGCGAGTTTGGCACCAACCATATATTGAACTCCCAATTCTGCATTACGATAGGAGTAATATGTTTTTTCACCAGAAATGGTGAGTGCCACCAATTCCCCATTTTGCAATATTTCTTTTAGGGTATATTGCTCCATGGTGTCGGGCATGTCCTTGTCAACAATTCCCCATGGAGTTTGTATGCTATTGGCTTGCTTCTCATTCTTGTGGTTGCATGCCACAAGAAGCAGAATAGCCATTAAAAAAGTAAATTTTTTCACAATGCTAATCAAATTACCTTCCTTATGATATACCTATTAGTTTAACTATTGGTTTGCAAAAGTACAAAAAAATCAGCAAGACACAACAAATTTGACAAGTTTTAAGTTTTTTCTCAAAATCAGATGGCTATTAAACTTCCTTGTACGGTCTGCAACCACAATGGAAGGCATGAATTTATAAAAGAAAAAACAATGACACTCCTATACATGAGATGACCGCTCCCATGACATTACGCAATGTGATGGGCTGCTTGAAAATCCAGCGTGATGGCAATAAAATAATAATAGGTGTTAGTGCCATTAGTGTTGAGGCAATGCCGGCAGCTGTATATTGCAATGCCATTAGAGAGAACCCCACGCCCACAAACGGCCCGGAAAACACTGCCACAAGCATGGCTGTCAGTCCACGCCAATCGTGTATGCTACCTGCAAGACGTGATGCCTCCCCACGAAACAGCAGCCAAATTGAGAAACAAGCCAACCCTGCCACGCATCGAATCATGTTTGAGCCAAAAGGCAAATAGTTTTCAACGTCAGGCAGTATGGAAGCAGGCACATCAGAAGAATAATAATCAAGCCCCACTTTGCTGAGTACAAGACCAACTCCCTGTCCCAATCCTGCTCCTATTCCGAACAATATGCCTTTGGTTGGCAATGACACCACAACGTGATGATTGCCGTTCCTGCTGAGTACGGATATGGCAATTCCAGACAAAGTGACAGCCATGGCAAGCAATGTTCTCCATGACAATTCCTGGCCGAGCATCACCCATGCTGTGATGGCGGTAAACATGGGTGCCAAGGTCATGAACAGCTGTCCATAACGAGAGCCTATGGTAAGGTAACAGTTGAACAAGCACCAATCACCGAAAAAGTAACCTACGACACCCGACATCAAAAGCCAACACCATGCTGTCCCGCTGGCATATAGTGGATAAGGACAATCGAAGGCTATCCACATCAAGAAGGCAGAAAAGAGCAAAGCTAATGCCATGCGCCAGACGTTCATCACAAAAACGCCCAAATGGCGGCTGCCAATCTCACTTGATATGGCTGCTACTGTCCATGAGCATGCCACACCCAACGATATTAGTTCTCCTATATATTTCACAAAATAGTATTTTGCGCTTGCTTCAAGCGAGAGTGGTGATTGTATAATTTCATTGCAAAGGTACACTAATTTGTATCAATTCGCATCATTTATTGTCAAAAAGAACAAAAACGTATGAAAACATGACGAAATCTTGCAAATCTTGATAAAAAGCAATAATTTTGCATCGAATTTTAAAGATAAGTAGGTGATAAAAATTTGATGATAGTTTTTTATGATTTATTTGGATGCAGATTTTGCTCTGACAAAGAAACATAAAAGACTATTCAACACCTACAAGAATGATAGTTACAGATATTTTTGATTATCTACTTATGTTAAGAATTGCCGTACAATCAAAGGGTCGTCTCTATGAAGACACCCTTAACCTGCTTTCAGAAGCAGACATCAAGATTAGTAGCAGCAAACGAACGCTGTTAGTTCAATCAACCAATTTTCCTATCGAAGTTTTGTATCTTCGCGATGATGACATCCCTCAAAGCGTAGCAACTGGTGTTGCCGACCTTGGTATTGTGGGAGAAAATGAATTTGCAGAGCGAGGTGAAAAAGCCGACATCATCCAACGGCTTGGTTTCAGCAAGTGCCGCTTGGCACTCGCCATTCCCAAGGAGACCAACTACAAAGGATTGGAGTGGTTTGAGGGGAAAAAGATAGCTACCTCCTACCCCAACATCCTTAGTCGGTTCATGGCAGAAAAAGGCATCAATATTGAGATTCATGTCATAACTGGCAGTGTGGAAATATCTCCAGGCATCGGACTGGCGGATGGCATTTTCGACATCGTCAGCAGCGGTTCCACCCTCGTTAGCAACAATCTCCGCGAGGTGGAAGTAGTGATGCAAAGCGAAGCCTTGCTGATTGGTTATCCACATCTCGATGAGATAAAGCGTGAGACACTTCAGGAACTACTCTTCCGCTTGGACGCAGTGAGACAAGCTGAAGACAAGAAGTACGTGAGAATGAATGTGCCTAAGTCGCGCATGGATGAAATACTCGCTGTGCTGCCTGGCTTGAAAAGTCCCACCATCATCCCTCTTGCAGACGATGAGTGGTGCTGCGTGCACACCGTGCTCGACCAGCGCAGGTTTTGGGAAATCATTGGAAGACTTAAAGAATTGGGAGCACAGGGCATTCTTGTCACACCCATAGAGAAAATGATTCTTTAAGATGGTTGAATTCCTACAGAACATAAAAGACATGAATATAATTCGTTATCCCGAAGAAAAAGACTACAAGATATTGTCGGAACGTCCACATTTGGACAAAGCCGACTTGACAGCTACCGTAAGGTCGGTTCTTGATCGTGTGCGTAATGAAGGCGACATCGCCGTGCGCCACTATGAACAAATGTTCGACCATGTGGATTTCCCTCATCCTGAAGACCTGAAAGTGACGCAAGAAGAGATGGATGAGGCAGAAAATCTTGTTGACGAAGACTTGAAAGCGTCTTTGCTGTTGGCTTATGGCAATATCAAGCGGTTTCATGAAGCACAGCGATTTGAGAGTCAGCGTGTGACAACCATGCCAGGTGTCACTTGCTGGCAAAAGAGTGTCCCTATAGAAAGAGTCGGACTGTATGTCCCGGGTGGCACAGCACCTCTCTTCAGCACTGTGCTGATGCTTGCGACTCCCGCCAAGATAGCCGGTTGCAAGGAAATAGTGCTATGTACACCTCCCAATCGCGAAGGCAAGGTTCATCCAGCCATTCTCGTGGCAGCTCGCATATCAGGCGTAAGCCAGATATTCAAGGCTGGCGGCGCACAAGCCATAGCGGCAATGGCATACGGGAACGCCGTCGTTCCTAAAGTAGATAAGATCTTTGGTCCTGGCAACCAATACGTAATGGCTGCCAAGCAGCAAGTGTCCTTGGACGGTGTGGGAATAGACATGCCTGCCGGACCTTCCGAGGTGTGTGTGATAGCAGACAGGCACAGCGACGTCAGCATTGTGGCTGCCGACCTCCTTTCTCAAGCAGAGCATGGTCCCGACTCTCAAGTGGTTCTTGTCACTGATTCTGAAAGACTCATAGACAAGATGCCTGACGAGCTCGACCGCCAATTGCAGCAGCTGCCACGACGTGACATCGCAATCCGCGCATTGGAGAAGAGCACGCTCATACTTGTAAGGGACACGGATGAAGCCATACGCTTCAGCAATGAATACGCTCCTGAGCACCTGATCATCTACACACGCAATTATGAAGAATTAGCCGACAAGGTGGTAAATGCAGGAAGCGTGTTCCTCGGAAGATATGCATGTGAAAGTGCAGGCGACTATGCCAGCGGAACCAATCACACATTGCCTACCAGTGGTTATGCGAGGTCTTATAGCGGAGTAAACTTAGATAGCTATTGCAGGAAAATAACATTCCAGCATCTTACGGAAGAAGGCATACAATCGATAGGTCATGCCGTGGAGACCATGGCTGCCCATGAGCAGCTTCAAGCCCATAAGAATGCCATGACACTTAGGTTCAAACCCATCAACGAAGAACAATGAGAGAACTAAAAGACTTGTTGAGACCCAACATCCGTGCTCTTTCGCCTTATAGCAGTGCACGTGACGAATACAGTGGTAAAGAGGCGCATGTGTTTCTCGATGCCAACGAGAACCCCTACAACAAACCTATAAACCGCTATCCTGATCCATTGCAACGCGAACTTAAGAAATGTCTCGCAACGATAAAGGGTGTGCAGCCCGAACAAATCTTTCTTGGCAATGGCAGTGATGAGGCAATAGACTTGGTCTATCGTTGCTTTACCATTCCCGACACTGACAATGTTGTTGCCATAGAGCCTACATACGGCATGTACAAGGTATGTGCCGACATCAATGGTGTGGAATATCGGCGTGTAGAACTTGACGAACATTTCCAAATGTCGGCGAAAAAGATGTTGGACTCCTGTGACGAACACACCAAGGTCATCTGGATTTGCTCTCCCAACAATCCCACAGGCAACAATATCAAGAAAGAGGAAATAGAATTTCTGCTTGACAACTTTGACGGCATTGTGGTGGTTGACGAGGCGTATTCCGACTTCTCCGCCAAACCGTGTTTCCGCAAGACCATCAATCGCTACAGCCATCTCATTGTACTCAATACGATGAGCAAGGCTTGGGGATGTGCTGCAATACGTTTGGGAATGGCTTTCGCCAATAAGGAAATTATAAGTGTATTCAACAAGGTGAAGTACCCATACAATGTAAACCTTCTAACTCAAGAAAAGGCGATGGAAATGCTGAAAACGCCATACGAAGTGGAGAAATGGGTGAAATCGTTGGTATTGGAACGTGACAGGGTTATTGAGGCTTTCAAGTTGCTCCCTTCTTGCAAGGAGGTTTATCCCACAGATGCCAATTTCTTCCTTGCCCGCATGACGGATGCCGACAAGATCTACAACTATTTGGTGGAAAATGGCATAATAGTGAGAAATCGCAGCAGGGTGAGCCTGTGCGGCAACTGTCTTCGCATAACCATTGGCACAAAACCTGAGAACAGCCAACTGTTGGGCACATTGCGCAGTATGTGAAAACAACCATTCGCCATCGCGAAAGCATTTCTTTCACGATGGCGAATGTTTTTTTATGCAAATTTCCGAAATCTGTTTTTCTTATTCCTCCGGACATAGGTATTTGTCACCCGTCTGGTTTATAAGAGCTCTTTTAAATTCCTCCGGATATCCTGGTCTCTTTGGACGTGAGCCCAATCCATACTTGTCTCGTGTGAAATGTCCGTTTTCTTCTGGACGAGCAATCATGTCGTTATACTTCACTATGAGATAAGTGGCAAGCGCTTTCCACCTTTTGAGCATCTGTTGTGCTTTTTCCACGCTGTATGCATTGAGAAGTTGTACGGCTTTTTGTGGGTCAGAATCATACAACATACCCGCTGCCTGCTCCACTTTTGGTGTTTCATCGAAGTAATTGTTCTCCAATGAGTCACGCACCTGTTCCAAAGCGGGGAAAAGCAGGGAATATCGTGGATAAACCATGTTCGACACCCAGTTGCAGACCCAGAAGGCATTCTTGTCAGAAAAATTCAACTCGTCTGCGCCAGGGGTGTTGTAACATTCCGGTCTTTTCGTCATGCTGCAATATATAGGAGTATATGCCACCATGTTGCCATCGTCGTTTCCCCACCACATCAGTCCACCTATTTCACGTGGCAGCCAAGAACGCATCTGGCTGACGTATGAAAAGCCTGTCTGTTGGGTGGATGTTGGGCGTTCGTTGAAATACTTTTTACCATCCAGCTCAAACGATAACGGTGTCGGTCTGTAAGGCATCTGCCATATACCACCGCCAATGTTGCCGTCAAGTGCAAATGGCGTGCCCTCATAATGGTCGCGCATGCAAGCCATGATCTCTTTGACGGTCACCTTATGGTTTGGCACTATCCACAATGGCATGGGTTCGTCGTATTCTCCTTTTCCCATGGCGTATGGCAGATAACGATTCATGTCGTTGCTGAAATGGTTGAAGAAGCTCCACACTCTCGCCTCGCAGTATCTCCTGCCCGAGAAGTCAGGTTTTGCGTATGCCTCGTTCCATGAAAAATCAGCATCCTTTCCAGAGAACCACCCCATTTTCTTCGCATATTTCACCACATTTTTCGAGAAAAGCACGTTCTTCTTGTCTTTCATGTCGAATTTGGTGATGCGGCTTTGGTTTGCGTGAGCGCAAATGGCATCATCGGGAATACGCAGGGCTACCCACACGGCGCTTTTGCTGCCAGGTCCCATTCCCATCATTTCCATTATCCATGCCTCGTTGGGGTCGCAAATGGTGAAAGTCTCCCCTTCTGAGTTGTAGCCGTATGTTTCAACCAAAGTAGTCATCACGCTTATGGCTTCTCTTGCTGTCTTCGACCTTTGCAGTGCGATATAGATGAGAGATCCATAGTCGAGAATGCCGGTGGAGTCCACCATCTCCTCACGTCCTCCATACGTTGTCTCTCCTATGGTGACTTGATATTCATTTATGTTGCCAATGACATTATACGTCTCGGCAGCCTCGGGAATGTCCCCATGATATTTGTTGGTATCCCAATCCACCACTCTGCGCATTTCACCTGGAGCATGCTTGGCGGCAGGATAATGGCAAAGTGATTGGAACATGCCATAGTCATCTGCATTGTAAGTGCAAATAACCGACCCGTCGGCACTGGCTCCCTTTCCGACGATGAAATTGGTGCAGGCGTTGGCATAAGCGGCACAGCCCACAAAAAGAGTTAGAATCAATTTTCTCATGACACTAATATTTTAAGGTTGTATCAAACACAGTCTCATTGCCCACATTGTCCTGTGCGAGCATTCTTAACTGTCTCAACTTCCCATTAGGTTCTATGGGGGTGTCCTTGAGGAAGCAACAGTATTTGGATGATTTCTTTACGTGGTCAAAAAGCACGAATTGTCCATCGAGGAAGCCCTGGAATTTTGAAACTCCAGAATGAGAATCCTTCAGATCTACCAAGATGAAAGCGTCTTTCTCCCACATTTTCTGAAGTAGAGGTATGATTTGGGGTGGTTCATTGTCATAATCTATTGTGAAGACGTTTCCTATGTCATCAACATCTCCTTCCATCCATCCGTCATTGTAATGTCCTCCTACAAAAACCCGTTGAGAGGAGTCCAGGTCGAGTTCGTTTTGCTTGGTTCTTTTCAATGCGGATATATAGAGTTTGCTGTTGTCATCCACGTCAGCATCCAGTCTCAATTTCAAATGCGCCTTGCCCATAAGCGGGATGGATTTGCCCGACACCATATAGCCATCGGAATATCTTGAAAGATGCGACTTGGCGGAAGGCTCCACTAATACATGGTTGAGCAAGGCGCCTTTGGGCACATTGAGCGACATGCCCTCCATCTTGCAATCGTTGTCCTTGTCCATGTCAAAGGTCAGGGAGTCTGTTGGTTCTGAATGTGTCATGTCGGTAGGAACGGCATTTACAACGAACGAATATTTCGCTTCGTTACCAAAGAAATCACAGAGAACATAAGTGAGCTTGTATTTTCTTTCCTCGTTGAAACACACCACTCCATTGTTTTTGTCTGTCTTGATGAAATGCAGTCTGTTGCCCGGAAGGACGAAGGAACGCATGAACCATTCTTGGTGCTCTATGAAATAATCATAGTCACCCCATACGTTCACCATTCTGTTGTCAGCCACGGGGATGTCGTCAACCACACTTCTGAACACTTCGTTTCCATCCACGAAGAGTGCGGTGAACTTCACCCCATATCTATTTTCAGATCCCTGCATGTAGTCGTCGGCATTGAGTGCGAAACCAACCTTTCCCCATGCATAGAGGGTGTCAGGCAACAATCCGTCCATGAAATCAAACCTTTGTGGATTCTCATCTCCACAAAATACCCCTTCCCCCTCAATAGGATATGCCATTATGGCATGAGCCTTGGGACAAACGGAGTCCTGCAATAAATCTGGAATGAACTCAAGAGGGTCCTTCATGTCCCAATTGTCTGTCTGGTGTATTTCGAGATGCAGATGTGGACCCATGCTGGCACCAGTGTCGCCACTTAAGGCAATCAATTGTCCTTGTGCCACAGGACAATCAGTGGCATCCAGTTCCATATCCACATCAGTTGACTGGTTCTCGTATTGCCATTTGCGCACCACAGCTTCTATGGCAGGAGCAAATCTCTGGAGGTGTGCATAAACACTTGTATAACCCTCCGGGTGTCTTACGTAGAGCGCATTGCCCATTCCACCTACATTCACTGTCACTCTTGACACGAAGCCATCACCAATGGCATAAATAGCCTTCCCTTCTTCCCTTTGAGTCTTGATGTCCAGTCCCCCATGGAAATGGTTGGGTCTTGGTTCTCCGAAATTTCCTGCGAGCAAGACATCGAAATGCACAGGAGAAATATATGTTATTGCGGCGAGAATGAGTTGGGCTAAATACATCATGCTAAAAATAATAAGCTAAACAAAAACAATATGAACAAATTATTCCTTATTGAAGTTTATGTGTAGGTCTTTCAAACACTCTTTTGGGACGATCCGCGTTTGGAGAACCATCATCTTTGGGGGATAGGTCACCTTCTGTCTCCCTTGCTGTAGAGTGCTGGGGAATTTCATTTGGTTGTACGCTTATACCCTCCTTGTCGAGAGGTTGCAACTTTTGTGGTACGGAATCCTCCCCTTCTCCCTTTTGTTCAGGCGGGCTTGTGTGCATTCTCACCAATTTCAAATTGCTGACACACATCAATTTCAAAGTCTGTGGGTTATTGTTGTTATCAGCTCCTTTTCCCAAATAGAAGAAGCCTCGGATTTGCTTTATGCCTATTCGGTCATCATCAGCTATCTGCATGGTATAGTGGTTGTCGGTAACGACACGCAGCACCTGAGAAGCCGTGCTGTCGTTCTTGAATGTCACAGCCATCATTACCATGCCGTCTCTCATTCCCTCTTGGAAGATATACTGGTTGTCGAAAGACATTATCATCTTGTCTCCCTCATGGTAAGAAGAGTCGGCAGTTATCTCAAAGGTAAAGGTGTTGTAAGGAGCTACTGGAATCAATGCGAGAGATTGTGCGTCTTTCCATACAGTAGTAGTGTCGCCCAAGGAAGAAAGACCTTCATATTGGCTCAACTCGCTTGCTGTAGCTCCTAATGCAATTGCATCATTATTGAGCCTTTTTGATAGACGCTGATATATGTCATGGAGCAATTCCGTATGGCGGTAATAATATATGAGCGACGAGTCAAGTTCTGCCTCTGTCACTCCATGCTTCCTCAAAACGGCATCGCGATAAACTTGCCTCCAATAGGATATGTCTTTGTAATCTCCTGATATATATGGTATTCCGTCAGCCACATGATAGTCATACAAGATATCCTCCATGTCGCCTGGCTGTATTATTTCGCGAGGAACACCAGGCTTGCACCCGGCAAGTGCCAGCACGCAAAACAAGATAACAAACCTTATTATGGTTGGAGGCTTCATCATGTACTAAGATTCGTTGGTGTCTGTACCTTGCAGGTCGTTGTCTTCTTGGGTTTTGTCTTTAGTGTCTTTGGAACCTCCTATTGCATTCAGTTCTTTCCTGCAAAACAACAACAGCAACACTACGCCCACAGTGATGCAAGAGTCGGCAAAGTTGAAGACCGGTTCGAAGAACAAGAAATCATCTCCTCCCCAAATGGGCAGCCATTCTGGCAATTGTGTCGAGATGAGGGGGAAATGCAACATATCTACCACTTTGCCATAAAACATGTCGCCATATCCTTCACCCCAAGGCACAAACTCAGATATGCTTTCTGCCGTGGATGGAGAGAAGATTTTTCCATAAAACATGCAGTCTATCAAATTGCCCGACGCTCCCGCCAAGATCATGGAAACGAAAATCACGAACACCCATCTTGCGTTTGCCGCTATCTTGCGTGTTAAGTAATAAGCTATGACTATTACAGCAACAATTCTAAACAGGGTAAGAACCAATTTGTTGACAAACGTCATGCCGTAAGCCATACCCTCGTTTTCCACGAAATAGATGTAGAACCAATCAGTGACACGATAGTAGTCGTGCAAGCACATGTTGGTCTTGACCTCAATTTTGATAATTTGGTCGATTACAAGGATCAGCAGCACTATAATGGCAGCCACCAATCCTTTTTTCTTTTCTAATCTTAGCATTAATATTTCTTTCTGGCATTTTTCGATGCAACAGTGAGTGTTGCATGAGGCACAGCACGGAGTCTCTCCTTTGGTATGAGTTCACCTGTGATGCGGTCTATGCCGTAGGTCTTGTTTTCTATACGCACAAGAGCAGCTTCAAGCCCTTGTATGAATTTTTGTTGGCGTCCTGCCATCTGCACAAGTTGCTCCTTGCTTTGAGTGGCGCTGCCCTCTTCCAGCACATTGTATGCTGGCGAGGTGTCTTCCACATCGTTGCCGTCAGCATTCATGAGTTGCCTCATCATTTCATTGTAGTCACGATAGGCAAGTTCAAGTTTCTCTTTTATGATAACGCGGAATTCTTCCAATTCCTCATCGCTATAACGTGTTTTGTCTGCCATGGTTATGATATTTAAGTGTTAAATTTTTTCAACTTTGATATTTAGTTCAAACTCATCGAAGGCAACAAGCTTGCCGTCATTTTCGGCAAATGTGATGCTGTCTGCCAGCACTTGCGTCTTGACATATTCGCCAAAGGCGTCAAGAGCCTTTTCCAAGGTCTCAGAAGGAGCTACTGTCACCTTTATCCTGTCAGTTATTTCCAGTCCGGTTTCCTTGCGCAGGTTTTGCACACGGTTGACCAGTTCTCTTGCCATGCCTTCATTTATGAGTTCATCATTTAGCTCCACTTCGAGAGCGACGGTGATGTTGCCTTCATTAGCCACAAGCCATCCTGGGATATCCTCGCTGATGATTTCCAAGTCTGCTGCATCCACGGTGATTTGCTGTCCTTCAACATCAATGGCGAGAAGACCTTCCTTTTCAAGTTTCGCAATTTCTTCTTGTGACAATCCTGCCATCTTGGCTGCAACGCCTTTCATGAGCTTGCCATATTTCTTGCCCATGACTCTGAAATTGCACTTCACCTTTTTAACCAGCAGGCTCTCTCCTTCTGCAAATTGCAACTGCTTTACATTGACTTCATTCAAGATGATGTTAGACACAGCCTCAATACGTGCCCGTTGCACGTCATCGGTGGCAGGAATCATGATGCACTGCAGCGGTTGTCTCACCTTGATATCTGCCTTTCTTCTAAGAGCCAATACCATGGAAGTGATTTTTTGTGCCACGAGACCCATTCTTGCCTCCAGTTCCTTGTCGATGAGTGATTCATCAGCCACAGGGAATTTTGTAAGGTGTACGCTGGTGACATTGTCACGCCCTGTTGCCGTCACCAAATCGAGATAGAGGCGGTCGGCATAGAAAGGTGCGAAAGGAGCAAGCAATTTGGCTACAGTCTCAAGGCAAGTGTAGAGTGTCTGGTAAGCACTACGCTTGTCAGCATCCATGTCTTTGCCCCAGAAACGCTTGCGGTTGAGCCTGACATACCAGTTGGAGAGGTGGTCGTTGACAAATGTGTCAATCATTCTTCCAGCCTTGGTTGGCTCATAATCGGCGAGGCTTTCGTCAACCCCCTTGACAAGAGTGTTTAGCTCGGAAATGATCCATCTGTCTATTTCTGGCCTTTCGCTCACGGGCACCTCTTCTTGGGAGCAATCGAAGCCATCCACATTTGCATAAAGTGCAAAGAATGAATATGTGTTGTAGAGAGTTCCGAAGAATTTGCGTCTGAGTTCATCCACCCCATTGACGTCAAATTTCAGGTTGTCCCATGGTTGAGAATTTGTCATCATGTAGAAACGAAGAGCGTCAGCACCATAATTCTCTATGGTTTCAAACGGGTCAACAGCATTGCCGAGGCGCTTGCTCATCTTGTTTCCCTTGGCATCCAGCACCAGACCAGTAGAGATGACATTCTTGAATGCCACGCTATTGAATATCATGGTGCCGATGGCATGAAGTGTGAAGAACCATCCACGTGTCTGATCTACTCCTTCGCTTATGAAATCAGCGGGGAAAGCCTTGCCCTCATTCACCAAGTCGGCATTTTCGAAAGGATAGTGAATTTGTGCGTAAGGCATCGAACCAGAATCAAACCAAACGTCGATAAGGTCGGTCTCACGCTTCATTGGGTGTCCCTTCGATGACACAAGCACTATCTGATCTACGAATGGTCTGTGCAGGTCGATGAGTTCATAGTTTTCCTTTGAGAAGTCACCAGGCACAAAACCCTTGTCCTTGAAAGGATTGGATTTCATGATTCCAGCCTTCACGGACTTTTCCATTTCATCGTAAAGCTGTTCCACCGAACCGATGCAAATGGCTTCATTGTCCTCCTCGCTTACCCAGATGGGAAGTGGTGTTCCCCAGAATCTGCTACGACTGAGGTTCCAGTCATTCAGATTCTCCAGCCAGTTGCCGAAACGGCCTGTGCCGGTATGTTCGGGCTTCCAGTTGATGTTGAGGTTGAGTTCCGACATTCTCTCTTTGCATGCTGTACTTCTGATAAACCAACTGTCGAGCGGATAATAGAGCACAGGCTTGTCTGTACGCCAGCAATGTGGGTAGTTGTGCTCGTGTTTCTCTATTTTGAAAGCCTTGTTTTCGTTTTTCAGGTCTATGCAGATGGAAATGTCAAGAGTCTCATCTTTGTCAGTGAGAGTCTCGTCATAAGCATTTTTCACATATCTTCCAGAATACCTGTTCCAAAGTGGAAGGTTGATGTATTTCTTTACAAATTCATCATCCAGGTCTTCTGTCAGGAAGTATTTGCCTTGCAAATCCACCACAGGCCTTTGATGTCCCATCTTGTCAATCATGACAATAGGAGGCACGCCCGCCTTTTTGGCAACCATGGCATCGTCCGCACCGAAGTTGGGCGCGATGTGTACGATACCAGTACCATCTTCAGTGGTAACATAATTGCCAGGAATCACCCTGAAAGCCCCTTCTGTCAGTGGCTTCACCATAGGCATGAGCTGCTCATATTTCATTCCTTCGAGGTCAGTGCCAACATAATGTGCCACGATGGTCCAAGGAATCACCTTGTCGCCTTTCTTGTATGCGTCAAGGTCTGCATCACGTCCTTTCTCATTGAAATAAGCCGACAGTCTTGCCTCTGCGAGCACTACGGTGACAGGCTCTGCGGTATAGGGGTTGTAAGTCCTTACAGCCACATATTCGATTTTTGGTCCTACGCAGAGGGCAGAATTGGCAGCCAAGGTCCATGGTGTTGTGGTCCATGCCAGGAAATATGGCTTGCCCCACCCTGTCATTTCTGGTTTCGGGGTAAGGATGGAGAATTGTGCCGTGCAGGTGGTGTCTTTCACCTCACGATAACATCCGGGTTGGTTCAGCTCATGACTTGAAAGTCCTGTGCCAGCGGCAGGAGAATATGGTTGGATGGTATAGCCTTTGTATAGCAAATTCTTGTCATAGAATTGCTTCAAGAGCCACCATAGTGTTTCTATATATTTGTTGTCGTAAGTGATATAGGGATTGTCAAGGTCAACCCAATATCCTATTTTCTCGGTGAGCTCATCCCATTCTGCGGTGAATTTCATTACGTCATCCCTGCATTTCTGGTTGTAGTCTTCCACAGAGATGAAGCGTGGGCTATCAGGGTTGTCAATGTCAGCCTTTGTGATACCTAATTCTTTTTCCACTCCAAGCTCTACTGGAAGTCCGTGTGTATCCCAACCTGCTTTTCTTCTCACCTGATATCCTTTCATCGTTTTATAACGGTTGAAAGTGTCTTTTATCGTTCGTGCGAGTACATGATGTATTCCTGGGTGTCCGTTGGCTGATGGAGGTCCCTCATAGAATACGAATTCTGGGCATCCTTCACGTTCTTCAATGGAATGGCGAAACACATCGCCCTTTTTCCATTGTTCCAACACTTGTTTGTTGATCTCTGTCAAGTTGAGACCTTTGTACTCGGCAAATTTCTTGGCCATGACTTCTGATGATATTTATATAACTCTGATAATCACCCACTTGCAATGTTTTCAGGCAATGAGCGACCGTATTGTTTTTATTTTAAGGTGCAAAGTTAAGCAAAAAAAGCTACATTGTCGCTTTCATAATCATATTTTTAACGATTTTGTTTTTTTTAAGAGAGAAAGATGTGGCAGTAATAGTTCTGTAAGGCGCAAGCTAAAACTTGATTTGCCACTCCTTGACTCCTTGACTCCTTGGATTCTTTTGTCTAAGGAGTTTAGGAGTAAAGGAGTTTTTATGCTTTTTTCATCAAAAAAAGATGGGGAGCCAAGGCGGCTCTCCATCTTTTTCATAGGTTGACAATTGTCAATTATCCATTATTCATTATTCATCACTTCTTCACCACCTTGCGGCCGTCCTTGATGTTCACGCCGCGCTGCGGGGTGCTGGAGCCGACGCCCACGGTGTTGTAGTATGGCGAGTTGGAGCTGTCGGAAGCGTCGTCAACCACCCATGCGATGCCCGTGGCAACGCCGATGGTCGATGGCAGCAACACCGTCCTGCACCATCCGTCTATCATCTGGATGCCCTCCACCGACACGTCGTCAGCCTTGCAGCCCGCGATGTCGAAGTGCATGAGAGCCGTTGTGGAGCCGTCGCGCAGAGCCTCGCCGTTGGTTGCATAGACCACCACGTTGTAGCGGCCAGGCATCACCTCGCTCCACTCCGCGTGGTGTCCGTTGGAGCGACCCTCAGCAAGCGTCACGTTGCCCATGCTACCGCCCTCGGGCAGCACCACCTCAAGCTGGAAGGCGTGGTAGGGCTCGCTGTTGTCGAGGTGCAGCGAGCAGTGGCTGCCTCTGGCTGTGAGCGCCACCATGTCGGTGAGCGACTCGCGGGCGTTGGGAGCAATGGCTGCTGGGCCGTTGAGCACCATGCTGACTATCGCGTTGACGTCGTTGATGGACACTTCGTTGTCGCCCGTGACATCGCAGTTGGCAAGCACGATGCCGGACGGGTTCTTGCCGAGCACGTATTCCACTACCATCTGCACGTCGTTCACCGTCACCTCGCCGTCACCATTGGCGTCACCGAGGTTGCCGCCAGGCAGGTCATCCGACACCTTGGTGAATTTCTTCCATCCTCCAAGGGCAGCGTATGTGGCCTTCTTGCCGGCAGGAACGTGAAGCGTGGCATTGAAGTAGGTGGTGGAGGTGAAGTTGTTGTCTGCTATGGAGAACGGGGTCTTGCTTGCGTTGTAAACGTCGGTGATGGCCTTACAGCCGTTGCACATGTACTTGCCGATGCTCGTCACCGTGGCAGGCAGACTCAGAGTCTTGAGACTGGAACAACCGTCGAAGGCGTAGTCGCCGATTGTCGTCAAGCCCTTGGGCAACTCCACATTAGTCAGGCTCTTGCTGTATCCGAACGCGTCGTATGCAAGCTCCCTGAGCGAAGAGGGAAGCGTGACGCTCTTGAGCGAACTCATGAAGAAGGCGTCGCGGCCGATGGTCGTCGTTCCTGAGGGCACGGAGTATGCCGTGGTCTTCGCGGCGGGGAACTGAAGCAGGGTCTTCTTATCCTTGGTGAACAGCACTCCAGAGACGGATGCGAAGGCCGTGTTGCCGGATTTAACGGTGATCGACGTCATGGCCGTGCAGTAGGACAGCGCGTTCTGACCGATGGAGGTCACCATGGCTGGGATGGTGATGCTCTTCAGAGACTTGCACTCCAGGAATGCCTCCTTACCTATCGTCTTCAACGTTGAAGGAAGGGTGATGGCCGTCAGAGTGGACTTGGAGAAGGCGCCATCGGACAACGACGTCACTCCCTTGAAATACTTGAACTCATAAAAAGTTGTTATCGACGCCGACTTGAACACGGTGCCCACCGACGTGACGGCGGCTGCCTCAGCCTCGGTCAGCTGCCCGTCGCCGTTGGAGTCCCAGTTGCTGAGACAGATGCCTTTCACTGTGTTGTCTGCAAACTGTATGCCAAACACTGGGTCACAGAAGTAGCCGCCCTTCCACTGGTACCAGCCGTCGCCCGTGGCGTCCTTCTGAGGTGTGAAGCCCGAGGGATAGACGAGGGTGCAGGGTGAGGTTTTCGTGCCCACATTGTCGCAGGCGTGCAGATCCATGTTGGCAGCAGATGCTGGGACGGTGAGTGTCTTCAATACCGTACAGCCTTCAAGCATGTGGCTACAAGCGTAAAAATATCCATAACCGTTCTTTATGTATTCACTTGTAAATTGTTCCCACATTTCCTCATCCTCAAGTTCTATACGATAAGGTTCAGGGATGATAAAATTGGAAATGTCCAAACTGGTTAGGCTTGAACAACCCTTGAACATTTGGCCAAAAGCTCCATAAATTTCTTCCATGTCCAAGATTCTACTTGTGTTGAAACTGCTCACGTTGACACTGGTCAGGCTGGAGCAACCCTCAAACATGTTGTCCATCCTATACACCCAACTTGTATCGAAGGTGCTCAGGTCAAGGGTGGTCAATTTCGAGCAACCCTTGAACATGCGACTCATCAAGATGACTTCTGATGTGTTGAGATAACTCAATCCCGTGATTGTGGTGAGGTCGGACATGCCTTCGAACCAACTATCGCATTCTTCGGGCCTTGCGTTGGCAAATGAGGAGTTGAACACCACCTTGGTCACACCGGTGCGCTTGTCATACCACGCTGGCTTTTCATTATAGTCAAGAGAGTACGCTGTTCCTCCCGTCCTTGTGAATCGGTTCTTGTCGTAATAGAACGTGAGTGTCTTGCCGTCGGAGGACAGCCAGGCGTATGCAGTTGTCATATTGGAGTCAATGAAGTAGCCGCCCTTCCACTTGTACCATCCGCTGCCCGTGGCTTCTACATCTTCAGCATTTACTGAAAAACCAGTGGGATAAGACAGGAAACATGGGGTTGCCGTAGTGCCTACACCTTCGAAGGCATCATCAGACAGATTGTTGGCCGTTGCCGGGAGTACGAGTTCCTGCAATGACGTGCAGCCGCGCAACAAATTATTACCTGTTTTTATTGTAATAGTATAAGCTTCATAAGATGTGTCACCGTAAGTGTATGTATAAGGTTCTTCAAAATAGAAATCTGATAAATCGAGACTTGTCAGGCTGGAACAGCCATCAAACACACCATTCATAATCTGATTTATCATATCTTCTGACAATGGGAATTCTGGACCATTCAATTTGACACTCTTAAGGCTGGTACATCCTGCAAACATATAATTAATCGTTGCAAGGTTGTATGTGTTTAAGTGACTTAAATCAATGCTTGTTAACTTGGTACAGTTTTTGAACATGTAATCCATAGAACCAGTCTCATAAGTATCTAAATAATTCAAACCTGTTATAGTAGTTAGATTCGACATGCCTTCGAACCAACTATCGCATTGTTCGGGCCTTGCGTTGGCAAATGTGGAGTTGAACACCACCTTGGTCACACCGGCGCGCTTGTCATACCACGCTGGCTTTTCATTATAGTCAAGAGAATACGCCGTTCCTCCCGTCCTGCTGAATCGGTTGGCATCATAATAGAAGGTTAGCGTCTTTCCGTCGGAAGAGAGGAAGGCATAGGCATTAATCATATCATCGTAGAAATAGCCGCTCTTCCACTTGTACCATCCTTCGCCTGAATCCTGCTCCTCAGGCGTGAAGCCCGACGGATAGACGAGCTTGCAAGGTTGGTCGGTGTATCCTATGCCGAGGCAGGCGTTGGTAGCCAATTTGTTGGCTGTAGAGGGGATGGTGAGGGTGCTCAGTTTGGAGCAAAACCTCATCATGCCATTCGAAGAAGTCAGTTTTGACATGTCGAAGTTGCTCAAGTCAAGGCTTGCCAGATTGTCGCATCCATCGAACATGTATGTCATATCTGTCACTTTTGACGTGTTGAAACTGCTAACATTCACATTCGTCAGAGCTCTACATTCCATGAACATGCCATTCATGCTTGTCACATTGTTCGTGTTGAAGTTACTCGTGTTGATGCTCTTCAATAATTTGCATCCATAGAACGGAAATGGAGTTCAAGTTGTACATGCCGTAGAACCAACTATAGCACGATGTTGGTCGCGCATTCTTGAAACTTGAGGAGAACGACACGCTGGTGATGTTTTTGGCATTAGAGTGCCATGCAGGGTCATTGCTTCCCGTGTTTAGGTCGTAGTTTGTTCCTGGGGTGTTGTACCAGTCGTCGTACCAGAAGGTGAGTTTGGAGTCGTTGAATACAGCGTATGCGTGCATGTTGTTGCTCTTGAAGTATCCTTCTTTCCACACCACGTAGTCTGGAGTGATGGTGGTGAAAGAAGAAGTCAGGTGAACCGACGTTGGATAAGACAGCTCACATGGCGACGAGGCTGTGCCCACTCCGATGCAGGCATCTGAGTCAAACAGGGAGCTGGAGGCCAGGGAGCTGGACAGCTTGAGGGACTTCAACGCATAGCAATTCTTGAACATAGATCCCATATCTGTCACGTTCTCCGTGTTGAAACTGCTCACGTCGAGGGTGGTTAGCTTTTTGCAATTGTAGAACATATCATCCATATATGTCACTTTCTCCGTGTTGAAACTGCTCACATTGAGGCTCGTCAGTTCTTCACAGCCTGAGAACATGCTTGACATATATTTCACTTCGGCGGTGTTCCATTTGGTCAGGCCAGAAATGCTTGTGAGGTTGGTACAACCAGTGAACATTAGATTCATGTTGTACACGTTGCTGGTGTTGAAGTTGCTCAGGTTGAGGGTGGTCAGTTTATTGCACATGTAGAACATATAACCCATAGCAGTCACTTTACTGGTATTCCAGTTTGTCAGACCAGAAATGCTTTCGAGGTTGAAGCAAAATTCGAACATGCCACCCATTGTGGTCACATTGCTCGTATTAAAACCACTCACGTCGAGGGTGGTCAGCTTATTGCACTGGGCGAACATAAAATCCATGTTGGTCACGTTGGACGTGTTGAGGTATTGAATGTTCCTCACCCTTGTGAGGTTGCTCATTTGAAATGCCCACTTATAACACGATGTGGGCCTGTAGTCAGCAAAAGAGGAGTAGAAATACAACTCCTCTATCTTGTCGGCAATGCTAAGCCACTCAGGATCGTAAGAATTTGTATTCAGGCTATATACAGGATAGGATTGCGCCCTTGATGCCTTGCTGTCGTCATAGCAGAAGTTCAGAGAATGGTCGGATTCCATGTAATAGGCATACGCCTCCTTGGCATTGGCTCCAGCCACTCCCAATAGGAGGGCGAGCCAGGTGAAAAGTAGTCTTTGTCTCATGGCGTTTGGTAATTTGGAATGAGTAATTATTATAGAATAGATTTGATGGTTTTTTCTGTAGATGCTGTATGCCGCACGAGGTCAAGCGTTTCTCAATTGTATGTCGCAAATTTATATAAAAATTCCTTAATTTGACTTTACAGCTTTGTTAAATATTGTAAATTTGGCTGGATTTTTCACCTTTCCCAATTCGGTCATAAAATTGTCCAAATGACAACCATTCAGCGAATCAGTCATTGTTTGATTCCTTGGATTTATTTTTTTGTCTAAGAAGTCAAGGAGTAAGGGAGTTTTCTTGCACCTTCATGTGCCACTCTTTGATTCCTGAACTCCTTGGATTTTTGTTGTCTATGGAGGCAGGGAGTAAAGCATCATTTTAGGAATAGCTTTCTGCGCTGCTCATGAGGAGTCGTTGCAATTGCAAAAACTTTCCAAGCATTTTCTCGCGCGCACGCATGTTAGTGGGAGAGTTTTTCTTCTTTTTTTATTTTTTTTCTTCTTTAAGGGGTGCAGGGGAAAATTCTTCTTTCTTTTCTTTTTTTCTTCTTTTACTGTCACGCTTTTTGTCACATCATGCGTCACATCATGCGTCACAAGTGTTGTTTTTGCTATTATGCATTTGTTTGATTCACATGGTGTTATAGCACTTTTGATGATTGGAAGATTTGTCACATCGAGCGTCACACCACTTGTCACACCACTTGTCACATCTTCCGTAACATTGTTCGTAACATTTTCCGTAACATTGTTCGTAACATTTTCCGTAACATTTTCCGTCGTATTCTTGTTGTTGATAGTTGTGTTTTGTGACTTGTTCATGGTTATATCAATTTATTATCACTTACTTAAGTTGAACGTTTTTAGAGGCAAAGATATGCCATGTATATTCTACAAACATGTCATTTTAATATTTGTGCAATGCCGCCTTTATGTAGCAGTCAAAACATAAGGAACAAAGTGAGCAGTCCTCATGGTTTAGGAAAACGACAAAAATAAGACAATCTCGTCGAAAGAAAAGTGGTATTTGGTCGAAAGAATCTTGGTGAGGTTTTGATAATGCATTACTTTTGCATCAGAAATAACGATCAAAACAATAAAATAATGAAACGAATTAAATTTTTGTTGACAATGGTACTGCTTGCCATTTTTGTGACAATGAATGGCCAGACCACCATCAAAGGAACATTAACCGACAAGAATACAGGTGAAGGCGAGCCTTTCGCCACCGTTAGAGTTTTTAAGGAAGGCAATGACAAGAAACCTGTAGCCATGTTTCTTACCGACGTAGAAGGAAATTTCAGCGAGAATGTATCTGGA
>ONAG01000008.1 GCA_900315745.1 uncultured Prevotellaceae bacterium
TCGCCTCAGAACAAAAAATGGCCGCATAAGGCCGATTTCCCCATGTCGCTAAGATATAAAAATGAGAGTGTGCCAAATTATTCATTTTGACACACCCCCTTCAAACCTAAAACATTTAACTATTCTTCCTTCTAATAGGGTTTTGTTAAACTTGGGCATCAAAACCAATATTCAAAAATTGGACTTTGTCTGCTCCATTGTCATCATGCGCTATTTTTTGAGATTTAGCGCACTTCAAACAATTGGATGAAGCCTGTCATCATGAATACTTTCTTGATGTCGTCGTTGATATTTTCTACAATAACTTTTCCTCCCTTGGCAGATACCTCTTTGCGGATGGCAAGAAACAAGCGAAGGCCTGAACTGCTTATGTATTGCAGTTGTTCGCAATCCAGGATGATTTCCTTGTCGGCATTTTCCAACAGAGGAACGATTTCTTGTTGTGCCTTCACGGCGGAGGGGGTGTCCAATCTACCAATGAAAATGGCGGTCATGCCTCCCTCGTGTTCTTTAATATCCAATGTCATGGTAAGGAATTGTTTGTTGTGTTGTCGTGTTGATGTTATTTAATCAAGGCGGTACGTGCAGCCTCAATCTTGTCCTTGGCTTCAGCCAACTGAGATTTCAGCTCATCCAAAGTGGTGGCGTTGAGAACCTCAAGTGGAGCGATTGCCTCTTGCACGGGCTTGATATCTGGGTCGTATTCACCGAGACGCTTCACTGCATCCAGAATGAGCACGATACGATATGTTACGTTGGAAGCTGCCTTGTCGTCGAATGCGCTGAGGAACTTGTCAGAGTTCTGGTTGATGGCATAGAGTTGCTCTACCAAAGCAGATGCGGCGAGTTGCCAGAAGAAGTTGATGCGGCCATTCTCGTTCATTGCATCATACAGTGCAGATGTGGTCTCAAAAATGTTGTTGGCATTTTCCAGCACCTTGAAGGATGGGTCGCTGATGTCGGCTGACAATTTTGCAATAGCCTTGTCGTAGTCTTCTGTAGGCATGTCGTAGAGAGATGCAATCTTCTTATCTACGCTAAGAGCGCTCAGTATGCGGTATTTCTCAGCAAGTGTGGCTGCCTCTTCTGCCACAGTGGGTGCAAGCAGATATTCTGGCTTTACTTGCTTCTCTTCGTTGGTCAAGGCAAGACCGCCATCCTGAATGAATGGGAATTGCTTGAGTTGTCCAATTTCAGAAGCGATGCTGTCGATGTGCATCTTGATGCTGGCTTCTATCTGCTCCTGCTCGAAGCTCTTCTCTGTGTCAACAGCTTCTGCCTGCTCGGCTTTCTTGCCTCCACATGAAGCCAAGGCGATGGCTACAAAAGCAATGGCTAAAATAGATAATTTCTTCATTGTTTTTTTGATTTTTGATTATTAAATGATTAATTGTATGTTTATTTCTAATGCATTATATAACGGGGTGAAAGCAATTTTTGCGTTTTCCAGTGCAAAAATAGATAAAAGTTTTAAGATAATCATCATCTAAAGACTTCTTTTTTAGAATTATTACAATATTTTGTCATTGTGTGTCTTTTCTGACGTATCTTCCAGGGCAGTCAGTGAGCAACATCAGTGTCACTATGATGCACATGACAAGCATCACAGCCATGTTGAACCATAGTGTCTTGATATGCCATTTGCCTATTATTTTCTCACAACTGTAGAATGGTGCGCGACCATTTTTGCTGCGTGGCGTAAGAAAAATCTGGCCTGTGCGTGGCACTATGTGGTTGGACACCACTTCCACCATGTTTTTCTGGTCGGCTCCCGTAACGCAGTCTTCCAATTTCAGGTTGTGGTTGTCACGTTTCAGTAGCATGAGTTTTTCCTTCCCATGTTTCTTGATGTAGTTTGACGCTATCTTGTCGGCATGGAGTGTGGCTTTGTTGTTTTGCTCCTTCAATACCCGTTCAGCCTCTTTCATGTAGTCGTGAAGAGATTGGTACGACCAGTCGCCTTTATAATCGTCAATGCCACAAAAATCCTTCACAACATGAAGGTTCTCCTTGATGGTTTCCATGTATTCCTTGTTGGCTTCCTTGCCCGCAGCTTCCTTGCTGTGCATCGTCTCAAGTTGCGACTGAAGCTCATACAAATAGCCCATGTTGTAGAACAGTGTCTCGTATTTCTCCTTCTCAGCGTCAAACAGCAACTTGTTGTATTCGTTGTCTGTGTATGATGTGACAGCCAATGCTTCGTAGGACCATCTCGAAGGGATAAGGTCTCCTATCAGCGGCACGTTGCCTGTGGTGCTTTTCGGTGTCAGGTCGCTGAAGCTCACCACCAGTCCGCAAAGCAATATCTGTGGTATTAGCAACAGGGGGATGCAGATGTAGATTGCCACCACCGAGTTGAGGCATTGAGAGAGCAGAAGACCTGTCAGACTGGCAAGCAATGCTGTAACAAACAGGATTAGCCACCATGAGAAAAACAAGCCATGAATGCCCATGATGCTGTTGCCCACCAATATGAACAAGAACGTCTGTATGAGTGACACTCCTGCCATATATACTATTTTCGACCAGATGTAGCTGCTGTATGACAAATTGAGGAACTGCTCTCGTTTGAGAAGGGCGCGGTCTTTGATTATTTCTTCTGCACTGCCGCTCATACCTGTGAAAGTTGCCACAATGACAGCCATGAAGAAATAGCTCACCAAGTTCTTGTTGTCCATCACAGTATAGCCTTCTGGTGGAGAGAAACGGGTGAGTAGGGCGCAAATGACGGCAAGCAAAGGGGCTATGGTCAGCGTAATGGCGAGATATTGGTAGTTGGTGACCTTGGTCTTGATGTTGCGATGCAGGAAGATGAAGAATTGCTTCAATGCTCCTGGTTTCCTTTGATCCGACTGTGGCACGTCGTTCATCGCTGGCTTGGGCATTTCCTCGCGGCTTTTTAGGTATAGCTCATGCCAGTTTTGGGGTGTCATTTTCCTCTCGTCAGACAGTTCGCCCATATTGTTCAGTGCCTTCTCGTCGATGATGTTCAGCACTATCTCTGGGTTTACATTGCCGCAAGTGGGGCAGGTGCTGGTCTCTGCGTCGGCGTAGTTGGCTGCTTCCTTGAAATAAGTGATGGCATCTATGGGGTTGCCGTCGAAGACAGGATAACCTCCCTTGTCGAGCAGCCACAAGCGGTCGAAGAGCTTATAGACGTCGCTCGATGGCTGGTGTATGTTCACGATTATCAGCTTGCCCTTGAGAGTCTGTTCCTTCAGCAGGAGGATGACTTTTTCAGTGTCTGCCGAAGACAGGCCGGATGTTGGCTCGTCGAGGAACAGCACCGCAGGCTCGCGTATCAGTTCCAGGGCAATGTTTAAGCGCTTCCGCTGTCCTCCGGAGATGTATTTGTTGATTGCCGAACCTACTTTCAGGTCTTTTGCGGCAAACAGTCCCAAGTCTTTCAGCGTCTTTTCCACACGTCGCTCTATCTCTTCGTCTGTCATGCCCTCGAAACACAGTTTTGCTGTGAACCAAAGGTTTTGGCTCACTGTAAGTTCTTCGATGAGAAGGTCGTCTTGTGGTACGTAGCCTATCAGGTTCTTTGCCTCTGGCTCCGATATGTCATGGCCATTTATGGTTATGCTGCCTTCTTGAGGTTTTAGCGTCCCGTTGAGTAGTGATAGCAAGGTGGTCTTTCCTGTTCCCGACCCTCCCATGATGGCAAGCATCTCTCCATTCTTGAGCGTGAAGCTTAGGTTGTGCATGCCGTTGTCGCTGTTGGGAAACCTGAAGTTGATATCGCGACCGCAGAACTCCACATTCTCTGCACGGTGCTTTTTCTTGTCGTAGGCGCTGATGATGGAGGAGTAATACACTGGTTGGCCGATGGCGTTTTTCAGCACGCTGCTCTGTTGCCATACCTGATAGACGCCTTCCAACACTGGCACATCATTCAGGGTTACGGTGTCGTTGCCGTTGTAGGTGAAGAGCAGAAGTCCGGTCTCGCTGTCAAGCAAGGTCTTTATTTTCCCTGCAAATCCGGGGATGTCATGCAGCTTCACGTGCTCATTGCTGCGGTTGGCTACGAAGTCGGCAAAGTCGTTGTATTGTTCTTGTGGGATGTGAAAATGTGCAGCCATGGTGCTGAACATTTTTTTTGCTGTGGTGCCTTCGCTCCCGCAGAACTCCATAACTCTGAGTAGCAGCAACGCCTCTTCGCTACCTTTGATTTTGCCATGCAAAGAGGAACAGATGTAGGTCACAGTCTTTTCACTGTCAAGGTCGTCTGTCATCTCGTATGCCATGCGCATGTCGCTGTAGAGGTCGAGATAGAGGTTGGTGTTGCGAATGCCGAAATGTCGGCGCAGGTAGTTGGCGAGCATTTTCTTTGCCCATTCCTCATCTACTTGCTCTTCTTTCCCGAAAAGCGCAAACAGGCTGATAAAGCTTGAAAGTATTATGTCTGTCATCTTTTCCTTATGTGAGTTTCTTTCTGAGAGTCAGCACGTTCTTCCCGTTTGTGCGCTCATAGTTGATGCTGTCCATTATTTCTCTGACGAGATGGATTCCCAACCCTCCAATCATGCGTTCTTCTGCTGGCAATGTGGTGTCGATTTTTTCTTTGGTGGTTGGGTCAAATGGCTTTCCTGAGTCGGTGATGATGATTTTCAGTTGCACTTCGTTTGCCATAGCCTCGATGGTCACATTGCCTTCGGTGCCAGGAGGATAGGCATAGTTCATCACGTTCACCACCGCCTCCTCGATGGCAAGGTTTATGCTCATGGAGGTGCTCATGTCAAGTTCTATCTCCTCGCACACCTCTTCCACGAAGGCGGCGAGCTGTGGCACCTGCTCAATGTCATTGGGTAGGGTGATGCTGCGGGAGAGTCGTGAATATGCCAGTTGCTGCTTGGTATATTGTATTGCAAGCATGGTCATGTCATCGTTCTGGTCGGCATTGCCCACAAACCTGCCTACTATTCTCTTCATTTCTTCTATCAGCTCTTGTGGCTTTGGACCTGTTCGCTTTGCCACGTCAATCACGCGCTCTTCTTTGAATAGCTCGAAGCGCACGTTCTCAGCCTCCGTCAATCCGTCGGTGTAGAGGAATACCGTAGTTTGTGGACTGATGATGGCTTCTTGCATGGCGAATTTATATTTCTCCATTATTCCCAATGGGAGATTGGCTTCGCAAGGTAGGATTGTTGTGCTTGTAGTGTCAATCAGCAATGGTGAGTTGTGCCCGGCATTGCAGTATCGCAAGCGACCTGTGGGAAGGTCGAGGACACCAACGAACAAGGTGACGAACATGCTTGAGTCGTTGTCGTCAACCAACATTTCGTTTATTCCACCCATTATCTTGTTGGGGTTGCTGTCATGTGCGGTGGCAGTGCGGAACAGGGCTCGTGTCACTGCCATCACCATTGATGCAGGGATGCCCTTGCCTGATACGTCTCCAATACAGAAGAATAGCTTCTCGTCGCGGATGAGGTAGTCGTACAAGTCACCGCCTACTTCCTTGGCTGGGGTCAGCGAGGCAAAAACATCTATGTCTGTTCGGTCGGGGAAGGCGGGGAATGTCTTCGGAATCATCGACATCTGTATGTTGCGTGCGATGGCTAACTCGCTCTCTATGCGGCCTTTCTCCTCGTTTGCCTTTTTTATTTCTTCTATCTGGCTTATTAGTGATTGCTGCATGGTGGAGAAAGAGTTGTGCAGCTTGAGCATCTCGTCCTTTGACTTGATTTTGGGCAGCGGGGCGATGAAGTTTCCTTTTGCTATCTCGTCTGCCGAGTTTGCAAACAGTCTCAGAGGCTTGGTTAAATTGTGTATGTTTCTCCGGCATACCAAGGCTATTATTATCAGGCCTATGATAAGTGAGATTATCAAGATGCGTATGAAGAGGTTGACAGGAGTTAAGAGGTCTCTAAATGGAACCATCGTGACCATTGTCCATCCCGTGTGCTTTATCGGTCCATAGAACATGAAGTTGGTATTGCCGTCTTGGTCTGTGAACGACGTTATGCCATTTTCTCCTGAAAGAATTTCCTTTATGGCATTTTTAGCTTTTTTTTCTTTGGGACTCTTGAAATAATTCTCTATTCTTTCGGTGGCTTGCAATTTTTTGTCTGGATGGACCACGAAATTGCCATTTGCGGTCACGATGAAGCTGCGTGAGTGTCCCTTATCCTTTTTCCTTAAGCCTAAGTAGTAATCAGTATTGTTCAGGCTATCTACTTCTTCGGTAAGTTTTGTAATCCAGTTGAGCGAGAGGTCGGCTGTCTGCACTACATACATCTCTCCTTTGTTGTTGAACAATGGCATGGAGCATGTGGTCATCAATATTTCTCCACCACCTTCATCTACGTAGGGTTCTGTCCACAAGGTTTTGCCCATCTCTATTGGCTTGGCGAACCATTCCTTGTGGATATAGTCGTATTCCGGAGTGTCAAGTCTCTTGGACTTTATACCTGTGCTGTCGCGGTACACATATGGGGCAACCAACTGTCCTTTTCTTGGCTCATAGTCTGGGTTGAGGGCGTATGCGGCACCCACTATGTTTGGATTCAGACGGAGCAGGTGCTCAATGGCATAGAATTCTTTGTCTTTATTGTTGATGCTTTCCTCCAATTCAGGCACATTATTGCTCAATGCAACTTCTACTGCAGAGAATACTGTGTTTATCTTCTCTTCTGATACATCCATCCGCGACCAATACAGTGCCCCAAAAATGAGAATCCCCACAATCCAAATTGCTGCCAACACCAGTGCTGACAGGATCATGGATATAAGGAAGAGCGTACCCACAACGCGCCATGTCAGACGAGCCGCTATGGAGTGTGAAGGATGAAAAAAACTTGGTAATTTCATATTTTTGTTTAAGTCATGCAAATATAGCATGATTTTTTGAAAGAACAATACATTACCAGTTTTTTTCCTCAAATATGGTCTTGCTTGTGGTTTTTTTTCATGCCTGACGGGGGTACATTCATGTTGACATTTACAGTGTTAGTTCTGCATACACGCATCAGCCGTTTTGGTGGATTGTTGCATACATGCCATTTATTCCTTCAGAGCCGCGAACAACTTGTCGATGGCTTTTTCCACAGCTTTTTCATGGCAGGCTGCTCCTTGGTTGTCTTCATTGTTGTATGCCTCATCAAGAAGTGTGACGAATTTGGAGCCAATGATTGCCCCAGCTGCATGATCTTGTGCTGCCTTGAGGGTCTGTGCGTTGCTTATGCCGAAACCTATCATGCGTGGGTTGCGCAGTTGCATCGCTTCGATGCGGCGGAAGTATTCCTGTTTCTGCTCGTCGAAACTTTTCTGCGTGCCTGTGATGGCGGCGGATGATACCATGTAGATGAAGCCGTCAGTGTTGTTGTCTATCAGGCGTATGCGCTCCTCGCTGGTTTCTGGTGTGATGAGCATTATGATGCGGAGGTCGTATTTGTCGGCTATCGGTCTCACGATGCTTTGGTAGTCCTCGAAAGGCAGGTCGGGGATTATGGCTCCACTCACACCGCTGTCCACGCAGCTTTGGCAGAATTCCTCGATGCCGTAGTGCAGGATGGGGTTGAGATAGCCCATCATCACGAGTGGTATTTCTACTTTGTCTTTAATGGCTTTCAGTTGTGAGAAGAGCAATTTTAGGTTCATTCCATTTTTCAGCGCCTTTGTGGCGGCACCCTGTATCACGGGGCCGTCTGCCAGAGGGTCGCTGAAGGGGATGCCTACCTCTATCATTGCTATTCCTCTGCGCTGTAGGGTGAGTATCACGTCTGCCGTGCCTTCAAGGGTGGGGCAGCCCGCACAGAAATAGATAGACAAGAGTTTGTTGTTGTTGTCTCTATTGTCTTTGAAAAGTCTGTTTATCTTGTTCATTGTAAGCTTTTTTTTCTATTTTTCTCTATTAATCTCTATTATTCTCTATTTTATTCTATCTCCTCTATAGCATCTATAAATTCTATAGCATCTATCTCCTCAAAAAAACTCTCATATAGAAGCTATCATTTCTTTCAATGCGAGGCCTGGGTTGCAGGTTCGCATGAAGCACTCGCCGATGAGGAACCCATTGTATCCTGCATCTCTCAAAGCCCTTATTGTCTGTGGATTGCTGATGCCGCTTTCGCTTACCTTCACGCTGTCTTTTGGTAGGCGCTCCGCCAGACGGAAGGAGTTTTGTACATCGGTGACAAACGTGCCCAAGTTGCGGTTGTTGATGCCGCAGAGGTCGGGATTCAGTTCGGCATACTCCAGTTCTTCTTCGGAGTGCATTTCAAGCAGCACCTCCAGTCCAAGGTCGTGAGCCTTGTCTATCAACATCTTGCATCGAGCCTTGGTCAGACATGCTGCAATTAGCAGTATGGCAGAAGCGCCACAGATGGCTGCTGCATAGATCT
Organism: uncultured Prevotellaceae bacterium; assembly: GCA_900315745.1. Lineage (GTDB taxonomy): Bacteria > Bacteroidota > Bacteroidia > Bacteroidales > Bacteroidaceae > Prevotella. The sequence goes on from ONAG01000008.1 coordinate 8,349, forward strand.
GTGCCTCGTCGATGACGAAATTCTTATAGAGGATGGGGATGGTGACACCCGAACGCCGTGCCGACGTGATGAATTCATCGTGTCCTCCAAAATAATGTTTGTCAGTAAGGATGGAGATGGCAGCAGCGCCGTTTTGCTGGTAGCTGATTGGGATTTCGTCAGCTTTGCCATCTTCTTTTATCCATCCTTTCGAGGGTGAGCGACGCTTGAATTCGGCTATGATTCCTGTGTCTGAAGCTGAAAGCGCATCTCTGAGCGAAACTTTCTTTTTGTATAGCCTCTCTATCTCTTCCCGTTTGTGGGATGTGATTTCTTGCAGTATGTCTTGCATTGTCTTGATGTTGTGCTAAGGTGGAAATTCAAAATTTCAGATAATTAAAACATCTTCTTATGAATTGAGTTCCACGAATTTGTGGAATGTGCGCAAGGCGGCGCCGCTGTCGATGCTTTCCCGTGCAATCTCTATGCATTCCTCGATGCTCTTCTTGCCTTTTTCCATTACTTGTATTCCGAATGCAGCATTGGCGAGCACGATGTTCTTTTGTGCAGGCAAGGCTCGGTTCTCAAGCACGCTGTCGAAGATTTGTGCTGCCTCTTCTTCGGTCGCTCCTCCTACGAGTTCTTCTGGCTTGGCGATGTCAAATCCAAGGTCCTGAGGCTTGAAAATGCGCTCGTAGTGGTTGGTTGTCACCTTGAAGTCGCTTGTCAGAGATATTTCGTCATACCCGTCGATGGAGTTTACGATGCCATAATCGATGCCTATTTTCTGATATACGCTGTTGTATAGCCGCATCTGGTCGAGGTTTGCCACACCGAGCAACTGGCATTTGGGTTGTGATGGGTTGACAATTGGTCCCAAAAGGTTGAAGATTGTTGGGAATTGCAATGCTTTTCTTATAGGTCCCACAAATTTCATTGCTTTGGCAAATAGTTGTGCGTGCAGATAGACGATGCCTGCTTCGTTGAGGCTTCTGTTCAGGCGGCTGATGTCGTCAGAGAACTTTATCCCATGGTGCTGTATCACGTTTGACGCCCCGCTGACGCTTGTGGCGGCGTAGTTGCCGTGCTTCGCCACCTTGTATCCGGCTCCTGCAATGACGAAACATGAAGTGGTGGATATGTTGAACGTGTTTTTCCTGTCGCCTCCGGTTCCCACTACGTCGATGTATCGGTCGGCGTTGAGGATTGCAGGCACGCCAGTCTCCAGGATGCCGTCACGGAAACCGAGTAGCTCATCTACTGTGACGCCTCTCATTTGCAGGCATGACAATAGTGCTGTTATTTGTTCGTTGGCATATTCGCCATGGGTGATACCAATGAGGATTCTTTTCATTTCCTCACGTGTCAGTACCTCGTGATTGAGGATTTTTTCCAATATCTCTTTCATAATTGCATGAAGTTTTTTATTATTTCTTTACCGTTGGGTGTTAGTACTGATTCGGGGTGGAATTGTATTCCGTGGATGTCGTAATGCTTGTGTCGCAGTGCCATGACTTGTCCTTCGTCGCTGATGGCTGTTATTTCAAGACAAGTGGGAAAATCCTCCTTTGCCACCACCCATGAGTGGTAGCGTCCTATGGTGATGTCTTTGGGCAGTCCGGTGAAGATGGTGTCTTCGAGCAGATGGCATGGTGTTGCCACACCATGGAAAACATCTTTAAGATTTTCCAGTCTGGCTCCAAACACTTCGCCGATGGCTTGATGGCCAAGGCATACTCCAAGGATGGGCTTTATGCCTTTGTAGGTTCTTATCACATCCATCAGCAGTCCGGCTTCGGATGGTATGCCGGGACCTGGCGAGAGGATGATGTTGTCGTATTCCTCCAAACAAGGGAGCTCAAACTGGTCGTTGCGGAGAACGGTAACTTCTGCTCCCAATTCTTTAACCAGGTGACTCAAGTTGTATGTGAACGAGTCGTAGTTGTCAATGATAACTGTCTTCATATCTTACATTTTTTCTGCCATGAATATTGCCCGGCGCAGTGCCCCGAGTTTGTTGTTCACTTCTTGTAGCTCGTATTCCTCGTCGCTTTTTGCCACTATGCCGCCTCCGGCTTGGAACCACAGTTCTCCATTGCGGGCAACGAAGGTGCGAATGGTGATGGCTTGATTCTGGCTGCCGTCGAGTCCGATGATGCCTATGCAGCCACCGTAGGCTCCACGGTTGTGTGGCTCATATTCTGATATCAGTTGCATTGCCCTCACCTTTGGCGCCCCCGAGAGCGTGCCAGCAGGGAAGGTGTCTATGAATGCCTTGATGGGGTCGGCATTGTCATCCATTTTGCCCGACACTCTCGATACAAGGTGTATCACGTGTGAATAGTATTGCAGGTCCTTGTAGAATTCCACTTTCACGTCATGGCAGTTTCTCGAGAGGTCGTTGCGGGCGAGGTCCACCAGCATCACGTGTTCGGCATTTTCCTTTGGGTCGTTGCGCAGGTACTCAGCTCCTTTCCTGTCTTCTTCTTCATCACCTGTCCGTCGTGTCGTGCCGGCGATGGGGTCGATGAATGCCCTGCGTCCGTCTATGCGGCAATGGGTTTCGGGTGAGGAACCGAAGATGCGGAAGCCTCCAAAGTCGAAATAGAAAAGGTAGGGAGATGGGTTGATGCTGCGCAGTGCGCGGTAGAGTTTGAAGTCGTCGCCTTCGTATTTTTGTATGAATCGTCTGCTGAGCACTATTTGGAACACGTCGCCTCGCAGACAGTGTTCTATGCCTCGCCGTATGTTGGCTTTGTGCTCTTCGTCGGTCAGGGTGCTTGTAGTTTCTCCAACAGGGTGGAAGTCATAGGCTTTCACATTGCCCTTGTTCATTGCAAGCAGCACGTCGTCGATGTCCTTTTCAGTGCCTAAGGTCACCACTTTCAGCAGGTTGTTGTGATGGTCGAACACTATCACCTCTCTATATAATATATAATATAGGTCGGGTGCGTCGTTCTTCTCTTTCTCTTCATCTTTTACGTTGATGTTTTCAAAATATCTCACGGCGTTGAAGCTCGTATATCCGAAGAGTCCATATAGGTTTGCGTCATCGCCGCTTGTCTCGATGCGGTCCACAAGTTCGTGTATGGCTTTGTCGGCGGTGTAAGTGCTGTCTATCTCTCGCCTCAGGCTGGTGCCGTCAGGGTAGTTGATGGTGGCTTTCCCATGGGCTATGGCGACGCTTGCCATGGGGTTGATGCCTATGAATGAGCGTGAGTTGTTGCTCTCGTGATAGTCGCTGCTCTCCATCAACACGCTTTGTGGGTAGCGGTCGCGCAGTCGCATGTATGCTCCCACTGGTGTGTGAAGGTCGGCGAGGATGGTCCTGCTTTTTGTCTGATACTTAAAATTTTCCATATTCTTTAGCCATTTCTTTATTGTCAAGGTATGTTTCTATGTCTTTGTCACCTCTTCCGCTCACGGTGAGCACCACCACATCGTCGGGCTTGAAGGTCAGTTTGCCGAGAGCTGCTATTGCATGTGCCGATTCTATTGCTGGTATTATGCCTTCCAGTCGTGTCAGTTCATATCCACCATAGATGGCTTCGTCGTCGTTGATGCTCAGTACCTTGGTGCGTCCTTGCTTAGCCATGTTGCAGTGCATGGGACCAACACCCGGGTAGTCAAGTCCTGCAGAAATGGTGAAAGCCTCCTCTATCTGTCCGTCGTTGTTCTGCATCACCAACATCTTTGCTCCATGCAGGATGCCTGTTGTCCCCTTGTGTATGGTGGCTGCGGTGTGGTCTGTTTGCCATCCGTGGCCTCCTGCTTCTGCCAGCACTATTTTCACTCTTTCGTCATTCATGTAATGGTAGATGGTGCCAGCGGCGTTGCTGCCTCCTCCGATGCAGGCTATGAGGTAGTCTGGGTGGTCGCGACCTATTTTCTCCTCCAACTGCCATTTTATTTCTTCCGAGATGATGCTCTGCATTCGTGCCACGAGGTCGGGGTAGGGGTGTGGGCCCATGGTGGAGCCGACAATGTAGAATGTGTCTTGAGGGTGGCAGCACCAGTCGCGTATGGCTGCGGAGCAGGCATCGGAAAGAGTCATGTTGCCGGTCCTTACGGGATGTACCTCAGCGCCAAGCATGTTCATGCGCTCCACGTTGGTGTGCTGCCGTTCCACGTCGGTGGCTCCCATGAATATCTCGCATTTCATGTTCATCAGTGCGCATACTGTTGCCGTTGCCACTCCGTGTTGTCCGGCTCCCGTCTCTGCTATCACCCTTGTCTTTCCCATTTTCTTTGCCAGCAGTATCTGTCCTATTGTGTTGTTGATTTTGTGTGCACCTGTATGGTTCAGGTCCTCACGTTTCAGGTAAAGCTGACAGCCGTGGCGCTCGCTCATTCTCTTGGCATGATAGAGTGGTGACGGACGGCCTACATAGTCTTTCAGCAGTGCGTGGTATTCGCTCTTGAATTCTTCCGATTGGATTATTGGCAGGTAGGCTTCCTGCAAGTCATGTACGCATTTGTAGAGTATCTCTGGCACGTAAGCTCCTCCAAACTCTCCATAAAAGCCGTTCTTATCTACTTGGAAATTGTTCATATTGTTGTTTTTTGATGATGCATAAACTATTTGAAAATTTGAGAGGCTTGTCGCAAGAACGACAAGCCTCTCCATATTTTTTCCAAAACTTTATAGGTACGTGGCTATCTTCTCACGATCTTTTGAATCTTGAGTACTGCCACCACCAAAAGTTTGAAATTCTAACCATAATGTTCTCTTTTTGTTTTAATTCGTTTGCAAAGGTAATGGTTTTGTTTTAATCTGCAAATTTTTTTGTTCTTTTTTTTGTTTTTTTTCTTAACAATGTATGTATTTGTCAGAAATTGGCATCAATCAACGAGCGCAACTGCTGTATGCCCTGATGGTTGTTGTCCATCGCCTCTACTTCTGCGAGATACTTGAGTGCATGGTCCATGTCGCCCATTCCATAATAGCCAAGGGCAAGCATGTACTTGCAGTGTATGACATTCTTTGTGTCTAATGAGTCTTCCCAGATAAGCAGGTCGGGTAGTGAGACGGCAAAGTAGTCCATCACTTGTTTTTCAAAGATGTGCTGCTTGCCATAATTTATCAGTTTGAAGAAACGCCCATGTGCCTCGCCTTCAAGTCCCAACTTGTACAATGCCAGTCCTTGGAAGAATATCTTGTCGGGTTTCGCATCGTTGTAGTACATGGCTGCAGCTGGTTCCTGAGGTCCTTTTGTTGCCTTCTCCCAGCACTCGATGGCTTTTGCCTTTTCACCAAGAGAGTCATAGGCTACGCCGAGCAGGTAGTGGAAGTCGTTTTCCTGCGCGCCATAAAGTTTGCCTTCACCGAGGTGGTGGGGGTATTCAAGACATTCGTTGAGCAGGCACACCGCCTTGTCGTATTCCTTTGCTGCTATTGCCTTTTTTGCCAGTTCCACGCGACAAATCTGATACTGTGCAGGCACTTTTCCTTCGCCGCCTTCCCAGGGATGGAATGTGTGGGCGTCGAGTTTCTTCATGGCTTCCTCATAACGGCCGGTCTGGTTGAGCAGTGTTATCTCTTCAAGCACGAGGTCGTCGCGACGTTCCACCAATTGTGGGTGTCTCTGCAAGAATGCAAGGCGCTCGGCATGGGGCTTGTGAAGCCGCTTGTAGAGTTGGTCGAGCTCCATGAGTATCCTCTCGTCGTTCTCGTCGAGGTGGAAGGCTCTTTCCATGTATTCGAGAGCCTCCTTCTGGCGGTCTTGTTTGTTGAAGCGTCCCAAGGCGAGGTTGCGCCAAACCGTGGGGAACGAGGGGTCGAGCTTGGCAGACAGTTCCCAGTTCTCTAAGGCGAGGTCGTACTGTCGTGCAGCATAGTATAGGCAACCGAGATAATAAGGTGCTTTGGCACCCTTCGGGTTTTGTTTCTTGGCTGCCTCAAGTGCTACGACATCCTCCGCGCGGTTTGGGAAGCAGTAGTCTGGACAGGCTTGCTCGGCTTCTGCATGTCGCCCCATGTAATAGTAGGTCATGGGGGTTGTGGCGCCTTCGCTGATGGCGATGTTCCAGAGGGCAAGTGCCTCATCGGCAAGACCTGCGGCGGAATAGTCGAGTGCTATCTCGTCGTAATTTTGTGCGGAATGGCGCATCATCCGTTTCATCTCTTCCAATATGGCATCATCCTTTTCTATGAGGTATTTCTCGAATCGGCAGCCATAATTGAACTGGTCGTATTTCAACGACTCGTCAATTAGTGTTAGCGCCTCGTAGCCGCGCCCCATCTTCCGCAAGATGGTTGCTTTCAGCGCACGTGCCTTATGGTTGTGCCAGTTGTTGTTCAGACAGCGGTTGATTTCGTCAAAGGCATCCTCATAACGGCTTTGTGCCACACTGATTTTGGCGGCTTCGAAATAGCCTGCGTCTGCCCATGCCTTGCTCCATGTTGCTTTCCAGAAACGTTCGTATGCTTCGTCTAAAAGTCCTTGATATTTCAGTGCGATGCCAAGATTGTAGATTGGCTCGCTGTCGTATGGGTTGGGGTTGCGCTTCAGGGATAGCTTCACTGCCTTGCGCAAGTATTGTTCGGCAAGGGCGAAGCGTCCCTTGCGGATATACCACATGCCGAGGGCATTAAGGCAACGGATGTCGTTGGGGTCACGGCGCAGAGCCTCCTCGTAGTAGTCTGTGGCAACCCATGTGGCGTGACGATACTGCTCCAGGTGCATGCCTGTGAGGTATAGCTGTTCGTTGGTCTTCACTTGTTCTGGCGGGAGTGCAGCCTCTGCGCTGTCGGGGATGGGACGTATCTCGTCGTCCTCGGCATGCCAGCTGAGTACGGTGCGCTTTCCATAGGCAAAGGTCTTCACTATCTCGAATGTCAGTTCGTTTGCCTTGGCTCCTTTCACATCCACGGCTTCCATGAGCACTTCCTCGGGGGTGAGTGTCTGTTGCTTATGGTAATATGTTTCTCCTTTGTCGTTCCTGAGAATGATGTCAACGTCCTGCTTTGATGTGGCGAAGACCTTCAACAGCATCATGCCGTCGCCTGTTTGGTCAATGTTGAATATGAGGTCTTTGGAGGCTTCCTTCACAACGCCCAACTCCCGATAGGGCATAAAGTATTGTGTGAATGTCTTTTCCTCGTAAGGCATCAGCCAGGAGAAGTCGGGCTGGTTTTCGGTATATACACCAGCCATCAGTTCTATGTATGGACGGAAGCCCTTCCGGTTGACATGCCACTTCTCTGCCTCTTCGGGAGTGACCTCGTCGGTGAGATTGCGGTCCCATGCCCTGCCGAAGTCGCCATTGCCCCATGTCCATTGTTTCTTTCCTGGGGAGAAGTGATGTGACGCTACATGTAGCATACCTGCTTTGGTGTCGTTCTCGTAGCCGCCTTCAAAGTTGAAACGTGAGTTCACTCCCATGTATGATGTGGGCACAAAGATGTTCTTGTAGTTGGATATGTCAACGCCTGCCGAGTAGTCCATCTTGTAGTATGTGCCTGTGGCGATGGGAAACGATGACACGGCGCGCTTGCCATGGTCGAACACTGCATTGATGTCGGGCGGGAAGACACTCTGATATTCATCGTTTACCTCTACTGCGGGGTTTGCCCACCAGAGGAAGGTCTGGGGCATGTCAGTGCGGTTGTAGCAACGGCCCTTGATTTCCAGATACGCACACCCGGGGCGCAGGGTGAAGCCTGCCATTCCTTTCTGATGGAACATTTTCTCCATCTCGCTCACCCATACGCTCACCGACCCGTCGGCATTCTCCTCTATGTATGTATCTACTGGCATGTAGGTGGTGGGACGGTGATGCTGGGGCCAGTTGAACTCTATGCCTCCGCTTATCCATGGCCCTGCCAGTCCTACGAGTGCAGGCTTGATGACATGGTTGTAATACACAAAATGACGCTGGGCTATCTTGTCGTATGCCATCTGCACACGACCGCCAAGTTCGGGCAGCACCATCACCTTGATATATTCATTCTCCAACCAGATGGCAAGATAGTCCTTGTCTTCCTTCTCGTCGCTCATCGTCTCGATGACAGGGTAGGGATAGACCACGCCACTGCTTCCTTGGTAAACTCGTTTCTCCAAAAACATTGGGTTCTTCTCAGGCAACCCGACTTCGTATGTCGGTATTGTCACCATCTCTCTCCATGCTTTCACCATAATATATATAGTGTTGTTTGGTTCTTGTTATATTGTTATGTTAGTTCATTTTCCAATTCTTCCAGACTCTTTCCCTTGGTCTCAGGACAGCGGCGGAAGAGGAATATAAAAGCGCACACGCAAATGCCGCTGTATATCCAAAAGGTGCCGCTGCTGCCAAGTGCTGAGTTCATAGAGGGAAACGAGAAGGTGAGCGTGCAACATCCCACCCATAGGGCAAAGGTGCATGTCGCCATGGCTATTCCCCTTATGCGGTGCGGGAAAATCTCAGCCAACAGCGTCCAGGTGACAGGACCAAGGGTCATTGCATATACCGATATGGCTGCCACCACAAGAACCACCATGAGCATGCCTTTCATTTCCATGAAATAACATGTGCCAAGAACAAAGTATATGAGTCCCAGTCCGCCTGCTCCCAGCAATATCAGTGTTCGGCGTCCCCATTTCTCTATGGTATAGAGCGCTATGATGGTAAACACCACATTGGCTATGCCCGTTATGACAATGTTGATGAACATGCCATCGACATCGAAGCCGGCACCCACGAAAATCTCCTGGGCATAATTGAATATGACATTCGTGCCGCACCATTGCTGGAACACGGCAATCACAAGGCCGAGCAGCAACACACGGCTGTACTTGGATTGGAACAGCTCTCCAAGACCTGCTTCTGCTTTCTTGCCTCCTTCTTGTGGCTCTGACTTCATCCTGATGAATACCGGACTCTCAGGGATGAAGAAACTCATGAGAAGAAACAGGGCGGCGGGCAACGTCTCTGCCCAGAACATCCAACGCCATCCCCACTCCACATTCCATGCCTGCTCGGCAGCAACCGCCGTATCTCTCGCCAACAGCATGTTTACTACTTGTGCGCCGAGGATGCCTAAAACGATGGTCATCTGGTTGAGGCTTACCATGCGTCCGCGTATCTCGGCAGGACTTACTTCGGCAATGTACATTGGCGACAGGGCTGATGCCACGCCGATGCCTACGCCTCCTACAAAGCGTGATATGTTGAACAACAGGAAATCGTTGAACAAACCTGTAGCTATGGCTGACACAGTGAACAATACCGCCGACACCATCAACAAGGGCTTTCGCCCATACTTGTCGGAAGCGGCTCCTGCCAGCATTGCTCCCACAAGACAGCCCACCAAGGCTGTGGTCATCGCCAATCCTTGCATCAAAGGCGAATCCGTAATGCCAAAATATAGTTCGTAAAATGGTTTGGCTCCTCCTATCACCACCCAGTCGTAGCCGAAGAGCAGACCGCCCATCGCCGATACAAGGCAGATGAAATAGATAAAGCCTTTGTTGAATTTTTGCATGTCTCTTTGTTTTTTGATTTTATCGACTTATGTTGCGGTCAGCTCGTTGTCCTGTTGGTTCCCTACCATCACAATATGAAAAAATCGAACTGACTTACAATGGCTCAAGACTGTTTCCCGCCATTTTTGTTCAGTTCGATTCTTATTCATTCTGCTTGCGTCATTTGCTGATTCGGCTCAAGGATACATAGCCTAAAAATTCCCTGTCCATATTGAACACCTTTGCCCAATTAGCATTATATTTAATGAAATAGACTTCCGTTCCTAAATCAAGACGACTTGATATCGCATCTTTTGTGCTTGGACCACGACGAACGTTCACATAGTTGTCAACAGGGTCTGTGATTATGCCGGTTTCCATGTTGTCGGGCAAGACATCTTCAACTTTCGCAATGAGTTTAGTATAAATGTATCCCATATACGAACTCTTATCCTTGCTTGTATAGACTTTGCTCCATCCGCTCTTTTCTGGGGTATAGTAAAGGTAATCTTCTGATTTATAGGTTTTCACAATCGCATATTTTGTTCCTGGTCCTTTGCGTATGTTTGCAAAACCGTCAGAAGAGATAACTCTTCCATAAAATTGTTGGGCATTGATGCTTATTGCAGATAGCATCACTAACAAGGTGAAAATAATTCTTTTCATGGTTCTCGTTTTTTTATGTGATAAGTTTAAGTACAAATATATGTGGGTGCTCAAAATCAATCAAGTCATGTCTTTGTCTTATGCACCTACGCTAAATTTTTGCAAATATAAATAATTTTTTCCGACAAGCAAGCAGAGCGAAGTGTTTTTTTGATTTTCCGCCATGTCATGTATTTTGTTTTTGAAATTTCTAATTAATTTTGCAACATGTTCAAATGAATTGAGCCTATAATGGAAGAAAAAAGGAAAAGGGCAGCAAGAAATAGGACGTTGTCAGTATCTTACGATGAAATGCCAAATCTGGAGAAATATGTCAGTTCGCCAGAGGATTTGGCAAATGGGTTTCATGATGACATGATAATCAATGGAGACTTGCATGAATGCATTGATGACATCCCCAATGATTATTTCGACCTCGTTATTATTGACCCTCCATATAATTTGGACAGGGATTTTCATGGAAGGAAGTTTTCTGCAATGAAATCATCCGACTATGAAGATTACTTGCGTAGTTGGCTTCATAAGGTTTGTGACAAGCTGAAGCCCGATGGCTCGTTGTATATGTGTGGTGACTGGAAATGCACTTCTTCCATGCAAAGGGTGTTGGAGGAAAGCCTAACTGTCATCAACAGGATAACATGGCAAAGAGAGAAAGGCCGTGGGGCAAAGACGAATTGGAAAAATGGAATGGAGGATATATGGTTTGCAGTGAAGAATCCCAATCATTATTATTTTGATGTGGAGTCTGTAATGATGAAAAGAAAGGTGATAGCTCCATATAAGGTTGACGGCAAGCCAAAGGATTGGGAGGAAACAGATGAGGGAAATTTCAGGATTACCTATCCTTCAAACTTTTGGGATGACATAAGCATTCCTTTTTGGTCCATGCCTGAGAACACCGATCACCCAACGCAGAAACCTGAAAAACTGTTTGCAAAATTGATACTTGCCTCATCTAAGCCTGGGGATAGGATTTTCGACCCTTTCCTTGGCAGCGGAACATCCGCTGTGGTGGCTCGTAAGCTAAAAAGAAAATTTTGCGGCATAGAGAGCAACAGGGAATATTGCTTCTGGGCCGCAAAAAGACTTGTTAATGCAGAAATCGACAATTCTATTCAAGGATATTCAGATGGTGTGTTCTGGGAGAGAAATACCATGAAGCATAACCATTGAACAGGCAGGTTTTCACACTTTAAAATTAATCGTCGATATCAGTCAGCAAACCGTCATTGTCAAATTCCAGTTCAAGGCCATTGTCCAGCCTTACTTTGTAAGTGGAGTAGATGATGTCGTTCTCCTTCTTGACGTATGCGATGGAACTGCCAGGGTAATTTTGTTCTACATAGTTCTTGGCAGCCAATGGCAACTGTGCTGCAGGGATTACCTTGTCATTGTCAAGCACTTCGAAGGCTATAGCCATACCTACTATTACCAATCCAATGATTGTCACGAGGATTATTTTATACTTTTTCATAATTGTATTTTTTTGTTGTTATTTGTATGTTGAATTCTGTTTTTCCCTTTTGATATTGCAAATATACATTTTGTTTTCCCTCGCACATATTTTTCTAATGTTTTTCTCATCAGTTCGTTACGACACTACGCCCATATTGCGACATTTCATGCATAAACCTGCATTTTCTGTCGCATATTTCATTTCTTTGCGATCTTTCTTGAAAAAATAAGGTGGGAAAAGCGCTCAAGTGCGTAAAAATATACTCCCTTCCTCCTTGGTGATAAAAACATGGTTATATAATTTGACTCGTTGAGTCATCACGGAAAGTCACCAACTCTTGTATGATTTCATCAGGGTTGTCGCTGATGTGGAGAATGAGATTTTTGTACTTGCCAGTCTGTGACATAGACTCGAGAAGAGGATATATAGGCATCTCCTCCGTCCAGAATTTCTTGCCAAAGAACAGCATTGGACTTGAAAAGCCGAAAGAGAGATAATGGTTTTGAACAGCATCTTGAAACACCTCTTGCAATGTGCCGGCACTTCCAGGAGTATATATGATGCCGCCAAAAGCCAAGGTGAGAATGCTGTCCTCACGTATGCTGTTCTCAAAAAACTTGGCGATATGGGTGGCAAACGGTGTTGAAGGCTCATGCCCATATAGCCAAGTGGGGATGCCGAGACTGTGATACTGATGCTGTGGATATTTCTCAACTATTCTCCATGCCGTGGAAAACCAGTCCGCATCCTTGAATGATGGAGCCACCGACATTATCTCCAAAGCGTTGTCAACTTCTTCTGCCGTTCTTCCTGCCATCCATGCACCAAGATGTGTTGCCTCCATCGCTCCAGGACCTCCTCCGCTTAGCATGAAGAACCCCATCTCGGTAAGGCGCTTGCTTAAGAATACGATATCATGGTAACTTGGGTCTGTGCGCAGTTGCGAATGGCCTCCCATGATGCCGATGCATAACTTGTGGTTGTGTGTGTTGAAAAAGTCATTGAGTGCCGTATGGATGCAATGGTCGTGAAGTGTGCGGGCAAGCGACTCCAACACATCAGCTTGCTGTTTACCGGAGGAGACATAGTGATTATAGACCAGACTGTCGTAGGAAGTACCGAAACTGCCATTCTCGTTGAGGTCATAACCCTTATATAAGTCGCGGGCGGAATATAGTTCTTCGCGTCCTACATCAAAAGGCACCTGTTTCAGGTAATCCATCACGGCTGCCATCTTGTTGAAATCCTTGTCTGATATCATGTCGTCTTTATCTTTGGTTTTGCTAATGGTGTTCCTCTCATATGCTTGAATCGCATCTGCTCAACACTACCGTTGCAAAGATAACTATAAATTTGATATCTTCAAAGATAATCATGAGATGATATATACAAAAATTTGTGGCAAAGAGAGCATGATGGATATTGCCTCTAAGCCGCAAAAGGATTGGTGAAACTACTGCTAATCAGTCTTCGAAGTCTGTCAGGAATCCGTCATTGTTGAACTCCAGTTCAAAGCCGTTGTTCAGCTTCACTTCGTAAGAGGTTTTGATGAGGTCGTTCTTCACCTTTGCGTAAGCGATTGTTCCACCGGGGAAGTTATCTTGCACATAGTTCTTTGCTGCCAATGGCAACTGGTCTGCTGGGATTACTTGGTCTTTGTCAAGCACGTCGATGACGATAGACATCATTGCTATTACCACTCCCATGAATGCTACGAGGATTAATTTTGACTTTTTCATAATTGTATATTTTTTTATTTTTATTTTTTATATTCTCTTTTTTTGCCTGTAGGAAAACTGTTTGTTCCTTTTGACATTGCAAAGTTAATATGCTTTTTACCCTCGCGCATAATATTTATCTGTTTTTCTATTCTATTCGTTGCGACACAGCTTGTTAATTGCGACAAAAGAAATAATTCCATGCATTTACTGTCGCACAACAACGACTATAAGGATCTAAAAGTCCCCAAAATCCTTGTTTTCCCTTCCCTCATATCCAAAATTTCTTTCTCAAGACATTCATATGGGGTGTTTAAGGATAAAAATGCCCCTTGGCGCAATAATCCACCTACATCTACGTTATTTATTTGTATATATACAAAACAAGACGACATGATAGAATATATCAGGGGCGAACTGGCAGACGTCACCCCAGCGATGGCTGTTGTAGAAACGGCAGGAGTGGGATATGCTCTGAACATTTCGCTGAATACTTATACTGCCATACAGAATAATAAAGAGGTACGCCTGTATGTGCATGAGGCTATTGTCACTGGAGGGCGCGATGACTCTTTCACCCTCTATGGGTTTGCCACCAAACAAGAACGTGAGCTTTACAGGCTGCTCATCACGGTGTCGGGAGTGGGTGCCAATACGGCACGAATGATTCTCTCATCCTTCACTCCCGCCGAATTGTGCTCGGTGATAGCCAATGGCGACGAACGTTCGCTCAAAGGCGTTAAAGGAATAGGCCTGCGGACTGCGCAACGCATCATCGTTGACTTGAAAGACAAGATAGCCAACAGCGACCTGGCACAACAAATGCCTGAAGGCGTGGTGAGACAAACCGAGAGCGTGAATGCCGAGGTGAGGAATGAAGCCATAGGGGCACTCACCATGCTGGGCTTCTCGCCGGCACCTTCCGCCAAGGTCGTGGGGGAAATATTGAAACAACAACCAGACATTCCAGTGGAGCAAGTGGTGAAACTGGCACTGAAACTAATAAAATAAGAAAGAACTATTTTTGTCATGCCTTTTGCAAACGTGCAACCATGACAACTTTGGGCGGTTGAATGCCGCACCTGCTGCAGAGAAATGATGAAAGTCAAGTTGAGAATCATTGGATTTGTAATCTTGTTGTGCGCCATCAGCGTGGTGGCGGGCAACACCTTTTCCGTGCCTCAAGACAACCGCACTCGCGCACAGCAGGCAAACAACAAGTCGCCACAAGACGACAAGACAAGAAGCCAAAACAAAAACAACAGCAAGGGCAAAGATGACAAAAAAGAGTCGGAGAAGAACAAGATGGACATAAAGGCACAGCCCATTCTTGAAGATGAAGATGCAGAAATACCCGACTCGCTGTTGAACACACGCTGGAAAATACAGCGCACACAACCCCTCACCGATGACGACCTGTCACAAGGCACAGCCGACTTGGTGAGGCCGGAGAACATGAAACAGACGGTGGAGTACAATGACACCATCGAACGGTATATCATCGGCAACAAGGTGGCTGGAACGTATGTGTTCGCTCCCACCATGATGACTTTTGATGAGTATTTCAAGTGGAGCGAGAAAAAGGCCATCTATGAGTTCTTCCGCTCAAAGAACGAAGAAGCCGCAAAAGCAAAGGGAAAGGAAAAGTTCGACTTCACCGACATGCACTTCGACCTCGGACCTGCTGAGAAAATCTTCGGTCCTGGAGGTGTGCGCATAAAGACGCAAGGTACAGCAGAACTTAAATTCGGAGCTACTTTCAAAAACATAGACAACCCGTCGCTCCCCATACGCAACAGGAAGACCACCACGATGGACTTTGACGAGAAAATCAACCTCAATGTCAATGGAAAGGTGGGCGACAAGGTGAACATGAACCTCAACTACAACACCGATGCCACATTCGACTTCGACGCACAAAGCATGAAGTTGAAATATGAAGGCAAGGAAGATGAAATAATAAAGCTTGTGGAAGGTGGCAACGTGTCGTTCCCTGGCAACTCATCACTCATCCAAGGTGCGAGTTCCCTTTTCGGATTGCGTACCGACATGCAGTTTGGAAAACTCAAGTTGCAGACGGTGGTGTCGCAGAAAAAGTCTTCGTCATCGAGCGTGTCGTCGAAAGGTGGAGTGCAGATGACGCCTTTCGAGATAGATGCTGCCGACTATGAGGAGAACAGGCACTTCTTCCTCTCTCACTATTTCCGTTCGAAGTATGACGCGGCAATGAAGACTTTGCCCAACCTCACCACTGGCGTTACCATCAACAGAATGGAGATTTGGGTGACCAACAAGACTGGTACCACATCCAACACACGAAGCATCATCGCCTTTCCCGACTTGGGAGAGGGAGGCAAGGACATGCCGCCATCAAACACAGCCAACGGACTGTATTCGCAGTTGAATTCTGCATTCGTGGGAGCTCGCGACGTCGATCAGACTTCCACGGTGCTCGACCAGCAGTTTGTTGGAGGTACAGACTATGAAAAGCTTGAGAGCGCGCGACTGTTGTCGTCTTCGGAATATACCATAAACAATGCTCTCGGTTATGTCTCGCTGAAGACAACACTGCAGACCGACCAGGTGCTGGCTGTTGCCTATGAATATACATACGGAGGTGTGACATACCAGGTGGGTGAGTTCGCAAGCGACATCACTGACGTGAACAAATGCCTCTTCGTGAAGTCGCTGAAGAACACAAGTAACAACCCAAGGCAGAGCAACTGGGACCTCATGATGAAGAACGTTTATTACCTCGCATCCAACGTGGAGAGGGACAAGTTCCGACTCGACATCAAGTTCCAAAGCGACACCGCAGGCGTTTACCTTACTTATATACCAGAGCCACAGGTCAAGGACCAGACCATTATCAAGGACATTGACGCTGACCGCCTCGACAACAACAACAAGGCACACTCCAACGGCTATTTCGACTATGTGCAAGGATATACGGTGGCAAATGGCAGGGTGTTCTTGCCAAAGGCAGAGCCATTCGGTGAATTCCTGTATAAATTCCTCGTATCCAAAGGCGTGACGCCCACAACGGCAGCGAAATATAGTTATACCGAACTATATGACTCTACAAAGACCATTGCCAAGCAGATAGCCGAGAAAGACAAATACATGCTCGTGGGACAGTTTAGAGGCACCTCTGCCAATGTCATCTCCTTAGGCGCATACAATGTGCCGCAAGGGTCGGTGACGGTTACGGCAGGTGGCGTGACACTCACTGAAGGTTCCGACTATACCGTGGACTATTCTGCTGGAGAGGTGACCATCATCAACCAGAGCATCTTGGATGCACAAACCGAAATCAAGGCATCATGCGAGAGCAACACGGATTATGGGCAGTCAAGGAAAACCATGTTCGGCATAAACTGGGAATACGACTTCAGCAAGAATTTCCAGATGAGCGGTACGTTCAGGCATCTTTCTGAGCAAGCTCTCACCACGAAGGTGGCTATGGGTGCAGAACCACTCAACAACACCATCTGGGGCGTGAACCTCAACTGGAAGAAGGAAAGCCAGTGGCTCACCAACATCCTCGACAAGTTGCCATTGTTGCATCTCACCCAACCATCCAACATCTCCTTGTCAGCAGAGTTCGCACACCTTATTGCCGGACAGTCGCACGGCACGCAGGACAATGCCTCATACCTCGATGACTTCGAGAACACAAAGAATGCCATCGATGTATCTACTCCAACTTCGTGGTTCATTTCGAGCGTGCCCACAATGTTCAATGAATACAAGGACAAGACAGGGCTGACCAGTGGATTCAATCGAAGCCTCCTGGCATGGTACAACATCGATCCGCTCTTCACCAGGAGAAGTTCTTCGCTCACGCCAAGCCACATCAAGAGCGACCTCGACCAACTCTCCAATCACTATGTGCGCGAGGTGTATGTGAGAGAGCTTTATCCCAACCGCGACCAAAGTTCATACAGCGGTTCCACTTCCACCCTGCCCATTCTGAACCTCGCTTATTATCCAGAGGAACGAGGACCCTACAATTTCAACCCCGACCTGAATGTGAATGGCAGGTTCGACAACCCATCAAACAAATGGGGTGGAATGATGAGGAAACTCGACACCAACGACTTCGAGACAGCAAATATCGAATATATAGAGTTCTGGCTGCTTGACCCATTCGTATATACTAATGGAAAGGAGGATGCCTCGGAATATGGTGGCGACTTCTACATCAACCTTGGTGAGGTGAGCGAGGACATCCTCAGGGATGGCAAGAAGTTCTTTGAGAGTGGAATGCCTGTGGATGGCTCAAACGCCTTCACCACCACACAGTGGGGAAAGGTGCCTACAACCACCAACACCGTATATGCTTTCGCAACATCTTCTGGCTCCAGGGAGAGACAGGACGTGGGATTCAACGGACTTACCGACACCGAGGAACAGACGTATGATTATTATCAGGAATATCTCAATTCCATCAGGGGCAAGGTGTCGCAAGAGGTGTTCGACAGCATTTATGCCGACCCGGCAAACGATGACTACCATTATTTCAGGGGAAGCGAATTGGACCAGCAGCAGGC
Organism: uncultured Prevotellaceae bacterium; assembly: GCA_900315745.1. GTDB lineage: Bacteria > Bacteroidota > Bacteroidia > Bacteroidales > Bacteroidaceae > Prevotella. The sequence goes on from ONAG01000008.1 coordinate 26,167, forward strand.
ATCCATCATGCAGCGCTACAAGCGCATCAACAACCCACAAGGAAACACTCCCGACTCCGACATGAGGAGCGAAAACTATGACACGTCCTACAAGACCACTCCCGACGTGGAGGACATCAACCAGGACTACACCCTCAATGAATACGAGAAGTATTACCAATACCATGTTTCGATTCGTCCGGAAGACCTCGTTGTGGGGCAAAATTTCATCGTCGATAGCAGGGTGGGTAGTGGAACGCTGAGAAATGGCGAGAGATATGAAGTCACCTGGTATCAGTTCAGAATACCTCTCGACAGGTATGAGAGCAAGGAAGGCGCAATAAGCGACTTCACATCCATCCGCTTCATGCGAATGTTCCTCACCAATTTCAAGAAACCCATCGTCATGAGATTCGGCAGCCTCGACCTCGTCAGGGGTGAGTGGAGGGTGTATGCACAAAACCTCAACAATAGCGCATCGCAGACGGGATACATGTCGGTGAGTGCCGTGAATATAGAGGAGAACAACGACAAGACGCCTGTAAACTATGTGCTGCCTCCTGGCATTTCACGTGTGCAAGACCCCACCCAGCCGCAATTGGTGGAGAGCAACGAACAAGCGCTTGACATCGTGGTCAACGACTTGGGCACGGGAGAGTCGAAATGTGTCTATAAGAAGACAACACTCGACCTTAGGCAATACAAACGCATACAGATGTTTGTGCATGCCAACCCGCTCAATGAAAACGTCACCAACCTCAGCGACAACCAACTGGCTGTGTTCATAAGGTTGGGAAGCGACTACAGGAGCAACTACTATGAGTATGAGATACCGTTGAAACTCACACCTGCCGGACATTACGACAAGTATTCCACTGCCGACAAGAGGGTGGTGTGGCCGGAAGAGAACATGCTCGACATCCCTCTCAGCATCTTCACATCACTCAAGAAAGAGAGAAACAAGGCAAAATCGACAGGAGCGGCTTCTTACAACCAGGTGTTTACCGCATACGACACCGACAAGCCTGCCAACAAGGTCAGCGTGATGGGTAATCCGTCGCTCGGAGAAGTGAAGACAATGATAATCGGTGTGAGAAACCTTTCTGGAGAAGCTAAGTCGGGAGAGGTATGGGTGAATGAATTGAGACTGAAGGAGTACAACAACGAAGGTGGATGGGCTGCACAAGGCAACCTCAACATGCAACTGTCGGACTTCGGAACTGTGAACGTCACCGGAAGATATACTTCCGAGGGATTTGGCGGACTGGAAGATGGAGTGGCGTCAAGGTCGCAGGACAACTTCAGAAACATATCTTTCACCACAAGCCTCGAATTGGGTAAATTCTTCCCCGACAAGATGAAAGTGTCGGCTCCGCTTTATTATTCTTACACCAACGAGAATACAAAGCCAAAGTACAACCCGCTCGACACTGACATGAGAATGGATGACGCACTCGATGCCATGGAGTCGAAACATGAACGCGACTCAGTGGAGTCCATTGCCGTAACAAAGGTCACCAACACCAATTTCTCACTCTCAAACGTGAGAATCGGGGTGGCGACAAAAGGACATCCCATGCCTTACGACCCAGCCAACTTCTCATTCTCATACAGCCATTCGCATAGCAGGACAACAGGCAAGACCATAATATACGAAGAGGAGGACAACTGGAATGGGGCAATGTCGTATTCCTGGACTCCAGTATATAAGGCGTGGGAGCCATTCAAGAAAATAAAGTCGAAATCCAAGTGGCTCGAATTCCCCAAGAAGTTGGGATTCAATTATCTGCCTCAAAACATAACGTTCAATACCGACATCAAGCGCGTCTATTATGAACTGCAAGAGAGAGACATGGAAAGTCTTGAGGACTCCAAACTGCCCCTCACCTTCAACGAGCAGTTCCTGTGGAACCGTGACTTCTCGATGAGATGGGACTTGACAAAGAACTTGCACCTCACATTCAACAGCGGCACCAACGCAGAGATAGAGGAACCTTACACACCGGTCAACAAAGACCTATATCCAGACAGATACGAGGCTTGGAAAGACTCCGTTTGGAACTCAATTCGCAATTTTGGAACACCTCTCGACTATGACCAGACTTTCTCAGCTTCATACCATGTGCCGCTCAACCTGATACCGATATTCGACTGGCTGAATGCAGACATAACCTACAATTCCAGTTACAAGTGGGTGCGAGGAACTGACCTGGAGGATGGCACTTCGTTGGGCAACACCATCTCAAACAATAGCACGTTCAACATTAACGGTACGTTCAACTTGCAGAAGCTCTACGACCACGTGCCTTTCCTCAAGAAGACCAATGACAGGTTCAACAAGTCGATGTCATCCACAACAAAAAAAGACAACCAAAAGAACAAGGCAGCCAATGTGAAGGACAAAAGCAAGGGCAAGAGCAAGAGTGAAGAGGACAAGGATAAGGAAGCCGATGACAAGTCGAAGGCTTCACTGCCGAAAAACAAAAACACTTTCGAGAAGGAAATCACCATAAAAGGCGACACCTCGCTGGTGGTCACTCACTCCAAGAAAAGCAAGCGCCTGATAGTGTCGGCTAAGGACAAGGACGGCAAGAACGTGCCTGTGAAATACAAGGTGGTGGATGACAACAAGATAAAGGTCATCAACAAATCCGATTCCGCAGTGACACTCAAACTGTCTGTCACAGCCAAGGAACCTCTCGACGACAAGATGTGGTACAAGACGGCGCAAGTGGTGGCACGTGCCTTGATGATGGTGCGCAATGTGAACTTCACATATCGTGAAAACAAGTCCATGGCGCTGCCGGGATTCATGCCCACCATAGGCAAAGCCTTCGGACAGAGAGGTGGCGACATCCTCAGTCCGGGACTCGACTTCGCCTTTGGCTTCACAGACGAGGACTACATAGCAAAGGCACGTGAGAACAACTGGCTGCTGCATGTTGACAACGTGGCAACACCGGCAACGACAAGCAGCACTCGTGACCTGCAGTTGAAGATGACGCTCGAACCTGCTCGTGACCTAAAGATTGACCTTAATGCCAGCAGGACCGAGACAAACGCAAGAAGCATACAATACATGTATGAGGGCACTCCTACCACAAGGACGGGACAGTTCACCATGACAACCATCTCCTTGGGTAGTGCCTTCGAGGGAACTGGAAGCGCCAACAATGGGTATTACTCGGCTACCTTCGAGAAATTCTGCAAATCCCTTGAGGGATTCAGAAACAAGGTGGAGGCAAGATATAATGGCGCCACTTATCCCGATGGAACAATATTGGCTGGAGAGACTTTCGATCCGGCAAATGGTGGCGTGGGCCTCTATAGTTCCGATGTCATGATACCTGCGTTCTTGGCTTCTTACACCAGCATTGGCGGGTCATCGCTCGACATCTTCCCTACATTAAGCAAGTTGCTGCCCAACTGGAGCTTCAGATACAGCGGACTGGGCAAGTTGTCGCCATTCAAGGAGTGGTTCAAGAGCGTGAACCTCAACCACTCTTACAAGAGCGTGTATGCCGTGGGCTCTTACTCCAGTTTCAGCACATGGAGGGAATACATGGGAGACCTTGGATTCATCTCCGATGCCACAACTGGCAACCCGGTGCCAAACAGCATGTTCAACATATCCACAGTGAGCATCAACGAGCAGTTCTCGCCTTTGTTGGGAGTGGATGTGACACTGCACAACAACCTCACTTGCAAGTTGGAATACAAGACCACAAGAGTGGTGAACCTCAGCACCACAAGTGTCCAGGTGAACGAGACCACGAGCAAGGACTGGGTGATAGGCTTTGGTTATAAGATCAACGACTTCAAGTTCTTTGGAGGCAGAAACCACAGAAAGATGAAAGGAAGCAACAAGAACAAAGGAGACGGCGATGACAATAATCAGAATCAGAACAGAAGCCAGAGCAATGCAAGGGGCAACAACAAGGGCTTCAACCATGACCTCAATTTGCGCTTTGACTTCTCTTACCGCGACCAGGCCAACATCACACGCGACATCGCATCGATGACGAGTCAGGCAAGTAGTGGCAACACGGCTCTGAAGTTCTCTTTCAATGCCGACTACACCATCTCAAAACTCATGACAATGACATTCTATTTCGACTCGCAGACAAACACTCCTTTGCTCTCCGCAAGCAGTTACCCGACAACGACGAGAGATTTCGGACTGAGCCTGAAGTTCTCGCTCACACGATAACTGATGTCGATGATGGATGGCAAACATTGGCTATTTTTGAAACTTACTTACATGTTGAAAATGTATCTCAGATATTGTTTCTCGTGCCTTATGATGGCACTTTCTATTGGATTATTTGCTCAAGATGTAGTTTTCACGGAAAACAATGATACACCATACGGTTCTGACGGGGCAGGAGTATATAACGGATGGCTCGACGTCATGAGACAGCGTATGGACAAGATGCTCGACGACAAACTGTTGCAGACATCGCAACTGGGAATGATGGTCTATGACCTCGATACCGACCAGGTGGTGTATGCCTATAATGAGAGGCAACGGCAACGGCCGGCATCCGTCATGAAGCTTGTGACTTCCATCACGGCTCTCGACATGCTTGGTGGGGACTATGGATACAGTACCAGTTTCTGTTATAGGGGGACGCTGCAAGCCGACACACTGTGGGGTGACCTGTATTGTGTGGGAGGGTTCGACCCCACCATCAGCCGAAGTGACTTGAGGGCGTTTGCTGACTCTATAAGGAGGTTTGGCATCAGTCATATAGATGGAATGATTGTGCTCGACCTGACCATGAAGGACACCCTGTCTTATGGCAATGGGTGGTGCTGGGATGATGACAACGACAAGCTAACCCCTCTGCTCGTAGATAAGAAAGACCAGTTCCTAAGTGTCTTTGTAACCGAGTTGAAGAATGCCGGCATCTCCCTTAGCGTCACTTACGCAAAAGGAAAACTGCCGCAGTACTGCACGGAAATCTACCGCCATCGCAGCAGCATGGACAAGGTGCTGAACAGGATGATGAAGGAGAGCGACAACCTATATGCCGAATCGATGTTCTATCAGATAGCCAAGGCTGGTTCGCCACAAACCGCCAAAGCGTCTGACGCGTCGGGTGCCATGAAGAGATTGATACACCGCTTGGGACTCGACCCCGTGAACTATACTTTCGCCGATGGCAGCGGACTGTCGCTCTACGACTACGTGTCGGCAGAGATGATTGTAAGTCTCCTTCGACATGCGTATTCGCATAGGGATATTTTCGAACACCTGTATCCGGCTTTGCCCATAGCAGGGGTGGACGGGACATTGGAGAAGCGAATGACATCAGGACCCGCACGTGGCAATGTTCATGCCAAGACAGGTACGGTGACGGGCGTATCTACCCTTGGTGGCTTCTGTCGGGCTTCCAATGGTCATCAACTATGTTTCGCCATCCTCAACCAGGGTGTGGTGAGGGCATCTGACGGAAGGGCTTTCCAAGACAAGGTGTGCGACGCGTTATGCAGGTGAGTTTTTGAATGATAAGAACAAGATATGACAAACTTCAGCAATGACGATTTCTGGAAGCCTGTGGTCACCACAAGGCAAATCATACAGGGGGAAGACATCATAGTATGCGTAAGCCTTGACATGGAAGGAGATTGGGAGGCATTGGGCAACGAGGACTTTTCCGATGACGACTTGGATGTGCTGTCGGTGGAGGAAATGTTGCAGTTGGACCCATCCCTCGCCTCATTGCCGGAAATGGAATGCGGACAGGTGGCAGTGCGTGATGGCAAGGATGCTCCGTGGCAAGTGGAAGATGCCGACGAATAAGTCTGTTCAGCCCATCCGCGACACTTTGCGAAGTTCTTCCTCTTGAACAATCTTTATCTTTTTGCCGTCGATGGCGATGAGCTTCTCGTCGGCAAAGGTGGATAGCGTGCGGATGGCATTGCTTGTCGTCATGTTCGACAGGTTTGCCAAGTCCTCGCGACTTAGGTATATGCCCAAGGTGCAGCCATCCTCCTCCACGTCGTAATTGTCTTTCAAAAACAGCAACGCCTCTGCCAGGCGTCCTCTGATGTGCTTTTGGGTAAGGTTTACGGTGCGGTCGTCAGACTGGCCTAAAAGCACTGACAGATGGCGCACCACATGAAGGCTCATGCGGGGATTCTGCTGCATCACCTTTTCTATTGTTTCCATCGGCATGGACGCTACGATGGACGCTTCAAGAGCCGTGGCTGTGGAGCGGTGAATGGCATTGGCGAAATATGCACGGTAGCCGAACATCTCGATGGGCTTTATTACACGGATGATTTGATTGCGGCCGCCAACACCGTTCTTCACCACTTTCACCTTCCCGCTGACGAGGACATACATGCGGTCGGGGTGATCCTTCTCGCTGTATATCTCCGTATTGCGCTTGTAATGGTTGACTGAAAGATTTTCCGATAGCAAGGCGCGCTCGCTATCGGTAAGCCAAGGCCAAATGTCGAACAATTCTTTGGCTATGGACGACTTTTCGTGTGTCTGGTTGGGTTGGTGCATGTTGATGTGATGCAAAAATACGGATTTTTGCGGGAAAGGGAGCCAATAAACTGCTGAAAAAGCGTTTTTCATATAAAAAAGGTACATTTTTGAAAAAAACAAGCACTTTATTTTGATTTTTAGGACAAAATTATTACCTTTGAAGAAATTTACAGTCAGTGCAGCCGTTGGCGTGCACATATAAGTTATGTATGTGCCACATATCGGCTGTCATGGCAAGATAGATGGCATAATTATTCCCTTTCGGTTGGGATGATGACCGAATGGGGTTAAATCTGATACGATTGACTTAAACCTTAATAGAACAACTATGAGTTATCTACGATTAGAAAAGGCGCTGATGACCAACTTGCAGGAGTCGCTGCCCCGCGAATTGTTGAGGACAAACCGCTCGGGCGCTTATTCTTGCTCCACCATTGTGGACTGCAACACGCGAAAGTATCACGGACTGCTTGTGGTGCCCATCCCAGAATTGGACGATGAAAACCACGTGCTCCTGTCTTCTCTCGACGTGACAGTGATACAGCATGGGGCGGAATTCAACCTCGGACTCCACAAGTATCAAGGCAACCACTTTAGCCCAAAGGGCCACAAGTACATCCGGGCTTTCGACTGCGACAAGGTGCCTACCACCATCTACAGGGTGGGAGGCGTCGTGCTAAAGAAGGAAGTCGTTTTCCAACATTATGAGGACAGAATCCTCATCAGGTACACTCTCGACGAGGCTCATTCTGCCACTACTCTCAGGTTCAGACCATTCTTGGCTTTCAGAAGTGTCAGGGCTTTCACTCACGAAAACAATACCGCAAGTCGCGACTACTCAGCTGTTGACAACGGTATCAAGACCTGCATGTATGCCGGTTATCCCGATTTGTATATGCAGTTCAGCAAGAAAAACGAATTCGTGTTCCAACCCGACTGGTACAGGGGAATCGAATATCCCAAGGAGCAGGAGAGAGGATATGCTTCGAATGAAGACCTCTACGTGCCGGGATATTTCGAGGTGGATATCAAGAAGGGCGAGAGCATCGTGTTCGCTGCATCTACTTCAAAAATACGCTCCAACACCCTCAAGAAACTCTTTGAGAAAGAGGTGGAAGAGCGCAACCCAAGAGACAACTTCTTCCACTGTCTCGTGAATGCCGCACACCAATTCCACAAGAGACTGCCCAACGACGACAGATACCTCCTCGCTGGATACCCATGGTTCAAGTGCAGGGCAAGAGACACTTTCATATCGCTGCCAGGACTCACTCTCGCCATAGAGGAGCAGGACTACTTCGAACTGGTGATGAAGACGGCAGAGAAGGAGCTGAGAGCTTTCATGGAAAACAAGCCCATCAAGGGCCACATTTATGAAATCAACCAGCCAGACGTGCCGCTCTGGGCAATCTGGGCAATACAGCAATATGCCAAGGAGTGCGGAAGACCCAAATGCTTCGACATGTATGGAAAACTTGTGGACGACATCATCGATTACATAGTGGAAGGTGGTCATCCAAACCTCACTCTTGAGGAGAACGGACTGCTGCATACCGAGGGCAGAGACCAAGCCGTGACATGGATGAACTCCACTGCCAATGGAAGGCCTGTGGTGCCACGCACTGGATTCATCGTGGAATTCAATGCCTTGTGGTATAATGCCCTTAGATTCGGTGCTTCCATGGCTACCGAACTGGGTAAGGAAGAGAGGGCTGCCGAACTGGAGGCAATGGCAGAGAAGTGCAAGGTGTCGTTTGTGGATACATTCCTGAATGAATATGGTTACCTGTACGACTATGTCGATGGCAACATGATAGACTGGAGCGTGAGGCCAAACATGATTTTCGCCGTGGCTCTCGACTATTCTCCTCTCTCGCAAGAGCAAAAGAAGAGTGTGCTCGACGTTTGCACGAGGGAACTGCTCACTCCCAAGGGACTGCGTTCGCTGTCGCCAAAGAGTGGGGGCTACAACCCGATGTATGTGGGACCTCAGACACAACGCGACTACGCATACCACCAGGGCACGGCATGGCCTTGGCTGGGAGGATTCTACATGGAAGCCAGTCTGAAGCTTTACAAGCGCACACGACTGAGCTTCGTCGAAAGGCAGATGGTGGGATATGAGGAAGAAATGGACTACCACTGTCTGGGAACTATAAGCGAACTCTTCGACGGTAACCCGCCATTCTTAGGCAGAGGTGCCATGTCGTTCGCCATGAACGTGGCTGAAATCCTCCGTACACTCAACATGCTCGAATCTTACAAATATAATAAATAGGGAGGACACAAAATATGAAAGTTTTAATGTTTGGATGGGAGTATCCTCCTCATGTGTTTGGTGGACTCGCAACTGCTAATTACGGTATTTCTGAGGGACTTCATGCACAAGGCGACATCGACATCACGCTTTGTCTGCCGAAACCTTTCGGAGATGAGGACACCTCGGCTTGCAAGATTGTTGGCATGTGTGCCGTGCCCATTGCCTACCGCGACGTGAATTATGATTTTGTCAAGGAGCGCATAGGCAACATCATGGACCCTGACTATTACTACAGGCTCAGGGACCACATCTATGCCGATTTCAACTACATGCACGTCAACGACCTCGGATGCATGGAGTTCGCAGGTGGATATCCCAAAAACCTGCACGAGGAAATAAACAACTATTCTGTCATAGCAGGTGTGGTGGCTCGAACCGAAGATTTCGACATCATACATGCACACGACTGGCTTACATACCCTGCTGGCATACATGCCAAGAATGTAAGTGGGAAACCTCTTTGCATCCACGTGCATGCCACCGACTTCGACCGCAGCCGTGGAAAGGTGAACCCAACGGTGTATTCGATAGAGAAGGATGGCATGGACAATGCCGACTGCATCATGTGCGTTTCGGACCTCACAAGACGTACGGTGATAAACCACTACTACCAGGATCCCAAAAAGGTGTTCACGGTGCATAACGCTGTGTATCCGCTCCAAAAGGAACTCCAAGACATACCAAGACCCGACCACACAGGTAAGGAAAAGGTGGTGACGTTCCTCGGACGAATCACAATGCAGAAGGGACCGGAATACTTCGTGGAAGCTGCCAACATGGTGCTGCACCGCACCCGCAACGTGCGTTTCTGCATGGCTGGTTCGGGCGACATGATGGATGCGATGATACAGCTCGCCGCTGAAAGGGGCATTGCCGACAGGTTCCACTTCCCGGGATTCATGAGGGGCAAGCAGGTGTATGAGTGCCTCAAGGACTCTGATGTGTATGTCATGCCTTCTGTGAGCGAGCCTTTCGGCATTTCGCCACTTGAGGCGATGCAGTGTGGCACGCCTTCCATCATATCGTGGCAAAGTGGATGTGCCGAGATATTGCACAACTGCATCAAGGTGGACTATTGGGACATTCACGCTCTCGCTGATGCCATCTATTCCATCTGTCATAACGACAGCCTTTTCCACTACCTGCAGGATGAAGGAAAACGAGAAGTTGACCAAATCACTTGGGAAAAGGTGGGAAGATGGATCAAGGAACTTTACATCCGTACACTTAACAAGTAATCTAAAAAACACCAGATATGAAAACAATTTGCTTATACTTTGAGATTCACCAAATAATACATCTCAAGCGTTATCGGTTCTTCGACATTGGTACCGACCATTACTATTACGACGATTACGAGAACGAGCGTTCCATCACCGACATTGCAAACCGTTCTTATATTCCTGCGCTCTCTGCCATACAGGAGATGATTGAACGTCATGGAGACTATTTCAAGGTGGCTTTCTCCCTTTCAGGAACAGGCATTGAGCAACTTGAGATGCACGCTCCACAAGTGCTCGAAAAACTTCAGGAACTTGCAAAGACTGGATGCGTGGAATTCCTTGCCGAACCTTATTCACATGGATTGGCTGCACTTGCCAACGAGGCATCCTTCGAGCGTGATGTGAAAAAGCAGGTAGTGAAGATCAAGGAGTATTTCGGACAAGAGCCACAGGTGCTCCGCAACTCTTCGCTCATCTATAGCGACGACATTGGCGGACAGGCTGCTGCCATGGGATTCAAGGGTATGCTCACTGAAGGTGCAAAACATGTACTCGGATGGAAGTCGCCTCACTATGTTTACAACTGCGCCATTGCTCCTAACCTGAAACTCTTGCTGCGTGACGTCACTTTAAGCGACGATATCTCATTGAGATTCAACAACAGCGAATGGGAAGGATACCCACTCTTTGCAGACAACTACATCGACCGCATCGCCAACTTCCCCGAGGAGGAACAGGTCATCAACATCTTCATGGAGCTTTCAGCTCTTGGCATCGCTCAACCGCTTTCAAGCAACATCCTTGAGTTCCTCAAGGCTCTGCCAGGATGTGCCAAGGAGAAGGGCATCACATTCTCCACTCCCACCGAGATATGCATGAAGATGAAGAGTGTGGGCAACCTCGACGTGCCCGACACACTGTCATGGGTTGACGAAGAGCGCGACGTTAGCTGCTGGCTCGGAAACCCGATGCAGCGCGAGGCTTTCAACAAGCTGTATAGCATCGCCGACCGCCTGCGCATCGCCGACGACCCAAGAATCAATCAAGACTGGGATTATCTGCAGGCATCCAACAACTTCAGGTTCATGACGACAAAGGCTTCCAACGTAGGGCTTGACAGAGGCATCTACAGCACACCATTCGATGCCTTCACCAACTACATGAACATCCTTGGCGACTTCATCAACAGGGTGAACAACCTTTATCCTGAGTCTATCGACAATGATGAGCTTGACGCTTTGCTCACCACCATCAAGAACCAGGGTGATGAAATAGAGCGCAAGGACAAGGAAATCACTCGCCTGCAAGCCAAGTTGGAGAAAATGCAGAAGGAAGAGGACAAACTCAAGGCAAAGCTTGACAAGGCAAAGGATGCTCCTGCAAAGAAAGCTCCTGCAAAGAAAGCCCCAGCAAAGGCAGCAAAGAAAGAATAGCTGTTCCTGTCTTTACGATTGAAAATGGCTAAAAATGCCAATGATTCATATTGGGCGTGTCTGTATGGGCACGCCCTTTTATGTCGTTTTTTTGTAGCCTTTCTTACAAAAGAAAAAAGTATGTAATCACCTCTTGCATTTCCAATGGTTTTTCGTATATTTGCAAAAACAATCAAAGTCAAATAATTATGAATAGAAGTCAATCATTTTTACTTGCCATTTTCATGATGATAATGGCAACTGTGTCCGTCTCTGCTGCTGACAAGAAGGATGCCGTAAAGGTAGAGGAGGACCCCAATGAGATGGTGGCATACCTCTTCACCTATTTTAATAGCAACGCACCAGAAGACGAGCAAATCTGCTATGCCATCAGCGACGATGGCTACAACTACACCCCACTCAACCATGGCAACCCGGTCATCACCAGCGACACCATCGCATTGACACAATGCGTGCGCGACCCGCATATCCTGAGATGCGAGGATGGCAAGACTTTCTACATGGTTGCCACCGACATGCGTTCGAGCTTGGGATGGGCAAGCAATCGTGGCATGGTGCTCCTGAAATCTACAGACCTCATACATTGGCAGCACAGCACCGTCAATTTCCCCACCAAATACACTAAAGCTTGGAAGAACGTGACACGTGTGTGGGCGCCAGAGACCATCTACGACCATCAGGCGGGAAAGTACATGGTGTTTTACTCCCTACGCACCAGCGACCGTGGCTCTTTCGACAAGATATATTATCAATATGCCAACAAGGACTTCACCGACTTGGAAGGGGAGCCGCGCTGGCTCTTCGATGCCGGCAATGCCACCATCGATGGTGACATAGTATATAATGAAGCCGACCAGCTCTACCACCTATTTTATAAACAAGAGTCTGGACGTGGCATTTATCAGGCAGTAGCAAGGCAGCTCACCGACAGATGGAAGATGCTGGATGGACATGTGGAGCAAACCAACGAGGCTGTGGAAGGCGTAGGAGTATGCAAGGCAATCGATGGCAAGTCATGGATTATCATGTACGACTGCTATGGCAGCGGGCACTATCAGTTCTGTCGCTCGGAAGACCTCAAGACGTTCCAATTTGTGCAAAACACAGAGACCAAAGGTAAGTTCACTCCTCGCCATGGCACCATCATACCCATCACAAGGGCAGAGAAGGAACGGCTGCTGAAGGAGTTTGGCAACCACCGTCAGCCCATCCTGACGGGTTTCCACGCCGACCCCGAAGTGCTCTACAGCAACAAGACGAAGAAATACTATATCTATAGCACAACCGATGGCACCCCGGGATGGGGAGGCCATGACTTCAGCGTGTTCTCAAGCACCGACTTGATAAACTGGACCGATGAGGGAAAGATGCTCGATGTGAGGGGTGACCAGGTGAAATGGGCAACAGGAAACGCATGGGCGCCATGCATCGAGGAGGTGAAGCAAAAAGATGGCTCTTACAAGTATTACTTCTATTTCTCCGCCCACAACCCGAAAAGCAACCGCAAGGAGATAGGTGTGGCGGTGAGTGATAGTCCTACAGGACCTTTCGTAGATTCGGGTGCGCCCATAATTACAGATGCCGACCGCCCCGAGGCGGCACATGGCGGACAGGCAATAGACGTGGATGTGTTTACCGACCCCAAAACAGGCAAGCATTATCTATATTGGGGTAATGGGTTCATGGCAGGAGCCGAACTAAACGCTGACATGCTGTCTGTGAAGAAAGAGACCATCACGCATCTCACGCCAGAGGGTGGCAACCTACAGACGTGGGCTTTCCGTGAGGGAGCATACGTGTTCTACCGCAAAGGCACCTATTACTTCATGTGGTCGGTGGATGACACAGGCAGTCCCAACTACCATGTGTGCTATGGCACGGCGAAATCACCGCTCGGACCTATCCGCATCAACGAGAGCAACTACCTCGTAATCAAGCAGAAGCCCGAGGATAAGATTTATGGCACTGCCCATAATTCCATCCTGCAAATTCCTGGCAAGGATGAGTGGTACATTGTCTATCACCGCATCAACAAGAATTACGTAGATAGGAAATTTGGAGGTGGAGTGCCTGGCACGCATCGTGAGGTGTGCATCGACAAACTAACTTTCGACAAAAAGGGCAACATCATCCCTGTCACGCCTACTCTCAACGGACCAGAGCCTTTGGCTACAAAGAAATAGAACGCTTGGATTGTTTTCACCATCCAAAGAAGTACAATCTGCTCCTTATTGGTTATTAATTGAATTATTATTCGTACCTTTGCAGCAGCTAAAAGTAAACACATTATGAAGAAATTTTGCTTGTTATTGTTTATAGCCAGTCTTGTCACCTCGACCATGGCACAGGAAAGATTCGAGTTGGGCAAACCAAACGATAGCAACTACCGGTATCTGGATGAATACCAGGCTCTAAAGGAGTACATTGACTATTCCAAGTATCCCAATTTCAAACTTGGTGCCGGTACCACTGTCAACGACTATCTTAACAATTCCTTGTTCAAGAACTTGATCAACAAGAACTTCACAGAGACTGTTGCCGGCAATGCCATGAAGATGGCGAGTTGCGTGGACGGCAACGGCAACATGAATTTCAATACGGTTAAGAACTATGTGAATGCTGCCACCAAGGCTGGTCTGAACGTCTATGGCCACACCCTCGCATGGCACTCACAGCAGCCAAATGGTTGGCTGAGGAAGCTGCTTGCCGACAAGCCGGCGCCAGAACTTACTGACGGTGACGTTGATGTATGGAATCAGATTTACAGCAAGGACTTCCGTACAAACCAGAGCGTAGGTTGGAAGGCAGATGAGAACCAATATGCCTACACAATCAGTTTTGATGCTACGAATGGTATGCAGGTTCACACGACAAAATCACAACAGTCGTGGGTGGTGCAGTTCCTTGCTGCCACAGATATCATAACCACAACGGGCAAGACCTACAAAATGACCATGACAGTGAAAGGCTCAAAGGCTGGTCGCCTGCATAGCAAACTTGGCGATTGGAATGGTGGCGCAAATGCAGACATTCCTTTCACAACAGAATGGAAGGATGTGGAAGTCAACTATAAGGCAACGATGGCAAGCAATTTCCTGCTTCTCCAGTGTGGCGACTTCGTAGGTGACATCTATATCAAGAGCCTCAAGTTTGAAGAGCAGAAGAGGGGCAAGACCATCAATGAGGAACGTCGCTGCCTCAAGGCACACGCTACAGCAAAGAAAAGCGAGACATGGGACAACCAGATGTGGCTGGTTCCTGGTTCATTCTCTTCTGGTGCAAATTATGTGTTCACAGCAGAAGTGCGTGCCGACAAGCCCGCATTTGCCTCTACACAGATCCACAACGCTCCAGGTTCATACGTAACCTATGAAGCGTTTGGCAACATCAATTTCACTACCGAGTGGAAGACCATAACTATCAGTGGCAAGTTCAGTGCTGCTGGTCAGAGCATTGCCTTGAACCTCAGTGAATTTGCTGACGAAAACAACTACTACTTTGACAACGTCAGTCTGAAGATTGGTGGCGTGGAGAAGATAAAGAATGGTGACTTTGAAGGTACTGATGTCAGTTCGTTCAGGGTTAAGGAAAATGGTGGTAGCGTTGTCGCTCCTACAATCATTGACAATCTTTCATACATCTATGTGCCATCCACCATCCCTCTGTCGCAGCAGGAGCGTCACGATACCCTCGTCTATGCCATGGACAAGTGGATCAAGGGCATGATGACCGCTTGTGAAGGCAAGGTCAAGGCATGGGACCTCGTCAACGAGGCAATCTCTGGTGGCGGCAATGACGGTCAAGGCAACTACACATTGCAGCACTCAGAAGGGTATAATCCTAATGGCACATGGGACGTAGGCGGCGACGCTTTCTACTGGCAGGATTTCATGGGCGACCTTGAATATGTCCGTCAGGCTTGTCGCCTCGCCCGCAAGTATGGTCCGGAGGACGTTGTGCTCTTCATCAACGACTATAACCTTGAGTCAGATTGGGATCAGAACAAGAAGCTCAAGTCACTCATCAACTGGATCAAGAAGTGGGAGTCTGATGGGGTTACCAAGATTGACGGTATAGGCACTCAGATGCACATCTCATACTATGAGAATAGCGGCACACAGACAAGCAAGAAGAATGCCATCACCAATATGTTCAAGCTCATGGCGGCAACTGGCAAGTATGTCCGTGTCAGTGAAATGGATATGGGTTATGTCAATGCAAGTGGCAAGGATGTTCCTACAAGCAGCATGACCGAGACACAGCACAAGAATATGGCAAACTACTACGAGTGGATTCTCAAGGAGTACTTCCGTCTTGTGCCTCCAGCACAGCAATGGGGTATCTGCCAGTGGTGTCCTACCGACTCGCCCGCAAATAGTGGATGGCGCGCCAATACTCCAGTAGGCATCTGGGACCTCAACTACTACCGCAAGCATGTCTATGCTGGTTTCGTACGTGGTCTCGGTGGTGTCAGTGGCATTGAGAAGGTGGAGACTGACAAGTCTATCGACACTTCAAAAGGCATCTACAATCTCAATGGTGTGCGCATGCAAGCAACATCACTCGACGATCTCCCATCTGGCATCTACATCGTTAACGGCAAGAAAGTGGTCAAGTAGAATTTGAACGCATTTCTGCCGATTCGCTCGACGAAGCTGTTTGGAGCGTTATAACAAAAATGAGGATGTGTCAAATAATAGGCACATCCTCATTTGTTTTGGTCATGCTGAATGAGAATCACATTTTACTCAACCATTTGCCGAAGAATTTGTCATAGACCTCATAAGTCCCTTGATGATGGGTAAGCAACTGCTTCGTCACTAAGATCGACATGGATTTCTGGACACTGCTGGAGGATGTGAGATGATGCTTTTTGACAAATGCCCCACTTGTTATATGCGTGGCCTTCCTTTCTTTTCCAACAGCAAGAAGGAGGTCTCTTTGTCGGATGGTGAGTTGGTACATGGTGTCTTTATAAGCTTCCTCGTTCTGTTGTATTATTTCTTGTTCCGCCTTTTCTACGTCTTCCAAGGTAGCTTTGCCTTCAGATGTTGTCATTGAAAAAAGTTGATTGAACATCTTTTGTAAATACCAAGTCGTTCCATCGAAGCGGTCGTAGATTTCTTTGACAACCCCTTTTTCAATGGTCTTGCCGTATTGGTTGAAAAGTCTTTCTGCAAACTCCTCATACTTTTGCAATGCCACAGGCTTTAGAAATAACATGGACACACTTTGGTAGAAAGGACGAGACGGAGAAGAGAACATTTCACTCATCATGTGCTGTTGCGAGCCTGAAAAGATGAAGGTGGCATTGCGACAACCTTGTACATGGGTGCGTAGTAGTGCTTCTATATTGTCTTCTGGATAATTGGAAATGGTCTGGAACTCATCGATAGCAACAATGCAGGGCCTGTCGGCTGAATGAAGATAACTGAAGATCTCTTCAAGGGTGAATGTGGCAGACTTGATGTCACCTATACACAAATTCCAACTTGGATTGCCTTGCCCGTCGAATGATATCCCGGTTCGTAGTGAAGTCACTATTTGTAGAAAACGGTCGATAGCTGCCTGACCTTTGTTCTTCAAGCGCTTGATGATATGATGCCCCAATTGATATACAAAATCCTGCAGATTCTTTGTCGCATAGATGTCTATCAAAAAAGTGTAATAATTGCCTATCAGTTCTGGTTGTGAGAAACAGTGCAGGATGAGACCCGTTTTGCCCATGCGGCGTGGTGATATCAAGGCAATGTGATTGCCGTTCACCAATTGAGAGATCATTTGGCGCGTCTCTTTCTGACGATCACAAAAATAATCGGCAGACTCATATCCGAAAGTAGTGAATGGGTTGATGAGCATGATTGTAGTTCTTTATCTAAACATCAGCAAAGTTAGGGCATATAAATGAAATATGCAAATTTTTATCCAAAAAAGATTATCCAAAAAAGATTATCCAAAAAGGATAATCAAAAAAGGATAATATAAAAGGATGAAAAATCCTTGGTTAAAGTGTAAACATCCTTGCTTTGGCATCAATAATTATCATATTTTTTTTGCTTCATTAAAAAAATATATTATTTTTGCAGCACTAAACTTAAATCTTACAATTGAAAAACCTAATGACACGATTCTTGTTGCTAAGCATCATGTTGCTGGTATCCCATTTTGTCAATTCCCAAGTTGTATATAAGGTTTCTGACTTTGGAGCTGTTGGAGATGGTGTTACCGACGATGCTTCCGCCATACAGAGAGCCATCGACAAATGCACTGCCGATGGGGGAGGAGTGGTGCTCCTGCCAGGAGGACACACCTACATGGCATCGCCTATACGGTTGAAGTCATATGTCAATCTCCATGTCGAAGCCTCTGCCACACTGAAGGCCATTCCCGATGAGGGGAAGTATCATCTCAGTGCCTTTGGCGCCAATGAGGGCGAGGGAATGATGTGGATATATGCCGAACATGCAGAGCGCATATCCATCACTGGACAAGGCACAATACATGGAAACGGCATAGCCTTCATGGGTAAGGAACTTGAAGACTCCTATGAACTGAAACCTGTGACTACCTTCGACCCACGTCCGCATGTTCTCACACTCATAGATGTAAAAGGTCTCGTTATACGCGACGTCACCATCTGCGAGGGCGCCTATTGGACGGTTCACCTCATAGGCTGCAATGATGCCGTCATCGAGGGCATCAACCTGCTCAACAACTTGAAAATACGCAATGGCGACGGCATCGACCTCGACCATTCGAGCAATGTAAGGATAGCCAACTGCCACATCACCAGCGGCGACGATTGCATCTGCCTGAAAAACCGCAGAGAATTTGAACAGTATGGTTCTTGTCACGACATCGTGGTGACCAACTGCGTGATGACCAGTCGATCATGTGCCATAAAGATAGGGAGTGAGAACATGGATTCCATTTACAATGTGGTGTTCGACAACTGCATCATCACAGCCTCCAACCGTGGCCTTGGCATACAAAACAGAGATGAGGGAACGGTCACCGACGTGGTGTTCTCCAACATCATGCTGCAATGCCAACTGTGGTCGGATGTGTGGTGGGGAAAGGCGGAGCCCATCTACGTGACCTCCTACCCGCGTGCCAACGGCAACCACAAGGATGCCAACTGGCGCTTTCCAAAAGGGCAGATTGAAGGTAGATGCGGCGAGGTCAGCCGAATCTATTTCAACAATATCACTGCCACGAGCGAGAACGGTTGTTTCATTGGAGGTGACACGCCAGAAAAGGTCAACGACATACATTTCAACAATGTGAGGCTACATCTGAAGAGGGTGACGGATTACCCGACTGGAATCTACGACAAACGTCCATGTCGTGACGAAGGCTTCGTTCGCGACCATGTTTATGGACTCTATGTGGAAAATGCCACCAATGTCACCACGACCGATTTCCAAGTCGATGCAGTACCAGGCATCGACTATGCCGCACCAAGGAATTGACAGACCAACACTATCAAAATATTTTATTTACTAACCAAAACAAGAGAAAATGCTGAAAAAACGAAACCAAATGAAGAGGGCATGGCGCTTGTCACTGTTAACGGCAGCCTTGCTCTTCGTAGGTAGCGCAGCGATGGCACAGAACGATGTCACTGGTGTCATCACCGACGAAACGGGTGAACCTCTCATCGGTGTCACTGTTGTGGAGGCTGGCACTCAGAATGCCGCTGTTACAGACATTGACGGACGCTACAAGTTGAATGTGAAAAATGGAGCCAAGCTCAATGTCAGTTACATCGGTTATGAGCCCGTCACAATCAATGCTGGACAAAACGTTGTCCTCAAGGAAGACAATAAAACTCTCAATGAGGTCGTTGTCGTGGGTTACGGCACAATGCGCCGCAAGGACGTGACCTCATCCATCACCACCGTCAAGGCAGAAGACCTCAACAAAGGTGTGTTCACAGACCCTGCCTCGATGCTGCAGGGCAAGGTGGCAGGTCTTATTGTCACCTCGACAGGCGACCCGAACGGAGCTCCTTCCATCACACTTCGTGGCGCTTCATCACTGCGTAGCGGTGCCATGTCGCCTTACTATGTGATTGACGGTATCCCCGGCGTGGATATCTCGATGGTGGCTCCCGACGACATAGAGAGCATCGACGTGCTCCGTGACGCTACCGCTACTGCCATCTACGGTTCGAAGGCTGCCAACGGTGTGATTATCATTACCACAAAGAGCGGCAGCAAAAACGAACGCACCAACGTAACATACAATGGCTATGTGGCTTTTGACAATATCTCCAAGAAATTGGACATCGCAACTGCTGATGACATCCGCGGCTACGTGAAGGCGAACGGTCTTGCCTATGGCTATGACAATGGTGGCAATACGGATTGGCAAGACGAGGTTCTGCGTACCGCTATCAGCCACAACCATAACGTGTCCATCAACGGTGGAAATTCCAAGACAAAGTACATGGCAAGCGTGAACTATGGAAATCGCGAAGGTGTCATCCGCGGTTCTTACAACCATCGTCTGAATGCACGCTCACTTATTTCCACCAAGGTGCTTAAAGAACGTTTGGAACTCTCTGCAGGCTTGAACGCCATGTATGGCAAGCATGTGGGTGTGAAGATGGACAATGAGGGAGCCTCAGTGCTCGATGCCATGAACTATTTCTCTCCGCTGAATCCTGTCAGGGATGCTGATGGAAATTGGTTCAAAGGTTCTGGTTCCAAGAATTACAACCCGCTGTCTCTCATACATGAGGACACCGCAGAGAACATCTGGAAGCGTGAGCAGTTCATCACCAAGGCTTCTTTGAATATTTTCGAGGGACTGGTGTTGAATGCCAACTACTCGTTCAACCATTACCAGCGTACCTACAGCGCATACGACACACACAAGACACAGTTGGAGGGCATAAGCGCCTACAATGGTAGGGCAGACCGCAGCACCTGGTTTGGCGACGAGCATACATTTGAGATTTACGCCAACTACAACAAGACATTCGCTGATGTGCACAACATCGCCTTGATGGCTGGTTATTCTTGGGAAGAGAAGAAGAATGGTGATGGCTTTGGAGTTATCGTTCATGATTTCTATGATGACTACCTGAAGTGGAACAACTTGAGTTACGCCAGCACCATCGATGGCATGAATGGTGTGGTGAGCGGCACGAAAGAGACTATTCGCAATATCTCCTTCTATGGTCGTGCAAGTTATTCATTCGCAGGTCGATACATGTTGCAGGGAACTATCCGTCGCGACGGTTCGTCGGTGTTCGGCAAAGACAACCGCTGGGGTACCTTCCCTTCAGTTTCCGCAGCATGGAACATCACAGAGGAAAACTTCATGAAGGGTCAGAATGTCCTGTCAACCCTGAAACTCCGTGCAGGTTACGGTGTCAGTGGTAATGCCATGGGATTTGGTGCCTATACCCCATATGCTACCTATGGAGCATCCGGTTTCTTCGATTACAACGGCAAGAGTTGGCGTACGCTGGCTGCCACTAAGAATGCCAATCCAGACCTGAAGTGGGAGAGCACTGGCATGTTCAACATCGGTCTCGACTTCGGATTCTTCAAGAACCGCATCAACGGTACCTTGGAATTCTATCACAAGAAGACCACAGACCTGATTTGGGACTATCCCGTCTCCACCAATATCTATCCCTTCGGCTCAATCGCTGCCAATGTGGGTGAGATTACCAACAAGGGTGTTGAACTGACTGTCAACATCGACGCCATCCGTTCGAAGGACTTCAACTGGATGACCACAATCAACCTCTCGCACAACAAGAATACGGTGAACAAGCTGTCCAACGACAAGTTTGAGGTGGGCACCTTCACACAGGGCGACCCGATGGTGGCAGGTGTGTCCTCCAACGGTTACACACAGCGCATTATCGAGGGTGAGCCTCTCGGTACATTCTACACCTATGAGTTCGCTGGCTACAAGGATGGCAAGTCCACCTATTATGTGCGCGATGAGAATACGGGACAGCGCACTGGCGAGGTGACCAACGAGCCTGGCTTTAAGGACCGCACCATCACGGGTTGCGCACAGCCAAAATTGAACCTCGGATGGAACAACACGTTCACCTTCAAGAACCTTAGCGCATCACTCTTCTTCACTGGCGTCTTCGGCAACAAAATCTACAACGGTTCACGAGCCAACTACTCCAGCCCCGAGATGTTCGCCAATGGCAAGAACGTGCTGAAGGAGTTCGTCACCGACCGTCCTGTCACAGATAATTTGCCGAACTATCCTTCTGACCGCTATTTGGAGGATGGCTCCTATTTCCGCCTCTCTTCTGCTACTCTTGGTTATACCTTCAATAGGTTCAACAACTGGATTGAAAGCCTACAACTCTATGCAACCTGCAACAACGTGTTCACCATCACTGGTTATAAAGGACTTGACCCAGAGGTGAACATGGGTGGCATCGACCCAGGTATCGACTACCGTTGGAGCACATATCCACATACCCGTACGATATTGCTTGGTGTGAAAGTCAACTTCGGTGGCGGTTCTAATGCTAAAGCCCCTGCTGCTACCAAGACCGTTTATGTCACTGATAACAAAGAGGTAGATCGCCTCAATGGTGAGGTCAATCGCCTGCGTGCCGAGAACGACAACTTGCGCAACCGCAAGCCTGAGAACACTAAGGAAATCGTGAGCACCAAAGAGTATGTCACCTATCCGCACTTCGTGAACTTTGCTAAAAGAGAAACAAAGGTACAAGACCGTGAGGTGGTCAACTTGCAGTATGTCGCACAGATGATTAAGTCGGTGCCTGACAAGAAGTTCAGCGTTGTTGGCTATGCTGACAAGCAGACAGGTTCTGCAGAACTAAACGCTAAACTTGCCAAGGAACGCGCCCAAAATGTCTTCGATGTACTCACCAAGCAGTATGGTGTGTCTGCCAAGCAACTGACACTCGATGCCAAGGGTGGTGTTGATACGATGTTCCTCAACGATCCGCAGCTTTCTCGCTCGGTGATTATCTCCGAAGTAAAATAATTAATAAAGATCAATAAAGGTATGAAAACAAATATAAAGGGACTATTCCTGGCGGGACTTGCCGCACTGGTAGTCGGCTGTACAGATTTGGATGTGGATGTGGAATCCCAATACACAGAATATCCTACTAATGAGATTGCACTTGAGGCCAAGATGGCTGATATTTATTACCATTTCAGTGGTGTGCTCGGCCGTAGATACATGGAGGTGATGTGCCTCTCCAGCGATGAGTATTCTGCAGCATCTTACGGTGGCGGTTGGTATGATGGTGGTGCGTATGCTCACCCTGCTCTGCACAATTATACTTTCGAGGATGCCACCATCGACTGGTTCGGCACCATTACAGAGGGCATCTCAAAGGCCAACAGGGTTATCGTTGACCTGGGTGGCAACGATGCCGGTGCCGCCGTGGCGCCAGCACGTGCCATACGTGCGTTCTTCCATTGGATTATCATGGATGGCTGGGGCGACATTCCCATCCTGGACCGTATTCCTGATGATGGTGAAACAATCGACCGTAAGCCACGTGCTGAGGTGACCAGGTGGTTGGAGTCTGAACTCCTTGCTGTTATTCCTGACCTGACTACGGATGTCAATGAGAATACTTATGGCAAACCGACACGTTGGATGGCGGAGGCACTGCTCGCCAAGATATACATCAATTGGCCTGTCTATACCGCTCCGTCGGTGGAGAGTTATGATGCTGCCGCAGCCAATAACGAGAAGTTGGCTGACTGTATCAAGATGTGCGACGATATCATCAACTCTGGCAAGTTCAACCTTGGTTCGATGTCTTATCGTGAGAAGTTCTCTTACAACAACGGTCCGAAGGTGGAAGACTTCATTTATGCCATGCCTTACGACACGCAGACCCGTCAGGGTATGCAGTATGGTCGTAGCCGTTGCTGGAAAAACATCAAGAAGATGGCGAAGAGTTACTTCGGCGATGCTCTCTCACAGTCGGGTGGTGGTTACATAACGATGACACCAGAGTTTGTGAAGAGGACCTTCATCTTGCCAGGTGACGAGCGCAACAAGTGTGTCATTGGTCTGTCAAGCAATCCTAATGACTATCGTTATGTGGCAGGACAGGATGAGAACACCGTTTTCGTCTATAACAAGTCCAATCTGCAGATGACCAACGAGGTGGCTCGTGTTGAAGGTCCTGACAGCGACCCCTTGAAACTCAAGGTGAATGTCACACTTGCCAATGCCAACGATCCTACTCTCGACGTAGGTGACAATATCAATGGCTACTGCCAGGGTTGTCGCTCGGTGAAGTGGTATGTCATCGACGATGACTTCAAAAATGGGCGCAACCAGTCGAACGACGTGCCTCTCTTCCGTTTCGCCGACGTGCTGCTGATGAAGGCTGAGGCATTGACTCGCCAGAATGGTTCTGCTGAGGCAAGGACCTTGTTCAACAAGGTTCGTGCCTATGCCAATGCTCCTGAACTTGACCACAATCCATCTTTGGAGGAAATCTACGACGAGCGTGGCCGTGAGTTCTTCGATGAGAACTGGCGTCGCAACGACATGATTCGCTTCGGTCACTTCGAGGATGAGTATTTCCCACACTACAAGAATTTCCCGACGGCTCGTTTCGAGAAGACTTGCCGAATCTTCCCAATCCACAAGGATATTCTTAACCTCAATCCGTCCTGGAAACAGAACGCCGGTTATAGCAACTAATTCTTGGAACAACATGTCAAGGGGAAGTCAAAAACCTCCCCTTGACTTTTCTACTTAAAAGACTCTTATTCGCTGGCGGATGAAAAAGTCGTTTTCTGTATTAGTCCTCTTCTGTTGCATCATGTGTCATTCCGTGGCACAGCATTGGCAATATGTAGATCCACGCATAGGCAGCGTTGGGGTGGGGCGCACCTTCCCTGGCCCCTCCATGCCCTATGGCATGGTGAAGCCCGGTCCTGATTGTGGGGTGAAACCCAATGCGGGATGGGCGCCAATTCCAGAACAGGTGACAGGCTTCTCGCAGACACATGTGAGCGGCACTGGTGGTGGACAGAAATACGGCAACGTGCTCATTCAGCCCATGCTCGATGCACGGCAAGAGCAGAGCCGCGCCAGCGAGGACATAAAAATAGGGTATTACTCCACCACTTACGAGAATGGCATTCGGACAGAGATAACCACTTCAAGCCGTTGTTCTTTCTATCGCTTCCATTATCCGCAAAGAGGTGTCTTGTTTGTTGATGCCACACATTACTTGGGCAAGAGCGACATACCCGACTTGCGTGAGGCACAGCAATTTGTAGGGGCAGAGTTGGAAATGGTGAGCGATAGGGAAGTGCAGGGCTACACCCGCATTCGTGGGGGGTGGAACAATGGCGATGCCTATACCGTGTATTTCTTCCTGCGCTCGTCATCACCTTTCCATGCTGACGCCGACACTCAAAGTCAGCGTGTCTCTTTGCATCTGCAAGACACGCTCGTGGAAGTGCGTATCGGCGTTTCTTTTGTCAGCACAATGCAGGCACGCCGCAACATCGTGGAGACAGACTTCGACGAACAGGTGGGGATTGTGAGGCAGGCATGGGAACAGGAATTGAACAAGATAGAAATCAAGCAAGGCAGCGACAAGCACAAGCGGATGTTTTATACCGCTCTTTACCATACCATGCTGATGCCTGTGGACCGCACTGGCGAGAATCCCAAATGGACGGACACGCCCTATTATGACGACTATTATGCCATCTGGGACACCTATCGCACATCGTCGCCACTGATAACGCTCCTTGCACCTGACCGTCAGCGTGATATTGTAAACTCCTTGCTCAACATCTACCATCGCGAGGGTTATATGCCCGATGCACGCAGCGGCGACAGCAATGGTCGCACGCAAGGGGGCAGCAATGCTGAGGTGTTGATTGCCGACGCAATTGTGAAGGGACTCAAAGGCATAGACTACGAACTTGCTCTTGAGGCAATGCTGCATGATGCCACAGTGCCGCCAGGTGGTAACGAGGAAAAAGAGGGCAGGGGTGGACTGACTTACTACAACACCTTGGGCTATATCCCATACGGCATCGACCGTGCCGGCAACCGCACCATAGAATATGCTTTTGATGACTATTGCATTGCTGTTGTGGCTGATGCTCTCGGCTATGACGATATAACCGCAGAATATCGGAAAAAGGCTGGCAATTGGAAAAACTTGTGGCGCAAGGACTATGAATTTGACGGCATGAAGGGATTCATCATGCCACGAGATGCTCAGGGACAATGGCTCGACAGCGTGCCATGGGGCAAGTCTAAAGTGTTTCATCCGCGCATCCCCTACACACCCACCACGAAAGTGGCGCCATGGTACCTGCCGTGGTGGTCAACATTTTTCTATGAAGCGACATCCGAAGAGTATTCTCTAAACATCCCACATGACGTGCCTGGACTGATTGAGGCTTGTGGAGGCGAGGAGGCTTTCCGCCAGCGCCTCGATTTGTTCTTTGAGAAACGCTACTACAATGTGGCAAACGAACCATCTTTTCTCACTCCATGCCTTTACCACTGGATAGGAAGGCCCGACCTCAGCACTCGCCATGTGCACGACATCATTGATATTAATTATGATGACACGCCAGAAGGTCTGCCAGGCAATGACGACTCTGGTGCCATGTCGTCGTGGCTCGCCTTCCACATGATGGGACTATATCCCAATGCAGGACATGACTACTATTTACTCAACCTGCCCATCCTTGAAGGAGGATATGCCATGCATCTGCCCAACGGAAAGATGTTGGAGGTGGAACTGCGAGGAAAGGGCGGCACCTACGACCATGCCACCCTCAACGGTGAAATGCTTGATGGCGCCCGCATCACCCACGACCAACTGATGCAAGGAGGAAAACTTGTATTCCAACGCAAGAAAGACAAGGGCATGATCTTCTTTCCTCCTGTTCCCATTCGCTGCGGACGTGTCGTAGATACACTGCAGCCCTTCTTCAATGGCGAGATATCATACACGCTCAACAAGCAGTTCCGCACATGGCCGCTCTCTATGGGGTGGGATGACGACACACTCATCGTGAGGTGCAAGGAGGCTTCGTACTACATATCTCGGAATTTGGTTGACCATGCCGAAGGCTTCTGTTGGGACAGTCCACAGAGGGATGACGCAGGCTATGTCGCCAACGGCACCTTCGCATTCATTTCACGAAAAGCATTGTCAACGTTGTTGCAAGACGGGATGTTCATTTATGACGGCATCACATGGAGGGAGGTCTCACGCACAGACAGCACCATCACGGTGAGAGCCGACATCGACCGAACCGAAATGATCATATCGCTCACACATCCTTTGCCGCTGGTGCTCAACATGTGCCGCAACCCACTTGGCATCGACTGGAACATAATACTTCATGAATAGAAAAATCATCATATTTGCCACCCTCTTGTGGACGGTTGCCGCCTTCGCACAGGAGAAGACACGCGAACAGATGGGGGGCGTGTACTACGCATATCCCTCTCCACAGGCGGTCACGCAGGAAAAGGCTCCCGAAGGGTATGAGGCTTTTTACATTCTTCATTACGGTCGTCATGGTTCTCGATGGCTACCCTCCGACAGTCGTTACGAGTGGGTGATGGAACACTTTTCAGACAAGTCGCGACTTACTCCTCTGGGACGTCGTGTGAGAAGACAACTAACCAGGGTGTGGAAGAACGCCCATGGTCATGGTGGACAACTAACGCCTCTTGGCGCACGACAGCATCGGGAGATAGCGCGCAGGATGGCTCTGCGGTTTCCCGAGGTCTTCACCCATGGCGGCATGGTGACTGCCCGTTCGAGTGTCGTGGGGCGGTGCAGGGAGAGCATGCTTAATTTCATGGATGAACTGCAAAGGCTGTATCCTCTGCTTTCATCCAACATCGACACTGATTCTGCCGACATGGCATATATCGCTTACACCTCTCCTGAACTCAAGACTTTGGAACAACGGGTGTTCCCAAAGATGGATGGTTCGCCACAACGTTTCTTGCAAGCTCTTTTCCTCGACCCCTCAACTGTGGATGAACCCCAACGTTTGTTGTCGGAATTGCACACGATAGCCTCCGACATGCAAGACGTGCCTTTGCCAGTAAACCTCTACGATATTTTCTCCGACGAGGAATTTGCTGATGTATATGATTGCAACAACCGTCGAATGGTGTTCTGCAATGGCGAGCATCCTCTCAATGGCGGCATTCCTGTGCTGTCTGCCTTGTCCTTGTGGGAGGAGATGGAGCAATGTGCCAACAAGGCTGTGGCAGAGGGGACACGGGGAGCGTCGTTCCGCTTCGGCCACGACACCAACCTATATCGGTTGCTTGCACTGATGGGTGCCAGTTGTGTCAAGGGCGGCAGGATGGATGAAATCCTGCCCATGGCAGCCAACCTGCAGATGGTGTTCTACAGGAATCCACAAGGAAAGGTTCTTGTGAGGCTGTTGCACAACGAGAGAGACATCACCATCCCCATGGCAAGCACCGATGGGAAGTATTATGAATGGGATGTCTTGCGTGAGCACATCCAAACGAGAATCCACCATTTCCAGCACATCAGGCACTTGTTCACCATCAATACCATGGTGGGTACGGCACAGGCAAACACGCGGTCGGCAGGACTCTTTGGCAAGGGCAGCGAGGAACATGGTCAGACTTTGCCGGCTGTTCTTGTTCCCAACGGACAGAATTTCTGGACACCACAGACACGAGCCACCGAGCGCAAATGCGTGGCGCCATACTACCATGCCGACTCCTTGTTTCAGGGCATGCGCTGCTCTCACTGGATAGTGGGTGGATGCACCCAGGACTATGGTTCTTTCACAATTACGGCAACAAGTGGGATGCTTGACACCAAAAACATATTGCGAGGCTCTCGCTTCAGTCACGATGGCGAAGAGTCGCACCCTCATTATTATGCTGTGAACTTGCCAGACGAACATCTTCGCATCGAATTGACCGCCACCCGCCATGGTGCAATCATGCGTGTAACACCTTCCATGGACCAGTTGGTGAACATAGTGCTAATGCCCAACAGCGACGAGAGGCAGGGAAGCATCCGCATTGACACGTTGCGAAAGGAGGTGGAAGCAAGCAATCCTGTCCATCGCATCTATCAAGGATGGGGCGAGCCTGCCGGCTTCAGCGGTCACCTGCTCATGACCTACGACCAGTCTGTGGTGTCGGCAGAGATGTTGTCTGATACTGCATGCGTTATTTCGTTCCAAGGTCGTGCCAATAGACCCATCGAACTGCGCATGGCTTCTTCGTTCACTAACGCTGGAGGATGCCGTACGAACATGGAGGCGGAGGTGAGTGGCAAGACATTCGAGCAGATGGTCGATGAGACTACCAAGGAGTGGGTGAGGCGCCTTCATACCATCGATGTGGAGAGCGACGATCTGTCAGCCGTGCGTCAGTTTTATGGGGCGCTCTACCGTTCTTCGTTCCTGCCTCGGCTGTTGAGCGATGCCGATGGCGCGTATCCACGTTTCGCCAATGGTGAGGTGATGCATGGTGGGAGGGATGTCTATACCGATTTCTCGATGTGGGACACTTATCGTGCCTTGCACCCCCTATACAACATCATCGCGCCAGAGATGTCGGCTGACATGATGCAGTCGCTGGTCAACATGTACGAGGAGGGCGGTTGGCTTCCCATCTTCCCTTGTTGGAACTCCTATACCGCTGCCATGATAGGCGACCATTGTTCGGTGGTCTTGGCTGACGCCTACATCAAAGGCGTGCGTGGCTTTGATGCCCTGAAAGCATACGAGGGGATGCGTCGCAATGCCACGGAAAGTCCTTCGTCGCTGGACGACTACAAGAATGGCATGGGACGGCGTGCCTTGTCCTCGTATCTGAAATACGGATACATCCCCTTGGAAGATGGTGTGGAAGATGCCTTCCATACCAAAGAGCAGACCTCCCGCACGTTGGAATATGCTTTCGATGACTATGCCGTGGCTATGCTCGCCCACGAACTGGGTATGAAAGACGATTATGAGATGCTTATGAAAAGGTCGGAGAATTGGCGCAATGTCATCAACCCGCGTACTGGCTACGCTGATGGGCGACATGCCGACGGACGGTTTGAGAACAACCTTGACATCATCCACCGCAAGGACTATATCACGGAGGGCGCCACATGTCACTACACCTGGTATGTGCCACACAATCCCAAGGGGCTGATGGATGTGATGGGGGGCAAAGACCTCTTTGTGGCTCGTCTCGACTCCATGTTCACCGAGGGGAGGTATTGGCATGGCAACGAACCGTGTCACCAGGTGGCTTATCTCTTCAATGTGGCTGGCAAGCCTTGGAAGACGCAGCAATGGGTGCGCCATATACTTGACACGGAATACAACGATTCGCCCGGCGGCCTCTCCGGCAACGACGATGCCGGACAGATGTCGGCTTGGTATGTATTTTCTTACATGGGTTTCTACCCCATGTGTCCCGCCTCAACGGAATACCAGTTGGCTTCTCCTACGTTCAAGAGGGTGAGGGTGAATCTATCCAACGGCAAGACTTTTACTATAGATGCTCCCGATGCCAGTCCGAAAAACATCTATGTGAAATCTCTTACTCTCAACGGAAAACCGTTGCAACATTACACAATAACACACCAAGACATTGTCAGTGGTTCCACTCTCCATGTTGACATGTCGAACCAACAATTCACAAGACCATGAGAAAAATCCTGTTGACCATCCTGTGTGCTGTGGCTCTCACTGCAACCTCCACGCCTATCGACCAATTGTTGGAACGTATCGACAAGGGCGCATCCACCAAGTTCAAGATAGAAATGAAAAAGTCGAATACCGACTTCTTCGAACTCGACCAGTCTGGTTCTCGCGTGGTGGTTAGGGGCAACACGTGGGTGAACATCGCTTCCGGCATCAACTGGTATCTGAAATACCATGCTGGCGTGCACCTCACATGGAACAACATGAAGGCAAAATTGCCCTCGCCACTGCCGCCTGTCATCCAGCGTGAACGTCATGAGACAGCCTTGACGCTGCGCTATGACTTCAATTACTGCACTTTTTCCTACAGCATGGCATTCTGGGACTGGGAACGGTGGCAGCAGGAAATAGACTGGATGGCACTGCATGGGGTTAACATGCCTTTAGCTATCGTGGGTGAGGAATGTGTATGGCGCAACATGTTGCTCAAGTTGGGCTATTCCGAGGAGGAGATAGGCAAGTTCATCGCCGGTCCTGCTTTCTTGGCATGGTGGGAGATGAACAATCTGGAAGGGTGGGGTGGACCCTTGCCCCTCTCATGGTATCAGCGGCAGGAACGGTTGCAAAAGCAAATCCTCCAGAGGATGAAGGAATACGGCATGCATCCTGTCTTGCCCGGGTATGCCGGCATGGTGCCCCATGATGCAAAGGCGCGGCTGGGACTCGATGTGGCTGATGCCGGCTTGTGGAATGGCTTTCAGAGGCCAGCCAACCTCTTGCCCACCGACAGCCGCTTTGGGGAGATAGCCGACCTGTATTACAAGGAACTGACACGTTTGTTCGGCAAGGCTGATTATTACTCTATCGACCCCTTCCATGAATCCAACGACGACAGCAGGATTGACTATGGTGCAGCAGCCATGGCGCTTCTGAAGGCAATGAAGGGTGTCAACCCCAAAGCAGTATGGGTGGTGCAGGGATGGACGGAAAACCCACGGCAGCAGATGCTCGACGTGCTCAAGCCTGAGGACTTGCTGATACTCGATCTCTTCAGCGAGTGCCGTCCCATGTGGGGCGCTCCCTCAGTGTGGAAGCGACCGCAGGGTTATGGCGAGCACCGATGGCTGTTCTGCCTGTTGGAGAACTTCGGAGCCAACGTTGGCTTGCATGGTCGCATGGACCAGCTGCTTCATAACTTCCAACTCACAAAGACGCATCCTCTGGCAAGCAAGATGTGTGGAATAGGCTTCACGATGGAAGGGTCGGAGAACAACCCGGTGATGTTCGAGTTGATGAGCGAATTGCCATGGCGACCGGAGCCCTTCACCAAGGAGGAGTGGATAAGGTCGTATGTAAAGGCTCGTTATGGCGGCGATGACGCTAAACTGTTGAAGGCTTGGCAGATATTGGTTGAAGGGATATACAACTGTCCCTTGGGAAACAATCAACAAGGACCTCATGAGAGCATCTTCTGTGGTCGTCCCACACTCAACAACTTCCAGGCTTCCAGCTGGTCGAAGATGCGCAACTACTACGACCCCAACAGCACGTTGCTGGCTGCGAGTCTCATAAATGAGGTGGCGGAAAAATATCGTGGCAACAACAATTTTGAATACGACTTGGTAGATATCACTCGTCAGGCTGTGGCAGACCAGGCGCGCAAGCAATACCAGATGGTAGTGGCTGCCTACAAGGCGGCATCGCCTTCCGACTTCGACAAGGCTTCTAAGAGGTTCCTCCAACTATTGGAGATGCAAGACCGGCTTTTGGGCACTCGTCCTGAGTTTCGTTTGGGACGATGGCTGGAGATGGCTCGTGCCTGTGGCGACACCGAAGAGGAAAAGAGACTCTATGAATGGAATGCACGCGTGCAAATCACCACATGGGGCAACCGCTACTGCGCCGACACTGGTGGACTTCGCGACTATGCCCACAAGGAATGGCAAGGGTTGCTTGCCGACTTCTACGCACCTCGTTGGAACATGTTCTTCGACTATCTTCGCAAGGACTTGCAGACGATGGGCTCTCCCAAGCCCGACATGTTGGGTGGTGGTGCAAACAGCAACAAGACTTCCGACGAACTGTTCCAAATGGCTCTGCCGCAGGATGTGGTGCTCGACTATTACCCCACTGAAGAACAGTGGGTGCTTAACAGCACTCCTCGCACCTATTCCAGCCTCGCCGCAGGACAGCCTGTGGATGTGGCAAGACAAGCAATATCTTTATTGACTGAGAAATAATGAGTAAATCAAAAAGATTGTTGTCGCTCGACATACTTCGAGGACTCACCGTGGCAGGCATGATTCTTGTCAACAATGGCTATGGGGAATCGTTCATGCCCCTTCAACATTCCAAATGGAATGGCATGACCCCATGCGACCTTGTATTTCCTTTCTTCCTGTTCATCATGGGTGTCTCCACCTATCTCTCCCTTTCCAAATACCAGTTCCGCATGACGGGGGAGGTGCTGAGGAAGATTGCCCGACGCACCCTGTTGCTGTTTCTCATCGGACTGTTCATCAACTGGTTCGACTTGGCGATAGAAGGGGATGTCAACTGCTTTGGACACCTGCGGGTGTGGGCTGTGCTTCAGCGCATTGCCTTGTGTTATGGAATTTCATCACTGTTAGCTCTTGTCATCAACCACCGGTATGTGTTGCCTGTGTCGGCAACTTTGCTTGTAGCCTATGCCTTCATCCTATGGTTTGGGAATGGCTATGCCCAAGACCCTTCCAATGTCTTGGCAAGGGTAGATACATGGCTTTTCGGGACAGAGCATCTCTATCATAAGAGTGCTGTCGATCCAGAGGGACTGTTGGGCACCATACCGTCGGTGGCACATACCATGTTGGGATTCTATCTCGGCATGTTGCTGAAGAAGGCAAAGACGGTGGATGCCAAGGTGATGAACGTACTGCTCATGGGTGCTGTCTTGGTGCTTGCAGGTTATCTGCTCTCATTCCTCTTGCCTCTCAACAAGCGTATATGGAGTCCCAGTTATGTGCTCATGACATGTGGGTTGGCATCCTTGTTGCAAGGGGTTCTGATGTATGTCATAGACATTCGCGGCAAAAAGAGATGGTGTGTCTTTTTCCATGTCTTTGGTGTCAATCCCTTGTTCTTGTATGTCTCCAGTGAGGTGCTTGCCATCGTGCTCAATAATTTTGGCGTGAGCGAATGGGTGTTCAACGGAATCCATGGCGTCATCCTCCATCCCCAGTGGGCATCTCTTGCCTATGCCATCTATTTCGTGTTGCTCAACTTCTTGTTGGGTTATATCCTCTACAAGCGCAAGATATATGTCAAGTTGTAGGCTCTTGGAGCCTCTATGAATACTGAGGGCTCGGATTTCTCAGATTACTCTGATTACTCAGATTACTCTGATTACTCAGATTACTCAGAGTATTCGGATTATTCAGAGTATTCAGATTACTCAGAGTATTCTGATTATTCGATTACTCAGATTCTGTGCAAGATGAATGTCGGAAAATGCTGTTTTTGTACTTTATGGCAAGCAAAAACAGCATTTTTGTTTTTATTTTGTCATTTTTTGTTGATAGTCTTGTTTTTTTTCCTTATTTTCGCAAGCTAAATAGAACATAATCAAGAGAAATGGCTGTAAAGATACTCAGTGTTGACGACGAACTTGACCTCGAACTGTTGTTGACACAATATTTCAGAAGGAAAATTAGAAAAGGAGAATACGAATTCCATTTCGCCCACAATGGTTTGGAGGCTCTTACGATGCTTCTGAAGGAAAAGGACTTCGACATCATCCTTAGCGACATCAACATGCCCGAGATGGACGGTCTGTCGCTGCTGACGAAAATCAACGAGATGCAGCGGCCTTCCATGAAGTGTATCATGGTTTCCGCTTATGGCGACATGGGCAATATCCGTCAGGCAATGAACAATGGTGCCTTCGACTTTGCGACAAAACCCATCGACCTCGATGACTTGAGCGTGACCATCGAGAAAGCCATCGAGCAAATCAACTTCATCAAGTCGATGCAGCAGGAGCACATGCAGTTGGAGTCCATCAAGAGCGACCTTGCCGTGGCAAGTGAGATACAGCAGGCAATCTTGCCTCGCATCTTCCCTCCTTTCCCTGAAAATGCACAACAGATAGACATCGCGGCATCGATGAATGCGGCAAAGGATGTTGGTGGTGACTTCTACGACTTTTTCCGCATCGACGACGACCATATCAGCTTTGTCATCGCTGATGTCAGCGGAAAGGGCGTTCCCGCCGCCATTTTCATGGCTGTCAGTCGCACGCTCATCCGCGCCACCGGCATCAGGGGGGTGACTCCCTCGGAATGTATCACCTACTCCAATGACCTCTTGGTGGAAGAATCGGTCAACTGCATGTTCGTCACCGTCTTCTACGGCATATACAACATCCGCACAGGCGAGGTGACCTATACCAATGCCGGTCACAACCCGCCCTATGTGGTGAAAGCCGATGGCAGCATCCACAGATTGCCCATCACCAAGAATGTCTTGGTGGGCTTTGTCGAAGACTTCCAATATACTGAGGATACCGTACAGCTGGAGCACGGAGACACATTGCTGCTCTATACAGATGGTGTGACGGAGGCTATCAATGTAAATTGCGAGGAGTATGGTACCGAGAGATTGAAGGCTGTTTTGGCTCGTCATGCGCAGTCCAACTGTCAGGAGATGATAGATGCTGTGAAAGCCGACGTGAAAGCTTTTGCAGGAGAGGAAGAACAGAGTGACGATATAACTTTGCTCGCCATCAAACGACTATAACCCCTTTTCAAGTGGCGTGGATAAGAAGCAAATCATAACGGCGTGTGCAGGTGTCCTGCTGGCAGGGCTCGCTGCCGTGGGCTTCTCTGGCTGGCTGTCGGAGCGCAACAAGGTGGAAGACCTTCAGTCGCAGATTGACAAGATGAAGAAGCAGGAGATGCGCTCGGCAGTAGATAGGAGCGTCAGCGCCCAGATGGAGGATATCGCCAACGAGCAGAGGGAAATCTCTGACGAGAAGCGCGAGGAAGCCCTCCGACAGACGAGGGTGGCGAATGAGATGCGTCTGCGCTCGGAGCAAGAACGACTCAATGCCATTGAGGCGGAGCGCAATGCCCTTGCCTCGGAGAAAAAGGCTTTGGAAGCCTCGGAGGTGGCGGAAAGTCAGCGGAAATTGGCTGAAGAACAGCAGAAAGTGGCAGACAATCAGCGTGTACAGGCTGAGCACCAGCGTATCCAGGCGGAATTTTCCAAGCGCAAGGCGGACACCCTAAGCTACGTGGCGCTTGGACGTTCCTTGGGTTCCATCGCAACCATCCAGGCACAGGGAGGCGACATGGACATCGCCAACCTGTTGGGATATGCTTCTTATCTATATACTACACGATACAATGGCGACATCTACAATCCTGCCGTCTTCCAGTCGCTAATGCAGTTGAGCCAGAGCAAGCTTTCATGGTCTGAACACATTGGAGCGGTGATGAATGTGGAATGTGTTCCACAA
The DNA here is from genome assembly GCA_900315745.1 of uncultured Prevotellaceae bacterium. GTDB lineage: Bacteria > Bacteroidota > Bacteroidia > Bacteroidales > Bacteroidaceae > Prevotella. The sequence goes on from ONAG01000008.1 coordinate 61,807, forward strand.
CGGGAAAACATTCTAATCTCCGTCAGCAACTATGGCGAGATAATACTGAGCGAACGAAAGGGCAGTCAGCTGAAGTCAACTGTTATCTTCTCGAACAACAAGTATGACTTCCGCGATGTGATGGTGGACAATAATACGGGAGATTTCTATGCCGTCAGTAGAACAGGACACCTGGTGATAATTGGGAGTGACCTCAAGACTACTAACATCATTAGCCTTGACAAGGTAAAACATCCCATGCGGGTGCATGAAATCAGCGACAAGAACTTGTTGATCATAGGAGAAAAAGCACTTGCACTGATAGACTTGAAGCACAAGACAGTGAGCGGCAACAAGCAACTCCCCTTCCGGGTCTTGCTGAGTTCCCGAAAGAGTGGCTTGCCTCTGCTCTTCGACGACAAGGGCATGATGCACTTGGTGAAAGGCCTTGACAGCTACGACGCCAAGAAAGTGCCCGTGCCAGGAACAGTGACTGCATTTTGTGAGTCGAAAAACACTGGCATAGAGGCTTATGGCATGAGCGACGGCAACATCTGGATAATCGACAAGGCTGGAAAGAAACAAAATCTCATTGGCCATCGCTCACGCATATCGAAGATGAAGTTGAACGGCAGACGACTCTTCTCTGCCAGTTATGATGGCACAGTTAATCTATGGTTGGCGGACAATGACAAGGTGGAGCCGATGCCATTGGTGGAAATCAACAAATGGATTATGCACTTCTGCTACGACGCAAGCAAGAGTACTTTCTGGATGGGTGATGCCCAGGGCAACCTGATTGCTTTCAACATCTCCATTCCCATCATGGTGGATACCATAAAGAAAAAATTGAAGCGCGACCTTACTAAGGACGAGTGGAACTACTACATCGGAAAGGACGTGCCTTATGAGTCGTTCTTGGATACACATGGAAAGGAGAATGGCCAATGAAAAGACTTGCTATCATCTTGGCGGCTCTGCTACTCGTGACCTTGGCTTATGGACAAGGCATTCCATTCTTCCGCAATTACACCGTGGAGGACTATCACGCCAACAATAACAACTACGATATTGAGACCGATGAATATGGCAATGTGTTTGTTGCCAATTTCGAGGGATTGCTCTACTATGACTATGCCGAATGGCGCATTGTGCACATGCCAGGCATCACGCGTGCCACAGTAGTGTTCAGGGCGACAGACAATACCATCTGGGTGGGTGGCTACAACTTTTTTGGCAAGGTGGTGAGAAAGGCAAATGGTGAGATTGAACTAAAGAGAATAGGAGGGTCTGACCTCTTCCGTGGGGAGGTTGATGAAATCTATGAAAAAGATGGGCGTCTCTTTTTCGTCGCCGGCAATGCCGTTATCTATCAAGTGAAGGATGACAAGGTGACTAAAGTAAAGGATGTGGACAAAGTGTCGCTCAAAATAGGCATGTTCGACGTGGTTGACGTGGAAGCTCTGGAGCGGGGTGAAAAGGACGTGGTCAAGAATGACACGGTCTTGACCTTGTCTTTGGGTGATGGCATGAAGGCAATAGTGATGAAAAATACTGGTATCATAATCGCTGACGATAAGAACCACACGACATACTCCATCACCGAAGCCAACGGACTTTGTTCCAATGATGTCTCTTACGCCACCTATGATGAGCGTGGATATCTCTGGGGAGCCACAAGCAGGGGAATCTTTGTCATTCACGTCCCATCGGCATTCTCCCGTTTCACTTCTCGTGAAGGACTTCAAGGGTCGTTGCTCTCCATCGAGTCCGTCAATGGCACAATCTATGCTGGCACCGATGATGGCCTTTACCGTAAGGAGGGCTATCGTTTCGTGAGCGTGCCTGAGGTGAAATATGCTTGTTGGGAATTGAAAAAAAGTGGCAACGGACTGCTGGCGGCAACAGCAGACGGCTTGTTCAGGGTATTCCCCGACGGGAGAGTGCGACATCTCACAAATGCCAACACCATGACAGTGCTCGACGAGGGCAATCAAATCTACTGCGGTGAAACACAAGGCGTTTTTCTGATTCAGGCTGATGGGCAGAATCGGAGGAAATTGTGCAGTTTGGACAATGTCAAGAAAATAGTTAAAGACAGAGAGGGAACTATATGGGCGCAGAGCCTGTATGGAACGGTGTGGTTCAAGAAGGCGGATAACAGCACATTCCAAATCTACAAGGGAAAGAAAAATGTAGAGAACATGCAAACGGTGGTGCTGACAGACGGAAAAGCTACCATAGTCAGTGCCGAGGACACCACGCCATTTCCATATCCACTCGTGTCGTATGTCGATTACAAAGGTGTCACATGGTTGACAGACGTAGAGGGGAAAAAGCTCTACAGATGGAAGGACGGCAAGAGACTTGACGACATGGGGAGATTTCTCTTTCCCATCAAGGAGATGCCTATTGGTGCCATCTACTCAAGAGAGAATGAAATATGGTTGGGAAACGACAAGGGTCTGGCAGCCATCAACATGCAAGCGCAAGACCCCTCCCTTAAGTTGTATCCAAAACTATATATCCGTTCTGTCAAGTTGGGCAGCGACAGCATCCTTTGGGGCGGCTTCGGAGACATGCCGGAGACATTGCCGGAACTTCGACATTACGAGAACGACCTGCACTTCACCTTCTCACTCGACTATCCCTCCATCACAGGCGAGACACAGTATCGCTACCGCTTGAACAATGGCAATTGGAGCAGTTGGAGCAAAAACACTTCTGCGAGTTTTGTGAATCTCAACTTTGGCTACTACACCTTTTCCGTTCAGGCTATAGATGCTCAAAACCGCATCACCGAAGCGACGAGCATCAAATTCCGCATCACCCCGCCTTTCTACTACAGGTGGTACATGAACCTGCTCTATGTCTTGCTGCTGATTCTATTTGTCTTGTGGCTCTTCCAGATGCGTCTGCGCAGACTGAAGAAGGAGAAGTTCAGACTGGAGAAACTTGTTCAAGAACGCTCGGTCGAGGTGGTAAGGCTGGAGAAGATGGCAACTGCAGGCAAACTTACCCAGGGACTTATCGACCGCATTCTCAACCCCTTGAACTATATCAACAACTTCGCCAAGCTCTCCGAAGGACTTGTGAGGGATGTCAAAGCGAATGTGGAGGATGAAAAGGGAAACATCGACGAAGAGAATTATGCAGACACGATGGAAGTGCTCGACATGCTGACGACAAACTTGCAGAAAGTGGGTGAGCACGGACAGAACACCACCAGGACGCTGAAGGCGATGGAGGAGATGCTGAAAGACAGGTCGGGTGGCATAGTGCCGATGGATCTCATGGCGGTGATACGCCAGGACAGGAACATGCTCCATGAGTTCTACAAGCAGGAGATAGGGCAGTATGGCATAAAGGTCATCTTCAATGACACTCAAGACACATTGACCATCAATGGCAATGCAGACCAGCTGAGCAAGACCATCATGAGCATTTTGGGCAATTCCATCCATGCCGTCGTAAGGAAGGCACAGAAACTGCAGAATGGCGGTCAAGCGTATTCCCCGGAGATAGACATGAATGTAACCCGAAAGGACAACACTGTCAATATAAGCATTCGCGACAATGGCATAGGTATCGAGAAAACCATAATAGATAAGATTTTTGACCCGTTCTTCACCACCAAGACCACAAGCGAGGCGTCAGGGGTTGGCCTTTACCTCAGCCGTGAGATTGTGCAGAATCATGGTGGCGACATACTTGTGGATTCGGTAAAAGACGAATACAGTGAGTTTGTCATCACTTTACCTGTCAAGAAAAATAAATAGGTGTTCAAAATTAAACGATAGTATTTAGCACTATGGAAAATATTGACCAGCTAAAACAACAGCTCCAGCAACAGGAGAAATTGGCATCTTTAGGTTCGCTGAGTGCCGGCATTGCCCACGAGATACAAAATCCGCTGAACTTCGTCATCAACTTCAGCAAGTTGTCTGACAAACTCTTGAAAGACCTTGCCGAAATCGTTGAGGACAATGAGGACAACTTACCAGAGGAAGACCGTGAGGATGCAGCCGACATCATAGCCGACCTTAAGGAGAACATGGCAAAGATAGTGGAGCATGGAGAGCGTGCCATCAGCATCATACAAAACATCCTCAGGGCGTCGAGGGGAAAGGATGGCGACTTCCTGCCCACCGATGTGTGCAAGATTGTAAAGGAGTATGTGTGGCTCTCGTATCATGCCATGCGTGCCAACTGCAAGGACTTCAATGTCAGCATCCATGAGAAATATGATGAGGCACTGCCCATGATCATGGTCATTCCACAGGACCTTAGCCGCGCCGTGCTCAATGTCATGAACAATGCCTTTTATACCGTTTGGAAAAAGAAACAGACAGCAGGGGAAGACTATCACCCAGAGGTGTCTGTCGATGTGAGGAAGGAGGATGCCAATCTCGTCATCAGCATTGCTGACAATGGTGAAGGCATGAACGGAGTGGTGCGTCAGAGACTCTTCGAGAACTTCTTCACCACCAAGCCAATAGGGCAGGGGACAGGTCTCGGCTTAGGCATCACTCGCGACATCATAGAAAACAAGCATGGGGGGACAATATCCTTTGATTCCACCGAAGGCGAAGGTTCTACCTTTACATTCACCATACCCATCAGGAAATGAAAAAGAAGTTGCACCTGTTCTTGTTGATAGTGCTCTGCTTGCTGTCTCTTAGCGTCAATGCACAGGAGAGTGCCTCTCGGCAAATATACAATGAGGCCGAGAGTGAATATGGAATAGGCCATTTTGAACAAGCCATCCAACTGTTGAAGGAAAACATAGACCACTTCGAGGGTAGCCTCAAGCAGAGCGCATACCGCCTTTTGGCTCTATGCTACCTTGGTGAAGACAAGGACGAGGAGGCGCAATATTATGCGGAGCAGTTGGTGAAACTCAACAACTACTATAACTCTACGGAAGACCCCGCTCGTTTCATGGACATCGTCAACAGACTCAAGGAGGGCATGGTCGCCACCATCACCACGGCATCCAGCCAAAGTGAAACCTTGAACGAGGCTCCTGTTCCCATCACCATCATCACGGCAGAGATGATTGAAGAACTGGGCTACAACAAGAACTTAGGGCAGATACTCGCTGCCTACGTTCCGGGCATGGCAGAGGTCACCGCCATTGATGAGCAATTGAACATGTCGATGCATGGCGCATACTCCCAGTCGCAGGAACTCATCTTGATTATGGAGAACGGGCATCGTCTGAACACCCGTTTTGACAACACAGGACCTACAAGCTATTCTGTCAGTACGGAGAAAATCGACCACATAGAAGTGCTTCGTGGCCCTGCTTCCTCCTTGTATGGCAATGTGGCATTGTCGGCGGTGGTGAATGTTATCACCAAAAGTGGCAGGGATGTTGATGGAGTGAAGGCGAAATACGGATATGGCACTTACAACACCCACAAGGCTGACTTCACGATGGGCACGCAGTTCATGGATGCGGATATTTTCGTATGGGCTTCCATCTACAAATCTGATGGGCAAATACGTCATTTTGGTGATGGTAAAGGGTATCTTATGGATAGTAGGTCATATATTGAAGAAGTTGGTGCCAACAAATGGTATTATTTCAACCCCGACAAAATATATGTTGATGCCTACAAGGATATGCCGGCGTATGATGTTGGCTTTACTTTCCGGCTCAAGGGGTTTGACCTGATGTTCAGCAAAAAGAATGTCAAGAAGGTATTAAAGCATACCAGACTCTATGGTGGTTATGATTACGATAGATATGGTCCCATTAGTGATGTCAAGCCAGGAAATGGGAATGAATCCACTCATGCTGAAATAGCCTATACACGTCAGTTTAAAAAAATTCGCCTTGAAGCCTCATTCTACAGCGACTGGTACAAATTGACCGATTATGTTGTGGATTATGATTCAGTAATTAATGTGAGTCCTCTTTTAAATGAATCATATGACGAATATTTGTTGGACAAAGATGGCAACGTCAAGTATGAGGAGAAAATCCAGAAAGGAATGTTTAGTGTCTCGCATCGTAAAGAGCACACGATGGGTGGGTATGCCAGGGCGGCTGCCGACTACCAGATTGGCAATTCTAAAGGAAATATTTTGGCAGGTTGGCAATATGAGAAGTTTTCGCTTAGACCAAGTGTTGTTTATTGGGGATCAAGTTTTCATGAAATCGGATCTGGTTTCATGGAGGAGGATGATTTTATCGACTATGGTCAGGAAAAAATTCTCTCTTTCTATGTACAGGAAAAGCACTATTTCCTTCCACAACTAATCATGAATGTAGGTGGCCGATATGACTTTAAATATCGGCAAGGAGAAGATGCTGTGAAGTCTTTCTCTCCACGATTGGCATTGATGTATGTGCCAAGTGAGCGCTTCAGTCTCAAACTGTCTTATTCTGAGGCGTATGCAGACTTGTCCTTTTACTATCGCTTCATAACAAAGACAGGCTATGAGACCTTGAAGCCACAACATTTGTCTGCCATTCAGCTAACAGCCATGGGAAAGGTCGCGCCGCAGCACTTGAATTATGAGGTCAACCTCTTTTACAATAGATATTCCAATCTGTTATGCTGGCAGGAAAGAGAAGGACATTCCTATAAAAACACGGGAAAGCTCATCAATATCGGCATGGAGGGCAATGTTGGCTATGCATACAACCGCTTTAATGCAATCCTCTCACTCTATTGTAGCCGCGACATCAGTTCTGAGCATTATTATTATAACCAATCCAAGGAAATGGTCGCTGGCGTGCCTCATTTCACACTCAATCTCCATGGTGCATGGAAATTGCTTCAGGGAAAGACCCACGAGCTCAAGGTTTATGGCCACACTTCATATATCGGAAGGAAACTGAATTACAATGAGGTTGAAGAAGAAGACTTCTTCGTGGATCCGAAGATGCTGTTCGACCTTGGTGTCAAGTATGGTTACAAACATCTTTTCCAGATATCCTTGGACTGCGAAAACATCTTCAATACAGACCATTACATCTGCGGACCCAATTATCAGCATGCCCCGCATTTCCAGCGAGGACGGTCATTGATGGCATCATTTTCCTGTCAATTCTGAGGAAGTGGGTGTGCAGGCTAATGCCTGCCACCTACTTCCTGAACAAATCCTTCTCCTTGAGGAACACCACCTGTCCGTATTTCTCTAATTCCTTGAGGTTGAGTTTCTTCTTGTTGCCTACGATGCCCCATACGCGGTGACCTGCATCATTCTTGATGTTGTTATCAAAGAATTTCTTGACATCCTCCATGGTGGCTGCATTGTAGAGCTCTGCCATGCCCGTGTCCTTGTCTTCCGTGTAACCTATTCTGCGGTGTGCTGCTATCTTTTCGCCAATCTCGCGGAACGATGGATATTCGTTGTTGATGTTGTTGATGAGATTCTGTCTTGAAATCTTGAAGTTCTTTTCTATCAATGGCATGTCGTGTAGCAGTGAGTCCACCAGTGTGATGGCGCTCATTGTCTTGTCGCCTTGTGTGCCTACGTAACTGATGATGCCGAGTGGGGAGTTTGGCTTCGTTTTCAATGATAGGTTATACAGATTGCTGGCGGTCGTATAGGCCATCGACCTGAATTCCCTCACTTCCTGGAACAGCACCGACGACATTCCTCCACCGAAATATTCTTCGAAGAGATAAGCTGGCACACGCGCTTCCTTTGAGGGCATCGCTTTTAGCCTGTCGTAGGCGAAGAAGAGAGTCTGGCGCGACTTGGGCATGTCATAGACATATACTGTCGGCTTATCGTAGCCCATGAATTCACTGGTATAATCTATATATGCTGTCTTGCTGCGCTCCACGGGGATTGTCTTGCGCACCACGGTCTCCACTTCGTGGCTGTCGAGGGTGCCGCTATAGATGATGTCACAGGCATAGCCATATACTTGGTTGAAAATGTTGATGAGTTCCTCACCGGTCATTTTCTTTGCCTCCTTGTAGGTCAAGCGGTTCAGGTCGGATGACTGGTCACCCAATGTGACCTTTTTCAGCATCGACTTTAACACGTCGATATTCTCCTCGGTGAGGGATTTCTCGGATGACTTCAATGCGTCTTTTATGGTCTTGAGTATCTTGTCGTTGCTCTTGGGATGGAGCAGGAGATGGTTCACCAATTGCATGGTGGCGGCGAAATTCTTGTCCACGCCTGTCACTTCGATTGATGTTGTGCTATTCGTGCTGGCGAAGTCCAGGTCAGCACCTAAAAGTTGGAGGGCAGATGCAAACTCCTGATGGGTGAGGGAGTCGGTGCCTATCTCCGACATGAACCCGGAAGCAATCTCCAGGCGGTTGTCTGCTTTCGTGCCACGGTTGTAGTTGATGGTCAGTTTGAAGAGGTCGTTCACGGGGTTCTTTGCCGTGTAGAGCATTGCCTGACCGCCAAGCGAGGTGGTGGTGACATCTTTATCAAAGTCCAAGAGGCGAGGGGCGATAGTCTTTACTGGCATGGATGTCAGGCGCTTGGCATATTCCGATTCTGCGGCTTTGTTCTTAGGCACCACTGGGATGTAGCCGGGCTGTGACATCTTGTCTTTCTCCACACTGCCGTATTTCTTCTTGAAACGTATGAAGGGGGCATCGTAATACCGTTTTGCGGCAGCCATCACGTCGGCTCTTGTCACGTTGTCTATGGCATTCACCTTGTCGATATACTCCTGCCAGCTATGTCCGCTGCTCATTGTCATGACCATTTTTTGGAAACGGCTGTCCAATTCCTCCAATTCCAGGATGGCATCTCTCTGGCTTTCTTGCTTTATGGCTTGAAACATCTTGTCGCTGAAGTTGCCGTTTATCACTTGCTGAATCTCATTCAGGCAGGCTTGCTCTGCCTTCTCTGTCTTGGAGAGCAGCTTGGGTATAAGTATCATCAATGTCACTCCTGCGTCGTTCAATGCGGTGGCTGTCATGCCAGCCATCATGAAGCTCCCCTCATTGGCAAGAGAGTCGAGTTTTCCGGCTTTTCCATTGGAGAGAATCATTGTGGCAATATCAACTGCGTTGGCATCCTTTTCATATTCGGTTGGCGACTTGAATACGAGCAGGTCAAGGTTGACCAGAGGGATGGGCAGTCGCATCTCCACAGTGCGCTCCTGGAGTATGTCGGGCAAGGGTGACTTTACGCGTGTTGGCTTCACTCCTTGTGGAATGCGGCCGAAGGTGCGTTCCAGCAGCGGCATGAGGTTTTCCGAATCGATGTCACCAGCCAAAATCAGTCCCATGTTGCTCCCTACATAGTATTTGTTGTAGAAGTCCTTCATGTCGGAGAGTTTGGGATTTTTCAGGTTCTCGGTGCTGCCTATCACTGGGTAGGCATAACCGTTGGTGCCAAACAGCTCCTTGAACACAATATTTCGCATCGCATCGCTGGTGTCGTCGTCGCTCATGTTCTTTTCCTCATATACGGTTTCCAATTCTCCTTGGAACATGCGGAACACTGGGTTTATCAAGCGGTCACTATTCAGAATGCACCATTGCTCCATGTACTGTGGCATGAACTGGTTGTGGTAGTATGTGAAGTCATACGACGTGCCTGCGTTCAATTTGCTGCCGCCAAACTTTGAAATCAGGTTGTTGAACTCGTTAGGGATGGCATATTCTCCGGCTTTCAGGCTCAGGCGGTTGATGTCTTTCTGGATGGCTGCGCGCATGGCCTCGTCCTTTGTGCTGGCGAGTCGGTCATAGGCTGCCGAGATGGAGTCAAGCCATGGTTTCTCCTGTTTGTAGTCTATGGTGCCTATCTCCTCTGTGCCCTTGAACATGATATGTTCGAAGTAATGTGCGATGCCCGTGTTGGGGCAGTCTTTCGCTCCGGCGTTCACCACCACGGCGCCATATACTTGTGGCAGTGAGTGGTCTTCGTTGAGCCATACTGTCATTCCGTTGCTTAGTTTCAACTCTTTCACTTCAAGTGCCTTCGGCATCTGTGCCATCATCTGGCAGGTGCATGTCAGCAGCAGTGCCACGGTCATCATCTTCAAAGAAATCTTCCTCATGATTGTATGTTTTTTTTTAGTTTTTTTGCTTTAGATTTTTGCTCTAAAGATTATGTTCCAAAACTGCGAAAGCCGATGCAAAAATACGTAAAATATCTGATTAATTTACAAGTCAACAAAAAAATATTGCTTTTAAAGGAATGTCGTCCACGGGTGCGAGGGAAAAAGCGGGTGGAACCCGCACAAACAATCGCAACTATGTTGCATAAGAGATCACCCCGACTCTTTGATGGGTCGAGGGTACTTTAATGTAAGAGCGACGAGTAGGAGCGGTTGAGCCCCATCCCTAAAAAGGGAGGGGGACGGAGGGTAGGTTGAGGCCTCTCCTTATGAAGGAGAGGTGGGAGTGGTTGGAGAGCTTTGCTTATAAGAATTCCAAGAAGCCAATGGGTAATGGGCCAATGAGCGAGGGAGTTGCATCGTTGTCACATCTCATTTTGCGACAGCTTTTTAGGGGTTTTTTGTTGTCTGTCGCAACTTTTGCCTAATGTCGCGCCAACTTTCACAAGAATAATTGCAAAATCTTTGGTGTTGTTGTAAACCGCCCTATCTTTGCATCAGAAACAACGAAGACAGGTTCGCCTGTTGGAAAAAAAACAAGGAAAAAAATAATAATAACAAAATAAAAAAGAATACAATTATGAAGACAACAAACGCAACCCCAATGGCAATGGCAATGTATGAAGTGGAATCATTCGCCGCCAAGTTCAAGAAAGCAACATCC
>ONAG01000141.1 GCA_900315745.1 uncultured Prevotellaceae bacterium
TTGTTCGGAAACGGGCTTTGCAAGTTTCATGGCATCATCGGTGCCAAATGTCCTTCTGATGATGGTTTCTACATATCTTGTTATGAGCGTTTCATTGTCAATCAGCGTGAACAACCTCAGCACTCTTGTCTGATTGAACCATACAATTTTCACAGGTCCTTTTAGAGTGCGGCTATCTCCTGATATGCTCAGGGTACCTCTCTCTTCAGCCAACTTGTCGAAATTCTTTAGACCAACTTTTGACTGGTTGTAAACAGGTGCCAACTCTGTAGGTTGCTCGTTAGACATGTCTGCTACTGCAATGCTGTCAATGTTGTCTATATCAGCAGATTCCAAATAAGCCACATAATCGACCATTGTCTCCCAACCATATTTTTGTGCCGCAAGAAGTACGTCATACTGCTGCCACAATATAAAACCTACCTTTCCTGACAGATGCTTTATCTCTTGTATGTAGCTTGCGTCGTCCAACATGGGCTCTGCTTTTTTTGATTGCTTTTTGCGATCCATAATCATATAGACCGCATAGCATGCAATAATGCCAATGCCTATCGTAATAACTTGAAATAATGGTGTCATGTGATACTACGGTATTGCCAAGTTGGTGAAAAAGAATAGTGGTATAATGAAAAATGGGGGGGTGACAATCATCAAATCGTCACTCCCCTAATAGCAAGTAAGGATGGTGTCGTTTACCATCTCAACGTATGTCGAATAGGCATGTGAAGCCTATCTCGTCGAACACCTGTTTGATGGTGTCGCTCAGTCCTACGATGCAAACGTGGCTGCCACGTGCCTTGGCGTTCTTTAGAACGCTGAGGAAAAGGCGCAAGCCGCTGGAGGAGATGTACTCCAATTGCGTGCAGTCGAGGGTAATGTCATGGCCGTCACAATCGTATAGAACCTTCATGTCACGTTCCACTTGGAATGATGCGCTTGTGTCAAGACGACCTTCAAATTGCATCACAAAGTTTCCGTTATCATTCGTGAATGTTGTCTTCATTGTTTTGTCCTTTTGGGTTGTTCTTATTTTTGTTCTTCAATTTCTTTGCACATGGTCAGAATGTTACGCCCATCATGGCGTTCGTATTTCACAGAGTCCATATATCGGCGCATGAGGTGAATGCCAAGTCCGCCGATGATACGCTCCTCTGCCGGCAATGAGGTGTCCACTTCTTTTTGAGTGGTGGGGTCGAATGCCTGCCCGTTGTCGATGATGGTGAATTTCAACATCTTGTCATCCAATGTTGCTTCAATGGATACAATGCCGTTGATGTCGGGCGGATAGGCATAATTCATCACGTTCACTACAGCTTCCTCCACAGCAAGGTTTATCTGCAACGTGGTGGAGGTGGAGAAGTTCGCCTCGTGGCAAATGTCTTCTACCAATTCAGATAAGCGGGTGATTTGGTTGAGGTCACAGGGTAGGGTGAGGGAACGCGTCAGGCGCGTGTCGGATGGAATGCCCTTATAGTTTACTGCGAGCATTGTCAAGTCATCGCTCTGTTCTGTGCCGTCAACAAACGAATGTACGGCAGTGTTCATGTCGGTGATAAGTTGTTTAGGTGATGATATGTTTAGAGCCTTTTTCATCCTTTCCGTTCCAAACTGGTCTTTCGCTGCGTTTTCTGCTTCTGTCAGACCGTCGGTATATAGGAAAATGATGGATCCGTATGGTATTGTTGCTTCCTGGGCTGTGAAAGTATGGTTGGGCATCACGCCTACTGGCAGGTTGGGGTCTGTAGGGAGTAGCTCGTTGTCGATGAATGGGGCTTTGTGCCCGGCATTTGTATAGCGAAGAACACCCGTTTGCAAGTCAAGCACGCCTATGAACAGGGTGATGAACATGTTGTAGTCGTTGTCTTGCGACATCATGTCGTTCATGGCGGTCACTATGCGTTGAGGCGCGCTCTCCCGTGTTGCCAAGGTGCGGAATACCGAACGGGCAACCGCCATCACCAATGCTGCTGGCACTCCCTTGCCCGACACGTCGCCAATGCACAAAAACAACTTGTTGTCGCGGATGAGGAAGTCATAGAAGTCTCCTCCAACCTCACGTGCCGGCACAAGCGAGGCGCAAATGTCGATGTAGTTGCATTCGGGATATGGCGGGAATGTCTTGGGCAGCATGGCTTGTTGTATGCCTCCTGCTATGTTCAGCTCGTTTTCAAAACGCTCCTTCTCTGCTTTCACTTCCTGCAAGTGCGATATGCTCTTTATGGAATGTCTTATGATGAACGCCAATACTGCCAGACCGAGGATGTGGAGCAGGATGATGGGCAGCAGAGAGTGTTGCTGGTTTTTGTATATTTGTGAGACGAGCGCCGACAGCTCTTGCATGGGGATGTCGGCTCCAAGCACTGCTATTGTCTTGCCGCTGTTGTCACGCACGGGCTTCGAATAGGTGCTCATGAGAATCTCCTTGTAATTGCTGTTGTATGGCTCGCTCCAGAAATCTTCGTTGCATAGTGCTTGAGAGTACCACGACCGACAGGTGTAATCGAAGTCTATGACTTGCTCTGTCAAACCACCATCATCGTTCCTATATATGTATATGCCGTCGTGCTTGCCATCGTCACCAACAACGTAGCAGAAGTCTATGCCCACTATCTGTGGCTGCTGGTCGAGCATTTCCCTTATGAACAGACGTGTTGAGTCGGCATCGTGGCGATTGGCAAGTCGCTCGATGTGGGGCAGTGCTTGTGTCATGGCAGTCTCCACCTGTTTCTTCAACAAGGCGGTATGGTTCGTCTCGCGGAGGTCGCGTTGTGCCATCTCCGTGAGTTGTGTGGTGATGCTCTTGCGTGCTGAATAATATTGCACTGCTGTGGTCAGTTCGAGCAATAAAGCTGCCACGACAAGCACCACGATGCTTCGTATTTTAGTCTGTCGGGATGCTTTCATCTTTTTTTTTGCAAAAATAGTGCAAGCTGAGCGAATTGCAAAACAAATAACAAAGTTTTTGTTTTCATTTCCAAGGCACCGCCTATTTTCTTGTAGGCTTATTGTCTTTCTGAGAGTTCTGAATACTCTGATTACTCAGATTATTCAGAGTATTCCGATTATTCAGAGTATTCCGATTATTCAGAGTATTCCGATTTCTCTGATTATACCGATTTCTCTGATTATTATCACCCCCACAGCCTCGTGGGAGGTGTGGGGGCTTTGGTGCATCATGATAGTTCATGCTGTATATATAGGGTTATGGCTTCATCTGTGGCCATTATGATGATGGTGTGAAGGCCTGCCGTGGTTCATCGATGGGCGATGGCCGCCATTGCGTGGGGCTGGCTTGTGGAAGTTGTTGCTTGCATAGAAGCTGACACCCCTGTGGTTGTGGCCGCCACGGAACCCTGCGAAGACAGCTGGGCGGTGCATGAACATCCTGCCACGGTCGTAGCGGTTGTATATCGCCAATGTCCAGGTGCCTGCCCTGAAAGCTATCGGACGATAGAAGTAGTTGCATGCCATGTAGCGGTCGAACTGCCAGGTGCTGAGCACATGACGAAGGTCGCGGTTGCGGATGTTCCACCAGGGGCCGTGTATGTCGGCACGGGTGTTCACATTGAGCAGGTAGTCGAGGTTTATCTCATATACTGCCTCATACTGTGCGTTGGTAAGTCCAAGCTCGTATGCCATCTTGTCGCTGAGGAAAAGTGCCTCGTTGCGGGCTGCGTTGTATGTCATTGCGTTGGCAGAGATGGCTATCGTCATCATTATTGCCAGAAACATTATCTTTTTCATCGTCGTATCGTTTTTATGGTTTTTACTTCTTTGTTTTTTCTGTTGCAAAGGTAGCGTCTTCTTGGGGCTGGCGAAAGGGATTATTCCTAAAAGGGATTGGGACTTTCCCTATTGTTGGAGGGAAAAACCCGAATGGAATGTCTTGTGAAATATGCTGCCAAATGAATTGTTTTGCTCTTTTTTCTTGAAAAAGAGTTGAATATTGGTTTAATTGCTTATTTTTGCAAATTAACTAACTAAAGTTTCGCAAGTGAATATTCATTCATCCTGCGACTAATTTATACATTTGATATAGCTTATGGAACTTTGGATTCCCGTCAATAACAGCAGAA
>ONAG01000024.1 GCA_900315745.1 uncultured Prevotellaceae bacterium
GACGTTCAGCCAGATGCGTGTCTGCCACATGCCTGCAGCCGCCGATGAAATCAGCTTCGGCATCTATGCCTGCTCGCCCGAGGAGTCCTCATTCACAGCAATCTTCTCCGATATGAAGATTACCGAATGTGCCTGGCAGGCTCACGATGGTCAACAGCCTGACGAGTAAATTCCAATTTGCAGAATCAAGAAAACTACATATTTGCAAACCACATGGAACATTTTGACAGACCAAGAAAAATTGACGCTCATACCCATATTGGTGCGTTTGGCAGTCCGTTCAACATTGACTTCAACGTAGGACGTCTGCTCCAACAAATGGATGAATACAATATTGAAAAGACCATCTTATGCTCTTCCAGTGCATACTCTAATGAAGATACGCTTGAAGCATACAAACAACATCCTGACAAGGTCATCCCACTGATGTGGGTGAATTGTGCGCAAGGGAAGCCTGCCTACGACCTGCTGGAGCATTATCTTCGGGAAGAGGGCTTCGCCGGTGCAAAGTTGCAGTCGCTCTTTGACGGCTACACCGCCGACGCCCCGTGTGTCGACCCTGTCGCAGATTTGTGCGAGGCGTATGGCAAACCGTTGTTTGTCCACTCCGGGCATCCGCCATTCTCACTTCCCTGGCAGATAGGCCTTCTGGCAGAGCGCCATCCCCAGTTGCCGATAGTGATGATCCACATGGGTCATGCCCATGGCGTCTATGTGGACGCTGCCATAACGATGGCTCGCAGGTATGACAACATCTGGCTGGAGACATCAGGAACGTCCATGAGCTGCCAGATCAAGAATGCCTATGATACTGTTGGGCATGAGAGGGTGATGTTTGGCATTGACTCCCCTTTCCATCATCCCACGGTCGAGATTCAAAAAGTGATGGCTTGTGGCGTTGATGAAAGCGGATTGGAAAACATATTCTACAATAACGCCAAAGCATTGATGAAGCTATAGCCTTGACTTAGGGCATAAATGGAGAAATGAATACTGAAAAGGATTGGTTAAACTATTATGGCACAATTTGTTATAACAGCTTACGATGGAGAAGGGATGCTTGACAAGAGAATGGAAGTACGTCCCCTGCATCTGGAAGGAATGGAGAGACTGAAAGAGCATCTCATTGCAGCAGGAGGCATGCTGGATGATGAAGGCAAACTGAAAGGGTCTGTACTCATCATGGAGTTCCAGAACCGAGAAGAGCTTGACGAATACCTCACCAACGAGATATACGTGACGGAACATGTCTGGGAGAAAATCACCGTTGAACGGATGAACGTGGTCTATGCCCACGGAGAGCGAGTCGGTCAATAAGAACTACTACAACTCTTTATATCAAACCCATGCCGAGAAAAAATATTTTCAAGTTCAATATGATTTACAGTTTCGTTCAGATATGCTGCAATATGGTTAATTATATCATAAGTCTGCAATAACTCACGTGAAAACAAATCTTTTACTATACGGGCTTCTTCTTTTGAACCGTATGGGTGTTTGGGACTACATGAAATCTCAAAATCCAATAATTCTAAAGCCCAGGTGTAATTTTGGGGATGAATGGCGTTGTGTAAAATTTGATTAGAATGCAGGATTTGCAGATTGCCAACAAGTACTTCTGCAGCCACTAAATGAGACTCGGAATAACCTCGTTTGTTGTATGCATCCCATGATGCCACTTGCTCCAAAATCTTGTTTCTCGACACGTAGGCTGCATCACATATCCTATATGGACTCTCAACCGAATATTGAAGAAGAACCGGGTGCAAGACATGCCCATTGGCAAGAATGATTTCTTTCTTTAATTCAATGACATATTGCATGATATTGGTCTTAATCCCCAAGTCATGCACCTCTATACCTATTTCAAAATCCCTTATAGCCTCATTCGCCAACAGAAGCCCCCACGTATAATCATCGAACTCCCCTGAATGGATGTAGCTATACTGGGTATAACTCAATCCATTTCCCTTACCAACTATATATCTCCCATCATGATTGCATAGAACATAACTGCGGCCATGATTGGGGGAAACACAAACAATGTTCTTTTCTCCCGAACTATCTCTGAAATAAGGTAAGGGAGGTACCGAAACATCATTTGACCTGATAACACTATATTCTACTTCTTTGGCGTTATACTTTTGCATAAGTTTTATAATTAAGAGACCAAACCCCTATGACATAATGAGGTTTGGTCTCAGTTTTGTAAGAAAGCATTAGGAACTGCGATAAGCAATACCACACATTGACTGTGTGCCTCTTGGACAGTTAAAGCATACAATCTTGGATGCTTTGCTAACATGCAAATCTGTCTTCATAACATTGCGAATTAAAAGGTTATAGGAGTGTTTCTTGGGAAACTCCATTTATCCACCTGCCATTATTGTCATCAAACTCCCGTCTTAGAGAAGACAAAGGGATTTGTTCATCATTGATATTCAACAAGCATTCCTCTATTGTTTTGCCATCCAAAGGATCTTCTCCACACATCAATCTTTTGGCCAAATCATAGCGACATTTTGCCATATAACAATTGTTCTCTGCGGCCTTCAAAGGTGTGCCATTCTGCGAGTAGTTATTGCCTGCGCATAGGTTGCAGTAATCGCAATAAGGATGCTGGCCACACTCTTCATATTGATATAGAGTTTGGTCTTTCCACCATTTTAAAAGCTTGCTATTGTAAAAAATGTCTTTTACGCTTTTCTCTAAGAGATTGCCAAAGGACATGTGGAAGGCACAGCATGGTATTAGTTCACCATCAGGTGTTATGCAAAAGGTGTTATAACCTGCCCCACACGCATTTCGCTTCATGTCTTTAACCTGCCCTCCATAGTTAGGAGCTTCTTGCCCGACATACATAGGCGTATCGTCATCACGCAAAACTACATCCAGGAGTTCAGGTTTTAGACGCAGGTATTTGCTTACACATTTGTCACCTTCTATGGAATCCGTAACATTCAACTCAAATTGTGTGATTGCTCCATATTTCCTGGCAAGTTCTTTTACCGCTTGATAAGAAGTGACATTGGGGCGCATTATACAACACTTGACAACTAATGGCACGCCAAGACTAGAAAGACATCCCATGACTGAGATGGTCTTTTCCAATGAGCCCTTGATGCGCGTAATAGAATCGTGGCACTGCGCCTCATTGCTATAGACTGACAATCCAACCAGGCGAGGATAATAATTTGCCAACCTCTGCTCATTACCAATAAGACGCTGACCATTTGTATATATGTCAAAGGCCACTTCCTTATTGTAGAGATAATCTATTATTTCCCACACAAAAGGATATGAGAATGGATCACCGCCAGACAGACACACTTTCGTCAATCCTTCCTCATATAGTTCATCAATGATCCGTTTGTAATCACTTAACTGCAATTCATGCAACAATCCGCGTCCACTTTCCTCCTTGTTATTTCGTGTTGCTCCTATATTATAACAATGAATACACTTTTCGCTACAACGGTACGTCAATTCAAACATGACACTTGTGATTCCACCCACCTTGTCTGTATAGTCCATCTCTGCTGTCGAAACATCCATAGGTAGTTTTTCCCTGGTTGTTTTGCTGGCTGCCATCAGTGCCTGTCCATTTTTGATTTCGCCCAACTGTTTACGGTAATCTGATACTTCCTCTTTAGTTGGAATATGATCTAGAATCAAGCCCAACATGCTTAGGTCTTTCAAAAAAGGCTCTATGCTTTCTTGTGCGACACCCGTACTCTCGGAAATACCTGCGACAGAGATTGGAGTATTACGTAGAGCATATAGAATTTTAGAAACTACAAGGGCTGAGTAATCTTCAAAAAAATAACACATTCCCTCTAGAAGATTATAATAAAGTGCAGCATTGTGTTCTGCATTATAACGGCCGCAAGTCCATTCTGGACGATAATAGATAGTGTTTGACATTTTTTCTTTTGCTCTAAATATAGTTAACCGGGATGGATGAATAAAATTATTCATTTCGTCCATTTGCCTGTTGTTGTAACCATTACTTCATTTTAGAATTTTGACTTACAGATTTGAAGACCCTGCTTTTCTAGAGGAACACACCTTCGGCTCAAACAGTGCCATTTTTAATAGGTTAATAGCCATACAAAAGAAAAGGGGAGCCAACATCTTCCTCATCTACCTTGTAAGGCTTGGACTCCTCGTAATATAGATAAGGGTGTCAACTCCACCTGAGTGTATCTCGTTATGTTTAGAATACACAGCAAGAAGAATATGTTTCTCATTATTCTGATATTACGAAGGCTTTGCACCAAACGTGAAGTATCCAAGTTCACAAGGTCAGAATAAGCGAAATGCGTTTTCTTCAATATGTCTGCAAATAGGCTCGTCAAGGTGATTATAGTATCCCACAGAGACACAAATTCATGAAAAGACGCTCTAAATTGAAAATATTATCAACTTAAAATAACTAAAAGTGTCTATTTGAACTTTATCACGCGGAATTCATTCTTATTGTCGATGATGACTCCGTCGGCATGCAGTTTGCGGGCCTTGCGTGCACCCTTCCACAACAAGTATTTCTCAAGGCGTGGACGCTCTGGACGGATAAGAGGTATGACGAGCGGCGTATACGAGCCGTAAGCAGTCACCTCGAAATCGCGCTCCACGTCATTCTCATTTAAGAAAACCTGCACGTGGTCGTATGTGTCTTTTTTCCGCTGGTCAGTTTTAAATAGCACCTTGCCAAGAAGTGTAGTGTGGTTGATTTTTTTCTCGTAGTTCTGCATAAGTGTGTCAGTGTTGATATAACTGACGGTACAGTTTGAGAAAAGATACAGAATACTCCCGGCCAAAACAAAATTCCTGAAATGCTTTTTCATTTTGTAGCTGTTTTAAAGGATTCACTTAATAACGGCTCCAAAATTAAAAAGGTTCTTTCATAATACAATCATCCATTTCGTCCATTTGACTTTTGCATGCCAACCTGCCCACAATTCAGGGGGGGCACAATCCAAGTCATTGTTTCTGGTCATTGTGCAGCATGTCATCATAAACATTGTTGATGAACTGAAGAATGATATCTGAGCACTCTACGTGAAAATCCCTTTCGTAGATTGAACTGGAATTCTTATAACGAGTTTCCCAAAGCTCGTAACTAATATTATTCATTTTGTCTCTAAACCGGCAGGAAACAGCATTGAAGCGGATGAATCCAACCGATTGATATGAAGAATCGCGGTAAGCCGCCAACTCTTCTTTGTACACCGGAATGCAGAGAGAATAGAATTCCTTCCGCAGAGAGGAAATGTCGAGGGCTGCGTTATTCGGTTTCTTCTGTGTCGTCCCCACCGTTGGGGATGGCTGATGATTGTCCTGGGTGGCTTCCGGGTTGGAAACAGGCTTCTCCATGATAACTTGCTGCTTCTCTTCTGTCTCAGTAACCATATCGTCCTCCTCCGTTTGCACCCCGGTTTGTGATTCTGTCCTCATCTCAGTCTGCGGAACTTCCTGGCCAGACATATCCTCTGACCTCTTTTCTTGAAAAAGGAAGAATGCGAAAAGAGAAACTGCCAGAACGAGAAACGCCAATAACCATGGGAACAAGTGAAAACGCCGACCTTTAATCTGCAGCTCAACCTCTGACACGGAAGAGTAGCGCAGAGCCGGGTCAACATCCATGCATCGCCTGATGACCTTCGCATACCTTTTCGCACAAGGCAGTTGCTGGAGGATTTTACCGATAGCATAGATATCAGTACGGACATCAGGAATAACGGTACCCTCAAGCCGTTCAGGTGCTGCATACTTGGCAGTGTAACCTGTAGTATCGGTATAGGAATCGGAGTATGAGAAGCCAAGGTCGATGAGTTTCACGTCACGGTCGATGCGGGTGATGATGATGTTGGATGGCTTGAGATCAAGATGGATAATCTGTTGTTGATGAAGATAACCGACTGCATCAAGCAACTGCAACACTATCCTGTCCGCATTCTCCTTCTTTTTGAAAAAGTCGGGGTGATGTTCGATGAACTTATCCAGCGTCTCACCATCAACATAGTCCATCAAGATGCCGTCAGCGGTCTTGGATACATAGCGAACAATATGGGGATGTTCGAGCTGGTAGCCTAGCTCAAACTCCTTCTGCAAAGCCGCCACATATTGCGGGTTGGTGCGCAATTCGGGCTTCAGCCGTTTCAGGAAATGCAGCTTGCCGTAGAGTTTGACACGGTAGCACTCACATGTAGTGCCACCGACATGCAACAGCTCCGCATCTGGGAATGTATGCTGTGCTTCAGAAAAGGATGACGTGCTATTGCCCATAAGCAATCAAAGCAGTTCGAAGTCAATGCCCTGTGCCTTTCCTGCCGTGAAAGCTCCAAGACTCCGGCCGTCTCTTATCACTTCGGATACTAGTAACGGATAATGACGGACAATATGCGTCAAGGTCAGCAAATCACCCTTCAGCAATTTACTGTTTTCACTCTCTATCACACGGAAATGATTGTCACCCATGTTCTCAATTATGACTGAACGGTTAGGCGGATAGGAAATCACTACTTGCTGATCTTTCTCCAAATAGCATGCCAAATATTCATCGCGGTCGTCAAATGACGAATTGCTGCTGTTCTCATCAACCATCCGCAAAGCTTCCCAATTGGCAAACCCCAAATAGCGAGCTATGACATCAAGAGTGGAGATGCGTGGAGTTCGCTCGTCAGCTATGAATCCCAGCAGACGCTTCATGGTGTTGACACCAATGTGCTCACCCGTCACGGATTCAACGTCAAGAGCCAACATCTCGCAATCACGCGACAACCGAATCTCATTGCCGGACTTCTCCCTAAGCAGTTCTGTTATATAAGGTGACAGTTTCATTTTCAAAACACTTACATGATAAACAACATATCAAGAGTGGATCTCTGCTGTTTCTTCTTTTCCCTCTCGATAATTGTTGATACTTGACATTTTTGGATTTACAATTGATTTACCAACTGCCTATCTGGCACTTTCAACAACAAAGGTACATATTATAACTGTAACAGCTTGCAACCAATAGGAAAAATATACATTTAATCCCTAAATCTGACGCGAAAGAACTAACACTCACAGGTGCGATGATTCTAATTCTCTATGGGGATTGTACTGCAACTGTTTATTTACTACCTTGACAGGCGAGGTGGCGAAATACAAGTCTGTGCCTTCCATCTTCATGGTCAGGAACACACGGATCTTGGGACGGTTGCCCTCGCATGTGGCGAAAGCCACCTCAACGTGTTTCCTCAAAAAGTCCAATGCTCTTTCCATGTCTCAAAATCTCTTGGCAAGTTTGACAATATCCCTTGGCGAGATGGCAAACTTATCGTAGCCGTCTCTTGCCAGCACCAGCTGCGAGATAGCGATCTCCCTCATGCTGTTGGCCTGGCCGAGGAGACGGAGCAAGGGATACAACGGCAGGAAGAAATACTGCATCGCCTGGATGCGCTTCTGTCCCTTGGCCCATTTCATGATGGCGGGGCGGAACGCGAACGCACGCTTGAATCCTTTGGTTCGGATGTCAGTTTCCGTCTTGCCCTTCACCTGTTGCCAGAACTGCTTCCCGTCGGGCGTGGTGCCGGCGCCGCTGAGATAGATGAAGGTCATCCGCTCCTTGTCGGGCATGATGTCTGCAAAGTGCAGGGGTATCTCCTGGGAGATGCGCACATATACATCCCTCGGCGTTCCCACGGATGTGATGCCGGCAATAAAGAACACTGCATCATAACCGCTGAAATGCGCGTCTCCTTCCTTAAGTTCCATGAAGTCCTTCACCAGATATTCCTCCAATTTTTCGTGCCTGATGCCCGTCGGCCTGCGACTCACTGACAACACCTTCTCAACGGCATCCACCTTCAGCAGCTCGAGCAGCGTTCCCTCGCCAACATAACCTGTGGCTCCTGTCAATATGATCTTCATCGTTGCTTCTGTTTTTCGTTTCAACATATTCACAAACATGGGGCGTACATAGCATGGCGCATTGACATGACGGCCTTCTCCCGTTTGCACCGCAAAAATAGAAAAAATAGCCAAACACACGGCCACATTCACCGGCAAAAATTGCAGGACCGGCAAAAATTCACTACCTTTGCATATCTGACGTGCCGCCATGGAAAAAGTCTACGACTACGAAGACATCAAGGAAATATGCATCCTGGACTACTACCCCAGCAAGTTGCAGGGCATGATGGAGCTGACCCCTGAGCAGATGGTGGTCAGCCAGTTCGTCATCGACTTCAAGAACGGGCACCGGCCCGCATCCATCCTGGCGGCGAAAATGGCGGCGAAGATCATCGGAAAACATTTCGAGCTGGACAAGGAACCCGTGGTGTTCATACCGGTCCCCGCTTCCACAAGAGAGGACACCGCCAAAAGATACAGTCTGTTTTCCTATCTGGTAAGCCAGCACTGCCATGTCACCGACGGACACAGATGGGTCAACAACTGGCGTGAGGTGGAGAAGAAGCACCTCTCCCAAAACCACAAAATCGTCGATGACAAAAACCGTTGGTTCATCGACTACTCCAAGGTCAAGGGTGCCAGAGTCATCATTTTCGACGACGTGGCGACTACCGGTGAGACATCGGCCGACTTCATCCGGAGACTGGAGGAATGCGGCGCCAAGGTGATCGGAAAAGTTTTCCTCGCCAATTCATACTTCTGGAAAGTACACCAGAAAGAAAAGGAGGGCCAGCCCTGATCTCCAGGCCGGCCTTCGACAAAAACACTATATCAAGACAAAAAGGATTTTCATAATCCATCCCATACAGTACGGGCTTTACACAAAAGCCATCGCAAGCGACCCGTTTGCTTGAATTTCTTTAATCATTACCCTTTAATCACACAACCCTTTAATCCACGCTTTCTCTTCAGAGGAGCAAGTGCCACTTGTCCATACTGGCGATGGTCGGACGATGTCCGACAACCCTTTGGCATAGCACCCATCTCTGGTCCGGAGTGGGCTATTACTTCGCGAAGATAGACGGCAAGTCGCTGTGGTCATCGGTCTTCACGGGAACTTTTCCTTCCCTACCGGCTGCCGCAGGCAGGCAAAACTTTCCGCGAACCTTCCGAATGGCCGGCACTCCCTGCCATCTTCGGGAGCGGCGTAATAACAACTCCCAGACACAGAAGGCTGCAAGCAGCCAGGCGAAAGGGAAACAAAAACAGGCGAGGCAGCGAGCCGAGCCGAATGGGAAGAACGTAATTCAAAGGAAACGCAGGACCAACCACCCTGCACAACAAAACAACGATATGAAATTCAACGTAAACAGCGACGAAATGGGCAAGAGCATCCAAGGCCTTGCCAAAATGGTGAGCGGAAAATCAAGCCTGGCCATCCTCGACCACTTCCTTTTCGTGGTGGATGACAACAACCTGCATGTGACCGCCTCAGACGGAGAGAACATGATGAGGACAACCATGGACATCGACGTGCTGTCCATGCCGGACAAGGAGGATGACAGGAGATTCTGCATCCATAACACCGTCATTTGCGACTTCCTCAAGAACATCCCCTCACAACCCATCACCTTCGATGTGGACATGGAGAACAGCGAGACGAAGATCTCCTACATGAACGGACACATCCAGTTCCCATGCACCTCCGGCAACGACTACCCCTCCATCTGCTTCATGAAAGACGAGCATGAGAGCGTCTCCCTCCCTTCCGGCACCATCCTCGAGGACATCACCCGTACAAGCCCGTTCACAGGACAGGATACCCTCAGGCCGGTCATGAACGCCATCTGCTTCAACTTCCTCAGCGAGGGACTTGACGTGGTCAGCTCCAACGGCGGGGTACTGGTGAAAATCACACACACCAGCATCAGGACAGAGAAAGAGGCCAAGTTCCTCCTCCCCCCGAAACCCGTGACCATGCTGAAATACTTCCTCAGCAAAGAGGAAAAGGACGTGAGCATCCGCTTCACGGACAACGCAGCTGTCTTCGAATGCGACAACTGGCAGCTGACTTGCCGACTCGTGGAGGGCAGATACCCGAACTACAACAGCGTCATCCCCCAAAACAGCAACATCGAGGTGACCGTTGACAAGAAACAACTCCAGGAGAGCATCCGCCGCATGCTTCCCATGGGCAACCAATCCATGAAAACAGTGAAGTTCGAGACAGCAAGCACCGTGCTCACCGTCTCCTCCGAGGATGTGGACTTCAACAAGAGCGCCAAGGAAGATGTCACCTGCGAGACATCTGGAAACGGCATCACCATCGGCGTCAACGGCGAGGTCATCAACACCATGCTCTCACAAATCCATTCCGACGTGGCCAAGCTGAGAATGACGGAATACTCGCGCCCCATCATCATCGTGCCCGATGCGGACAAGGAGAACGAGACATTCATGGGACTGGTCATGCCGACCCTCATCTCATAGCGACCCTTCCTCACCTGAGCCTTCTTACCTCCCATCGACACATGGGAGGTTTTCTTATCCCTACCCTATCGTCCGCAAGCGGAAAGTTCCGGACGTGCCACAAAAAACACCCGACAATAGGCCATACTGTCGGGTGCTTGCTGATTGTGATACCGGAAAATCAGTCCACGTCGGTGATGTCGGCGATGCTCTTGAAAAGATTGTCTATGGCCTTGATGATATAAGCCTTCTTGTCGATAATCTTGCTGCTCTTCTTGGTATCGGCAATGATATCGTAGATGTAGTTGAACTTGCCCTCTATCTCCAAGAAGTTCTCCGGGGTCACCAAAGCGACATACTTCTTGATCAATTCCTCGTCCTTGAACAAGAAGGTCGTACGGAGCCATTTGTCTACCATGTTCTTGGAATACCTGACCCTGTCCTCATAATCCTCCTTGCTGACAAGGAGACGCTTGATGATGTGGAACTTGATGTAGTCAGGCTCCTGCCCCCTCACGGGAGTGCCCTTGTACTCGCACTCGTAAGTGAAGGAGATGTCGCTCTCCCCTTCCTCGAACATCTTGCTGAGATTCTCCTGGGCCACATCCAAGACACAACGCCTCACCTTGCGGAACTCCTTGTACTTGTCTGATATGTTCAGACGGTCACGGAGCTTGGAGGTGCGGATGCGGATATATTCCTTGTCACGGAACTGTGAGAGCAGCATGTACATCAGCTGGGTGTAGCGGTTGCCGCTCTTCATAATGACGCTGTCATAGAGCTTGAGATATCCGAAGTCGGTGGAGATGAATTTCTCCGCCACCTCCGGGGTGAACGAGAAGATGACGATGCGCTTGTAACGCTTGTCGGAGATGGACACGTCACACAAGTGGGTGTAACGGGTGAAGTCTATGTAATCCTCGCTCTCGCCGACATCCCTTCCCTTTATCTTCACCGGCATCTGAACGGGGATGTCGGCCATATGGATGAGAGACTGCTCAAGGTCGTAATAATTCCTCGCATTGCTGCTCAACTCGTTCATCTTGAAAACAATGTCGTATTTGCCCGGACTGACCTCAACACTCTCACTGTCATTGAATACCAATGAGAGACTGCTGTCCCGGGAATTGATGATGGCTCGGCGCGACCCCATGCTGAAAAGCTTCTTGAGGTCCACCTGCAGCTTTTTGATGATGTTGATGATGGCACGAATCTGAATCTTGGAGAAATCGTGCTTCATCATCGCAAACGACACGGGGACCATCATGTCGGTCTGTGTCGAAATGGGGACTACCTCGTCTTTGTTGAGCAGGACCACTGACTCCTGGGGAGCGCCGGGCCTGGAATCGTCAGAAGATGTTTTCGAGGCGTTCTTTTTTCCAGTCATAATCAATTATCTAAAGTAAAACGAAGATTGTAATAGGAGATATACTTGGCAAGTGTCGATTTTCTATATTGTTTGCCGGACTCCATCTTGGCGATGGACTTGGGCTGTATCTGCGTCTGGCTGAAAGCAGATAATACGGAGAGTCCCGCAGCAGTTCGCTTTTCCTTCAAAATTGTTCCTATGTCAGTCATACTCTCTACAGGACGGCCGTCGAGGAGCAAACGCTTGCCCAGAATCTTGACGTACTTGAGAAGATTCTCGAACGAATATTCCTGATGACGCTCAATATTGTACATGACCATAACGTTAAGCTTTTCCTCAGCATTCTTGATATCCCTGAGAGAGATGGTGGTCATCATACGGATCTTGTACAACTCTTGCTCTATTTCATACAAAGAGTCAAACTGGTTCATGTAGTAGCTCGATATTCTTATTCTATTAATATTGCAACAAAATTAAACCATTTTCATCGAATAAGCAAAAATTATATTCATTATCGGTATAACCCGATAATAGATTTAAGGAAAATTAATGAAAAAGTACTATTTCCTTTCCGCTTAATGGATATAAAAGCAAAAATCCTCTTCATCATGACTCCGGAATGTTCCAATATGACCAGGACGGGAATCTCCCTGCCAAATCCGTAACTGCTTGATAAAAAGTACTATTTCTTTTCCGCAAGGTAAAAAAGTACTATTTCTTTTCCGTTTGCAACAGCCTGTATCTGGATGATGCGCCGGATACCTTTTCTCTATATGAGCATGGAGCCAGTTTCCCTGGATTTCAGGCATCAAAGGACTGGCCTGTCAAAAGTACTATTTCTTTTCCGTTTCCCCGTTACACACGGAAGAGCCCCTAAAAAGCACTATTTCTTTTCCGTTTGGTGTGTTGAGCCCTCATCCTGACGGGATTCTACCAAAGAAATGTTCCATTTCTTTATAACTACCATATTATAAAGGCATTCGAAGTACTATTTCTTTTCCGGTTCAGAGGAAAACCGAAGATCCATGGCAACAGTCACAGCCCTGAAACGCCGTCATCTCTTCCTTTCAGAGACAAAGTACTATTTCTTTTCCGCGAAAGTACTATTTTCTTTCCACATGGAGACGGTTCCAAACTAGATTTAGATAATATTCACAGTTATGTACTATTTCTTTTCCGCGACCATTGAAAAAGTGCTATTTCTTTTCCGCACGAGTACTATTTCCTTTCCGTTTTTTCGTAAATGATTGATGGTCAATATCATACTGTATTAACACTAAGCCCATCAATTGCAAAAAAAAGTAAAGGGACAACCTGCAAAACTCCATTTCGACAGTATTTTTGCAAACCTCAAGGTGACAAAAAAAGCCTGGAAACACGAGGATGTACTATTTCTTTTCCATAAAAGGGCGAAGTACTATTTCTTTTCCGTCCAAATGTTAATTGTACTATTTCCATTCCACCGATGTACTATTTCCATTCCGCCATGTCTGAAAAAGCACTATTTCTTTTCCTCTCATTGCTATTTCTTTTCCGTTTCTAAAATGTAACTTGTTGATTTATAAGCATTTGCCGTATGCTACTAATGAATGGTTAATTTGAACTTATTAAAAGACGGTCAAGGAGGACTGTTTTTCATTGTTTTTCTGTTCGTTGTCATTTAGGATGGAAAGACCATCCCCCACCACATGGGCCTTTAGGGCATGCTCCAGATACTTCCCTTGCATAGCGTCGATAGCTTGAAAACGTGTAATCATGGGAACTTTGCGGAAAAAAACAGCGCACATTGTCTATTATCGGGTTATACCTATAATAGATAGCGTTAAACCGGAACAGATGGTCTTCGATATCTTTGACGAACCATCTGGAACCTTTTCTACTCCAAGGTTCCGAAAAAATGAGGACAGAATAAGAGTGCCGTTGGCGATGTACTATTTCTTTTCCGCGAAAGTACTATTTCCTTTCCGTTTGCCATGAGAAAAGTACTATTTCCTTTCCGTTACGTACAGAAGTACTATTTCTTTTCCGCGACCATTGAAAAAGTACTATTTCTTTTCCGAATGAGTACATGCCCCCTATCCAAACTGCCAGGAGAAGTACTATTTCCTTTCCGATACGGATAGAAGTACTATTTCTTTTCTGCAACCATTGGAAAAGTGCTATTTCTTTTCCGCATGAGCGTATGCTCCCTTTCTAAACAGCCAGAAGAAGTACTATTTCCTTTCCGAATCGGTGGAAGTACTATTTCTTTTCCGCTTTGATCGTGCAGGCAGCATGGATTTAGGTAAAATTTACTTAAAAGTACTATTTTATTTCCAAACACCACCAAAATGTGCTATTTCTTTTCCGCTCATTACTATTTCCTTTCCGCGAAAGCACTATTTCTTTTCCGCATCCTGGTAACTGATTGAACATCAATTGGCAAAACAATTAACATTAAGAGGATTAAATGTG
Source organism: uncultured Prevotellaceae bacterium (assembly GCA_900315745.1). Taxonomy (GTDB): domain Bacteria; phylum Bacteroidota; class Bacteroidia; order Bacteroidales; family Bacteroidaceae; genus Prevotella. The sequence goes on from ONAG01000024.1 coordinate 14,195, forward strand.
AACAAATGTAAAATCAATTATCATAAGACTTTAATTAAAATGGAATTTTGTAAACAAAAGAGAACGAAATATGGCCGTCTTGTGTTAAAAGCGCTATTTCTTTTCCGTTAAAAGGCGAAGTACTATTTTCTTTCCGTTTAAATGTTAATTCTGCTATTTCTTTTCCAGCAGTGTACTATTTCTTTTCCGCATCCCCTAAAAAAGAACTACTTTTATTCCGCTCAGTACTATTTCTTTTCCGTTTTCAATTTGTAATTTATTGATAATCAATCATTTGCACCACTGCTACTAATGACTTATTAATTTTGAAATTTTTAAAAGACTATCAAAGGGGAAGGATTTAAAAATTTTATTTTAACTCAAAATTTTAAGAATAGATGCTTTAGCTACGCGAAAAAGCCAGCTAAGAGTGTTCCGCCGAAGGCGGAAAGGTTTTCTTAGCGGATGGGCCCGTCTAAATACAGTGAGCCGTCCGTGGGTAGGACGGCTCTTTTTTAAGCCATTGCATTTAGCATGGGCACAGCCATGTTGCTGGCGGGTTGCTCCTCAGCAGAGCCCGTTTCCTCGTCCGGCTGCGGTGCAAAAGTACGAATAAAAGGCTGAAATGCCAAATTTTACGGAAGTGAAGTGGTGTGCTTTCTTCACAAATGTTGTCCTGACGATGTACCAGTGGACGCAGGTTGGATCAAAAAGTACTATTTCTTTTCCGTCCCCTACCCTATTCATGTATCGGGACTCTGTGAGATACAGCCGGAAAAACGGTTTCAATACACCAAACGACAATGTTCAAACAGGCAAATCATCCATTTTTTTCTCTGTTACAGTTGAATCATATTCTATTGATTTTCACATCTATACGTTTTTTAGACGACGTTTTTTCCGCAAAAAGTACTATTTTCTTTCCGTTTTCCAGGTGTCTCACCCAGCCTTGGCGAATGGTTAAAGTGTTACTTTAACGTATTGCTTAAAATTCTAATAATGAGCAAGTTGAGGAAATTTTACAAATTGATTCCTAACGGAAAACTTTAACCCACATTTTATATTATCGGGTCATCCCGATAATAGACTACGTGGTATTTTCCATTTTTGCGGGTATTGACATGGACTTTGGATTCCCATATCCATAAATCAGCATTTGCCGAGATGGAAATTCGGAATCTTTTTGTACCGCCTACAAAGGTGATTTGAATTTGCATCCTTCATTGTGTCGGCTGCAGAAATATGAGTACTTGCCCTTGATGACTTGCCCTTGTCTGCAGAGAGGACACGCTTGACCGTGCGTCACTTTCATCTTGCCTGGTGATGCCGCATTCTTTGCACGGCGGGAAGATGAGGGCTTAGTGCCTGCAGTTCTCTTCCCATGCGTTTCCCCCTTGCTGTCAGTTTGCGGAAAGGAATCCACGAATCTCTGGGAGTTGTCCGCCTTGACACTGCTGACGATGGCCAGCAATTGTCCCTTCAGCTCCTCGATGAATCTTCTCGGGTCATATTTCCCTCTCTCCATATCCCTCAGCTTCTTCTCCCATATGCCGGTAAGCTCACAGCTCTTGAGCAGTTCGTACTGGATGAGTCCTATCAGCTGGCGGCCTATAGGAGTGGCGCTGATGTTCTTCCTGTTCCGCTTGATGTAGTTCCTCTTGAACAGGGTCTCAATGATGCTGGCTCTCGATGAAGGGCGTCCGATGCCGTTCTCCTTCATGGCTGCTTTCAGTTCCTCGTCTTCGACAAACCTTCCGGCTGTCTCCATGGCCTGCAGGAGAGATGCTTCCGTATATGGCTTCGGTGGGGTGGTCGTCTTGCTCTGGAGGACGGGCTGGTGCGGTCCTGACTCATTCCTGACGAAGGAGGGCAGCACTTTCTCTTCCTTGTCCCTGTCCTGGTCCGCAGCATCCTCCTCATCTTCCCTGTAATCCTGGTACAGGATTCTCCAGCCAGGCGCAAGGATCTCCTTGCCTGTGACCTTGAATGCCGTCTCCCCGGCCTTTCCCGTCACCGTGGTGGTCGAATACCTGCAGTCCGGCATGAATGCGCTGACGAAACTGCGGACAATGAGGTCATACACCCTTTCCTCTGTCTGGTTCAGCCCGGAAGGTTTGATGCCCGTCGGGATAATGGCGTGGTGGTCGGTGACCTTCGAGGTGTCAAAGACCCTTTTGCTCTTGGGCAGCGGGTGCTGCAGGGTCTCCCCCACCCTTCCGCCGATGCCGCCTGCGGATTGCCTTATGACGTTGTCCAGGATGGCGGCGCATTGCGGGTAGATATCGTCACTCAGGTAGCGGGTGTCGACACGCGGATAGGTGGTCAGCCTTTTCTCATACAGCGACTGTATGGTGTTGAGCGTCGTTTCCGCACTGAGGCTGTATTTCTTGTTGCAGTCTATCTGTAGTGCGGTCAGGTCGTACAGCTGCCTGGGCGGCTCGCTGCCTTGCTTCTTGGAGACGTCCGTGATGACGAAGGGTCTTCCGGCGATGGAGCTGAGCACCCTTTCTCCCTCTTTCCTGTCCGTGAACTTTCCCTGGACGGCGGTGAAGAGCACGTCCCTGTATTTGGTCTGCAGCACCCAATAGGGCTCCGGACGGAACTCGCTGATTTCCTTGTCGCGCTGTACGATGAGCGCCAAGGTGGGTGTCTGCACACGTCCTATGCTCAGGACCTGCCTCTCACGGCCGTATTTGAGCGTGTAGAGACGGGTGGCGTTGATGCCCAGCAGCCAGTCTCCGCATGCCCTGCTCAGTCCGGCCATGTACAGGTTGTCGTACCTGCTCTGGTCTGTGAGGTGCCGGAATCCGTCCCTTATCGCTTCCTCTGTCAGAGAGGATATCCACAGTCTCTTCACGGGGCACTTGACTTTGGCGTACTGCAGGATCCATCTCTGGATTAACTCCCCCTCCTGTCCGGCATCCCCGCAGTTGATGACCTCCCGTGCGTTGGCAACAAGCTGCTTGACAATGTTGAACTGCTTCTTGGTCCCCGCATCGTCAATGAGCTTGATGCCGAAACGCGGCGGTACCATCGGCAAGACATCCAGACTCCATTTTTTCCAGCTGTCAAGGTAGTCGTGCGGCTCCTTCAGGCAGAGCAGATGGCCCAAGGCCCATGTCACCTGGTAGCCGTTGCCTTCATAATAGCCCTCATGCTTTTCCGCAGCGCCGAGCACCTTAGCGATGTCCCGCCCGACACTTGGCTTCTCTGCAATGCATACTATCATCCTGCCGTAAGTTGGTTATGGTTTGGTCATCACTCTTCGGATTGCTCGTCCATGGCTGAGAACAGGTCCGCAGGCTGGGCTGCATCGTCGGACGTGTCCTGTGTCCGGCTTTCCTCGCTGGCAGTCAGCTCCTCCTCGCTCATCTTGCATTCCGGGAGAAGCGCGTCGACGAAATCCCTGACGAGAAGGTTCATCTCCACGGTATTGGAGATGGTGTTCACCTGGTCCATCAGCCTGCTGTTGGAAACTTTTGGAAGGATCTTTCCGAAGATGCCCAGAATCCAGTTGACATTCTCGATGATGTCCCTCTTCTTGAGCGACTGCTTGTAGCCATGCACCTCGTTGGGCACGAACAGCACCTCGCAGCTGCCTGTCCTTCTCATGTTGCGGACAAAGCGGAAGGTGGAGTCGAGTACCATCTCCGTATAGATGAATGGCACCACGACAGCACCGCTGACGCCCTCCCTGACCATGTCGTAGTTGTCGATGAGCACATAGTCGTATCCCTCAAACTGATGCTCCTTGTCGAAGTAGTCTTCATCCTGGAATACGGGATACGGGGGCTGCACGCCCTCCGGCAGACATTTCATGTCCGCCTTGCGCCTCCATGTGAGGGTGGCGCAGTTGTCGCAGTCAATCACTGCTACCTTCATGCCATTGGCTGCAAGATGGTTGGCCACCATGGCGCACAGTGTCGATTTACCTGTGGCGCCCTTTCTGCTTGCGAATAGGATCTCTTTTGTCATTCTCAATGCCGTTTATAGGGTTAAACATGTTATTCGTCTCTGATTCTCTCGTCTTCCTGAATTCCGCTATCCTCTGTTCCGCACACCTCCAGTATCTCTCGTCGTTCTCAAAGCCGACGTACCTCCTCCCTGTCGATATGCACGCGATGGCGGTAGTGCCGCTCCCCATGCAGTTGTCCAGTATCACATCCCCCGGCTTCGTGTATGTCCTGATGAGCCATTCCATCAGGGCTACGGGCTTCTGGGTGGGGTGGATGGCGGAATGCTGGATGTCCTTGGGAAAACGGATGACGCTGGTGGGATAGCGCAGCTCACTGTCATAGTCCGTGTGCTGATGTTCTCCGTAATTGCTTGATTTCACGCTGTTGCGCTTGGAGACGGCAGAGCTGACCTTGCGCACTCCCTTCGTCATGATGGGATGGTATTCAGGGAGGCTCTTGTAGAAGACACAGATGTCCTCGTGTGCCCTCAGGGGCATCTTGTGGGAGTTCAGGAAACCGGTCGGCTGGGTCTTCTCCCAAATGAGGTTGTACCTCCACCATCTTGGGTTGCTGGTCATCAGCTGGGCTGTGAACATCCCCTGGCCGAAGAGGATGATGGCGCCTCTTTCCTTGACCAGACGGGTGTATTGCTTCCACAGCTCGTCAAATGGAATGACGGTATCCCATTTGTTCCTGGTGCTCCCGTAAGGCAGGTCACAGATGATGGCATCGAAGGAATGGTCCGGCAACATGGACATTCCCTCAATGCAATCCTTCATGTATATGACGTCCGTTCGTAGAGTCTCCATAGCTGTTGAAATGAAAGGGCACTAGCCGTCGCGGATCGCCCTGGGTGAAATCTATAAACTAGTTCCAGTTACACTTGTATATCGAAGATCCTGAACACCCTCCCCTACTCCGCTCAGCCTGCTACTTTCGGAAAAGTTTGCATGCTTTTTCAGGGAGTCAGGAGACTGTCTTCCTCCACGCCCAAGGAATCATTCCCATCGATGTTTACCGTCGGGAATGAATCCTCTTCTGAATGACCTGCGCTCCCAGTCGTTTCCGGCCGTTCCACTGTCATGATCGGGACAGGACTGTACCGTTCCTCTGCGTACCATAGCATGTTGCAGCCGATGTACAATATCAGAGATGGCCAGAAGATGCTCAGGAAGACCCTTACGTACTTCTCATTCTTCCATAGTTTGCGAAATAGACGACTGACACAGCCCATATTGGTCTTTGTACTTTTATCCCTAATGCAAGCAGCCACGTATCCACGCGGCAAGGTGCCGGCTTTTGCCGGTCCGGTTCAAATGAGGATTATTCCATCATCCTTGAATATGATGTCTGTCAGAAGTTTCCAGGTTTCGGAGTCAGACAATAAATCTAAAATAATCAATGGCGAAGGTATTCACCACTGTCAAAACTGGTTGCAAAAATACAAAAACAAATCGAAGAAATATCTTTCTTGGAATATTTTTTCTTCCAAATTGGTGTTTTTTGAGAATTGTTATTCTAAAATATCACTATTTGAATATTAGTCACGCCAAAACTCGGCGTGTTAAAGAGCAAGCGATCGGGGAAGTTCATTCTGATGGTCTTCTCTTTCAGGATGCGGCAGGTTTCAATCCGTGGGGATGATTTCCTTGTGACGGGTCCATCTCTCATTCACCCATTTGCAGCATGCTGCCATATCCCTTGTAAACTCCTTCAGGATGTCACCCCAGCAGCACACCATCTCACCGATGAGGACAAAGAGCATGGCGAGCATGCCCAGCAGGATGCATAAGGCCAGGACAACAGGAAGTCCGATCAGGAACCCAATCAGATTCCTGAACAACGGCAGCTTGAACATTCCACCCAGCAGCAGTACGAACGGAGCAAAGACCCACGATACATCTGTCTCGTCCGCTTTGCTGTCAGGCCAGTAGTGGGTTTGATAACCGCCACCGCCGCTGAGATCCTTTTCCCATCTCTGATAGTATGCCATAGACTGATGATTTTGTTTCTTTTTGCTAAGTTACAAAATATCTGTGACACCTCCAAATAATCTTCAGACAATATTCAAAATTTAAAAATATTTCACATCGTTTTCTCTTGTTTCTCTCCAAAAGTATTAAATCATCATATCTTGTATACCTATTTTATTATTATATAACCTTATAATATTATAATACAATAATTGTATTTTCACTTTCAATCAAAGCAGGAAGACAACCTGATAAGATTGTATTTTTCTACCATCTTCTCCCCTCCCCTACCCTGCTTTGCTCTCTTTTTTATTTTCCCTTTCGGTTTTAAATCTTATAGTTTCCATAGATTTCACTTTTCAAACCGTCCAAATTTTAAAATAGCAAAATTAAATAATAATATTATTATAAAACCATATAATATTATAATTGAAAAATTCACTTTGAATTTTATTATTATATAATTAAAAAATAATAAAATAATATATTATTAAAATTATTAAACGTTTCTTCAGAATTTTTATAATAAAAATTTACCTCGTTACTGAAATACTTCATACCTTTGCCAAGGTCATTTCAGAGCTTAGACCGCAAGTTGTACTTTTTGACGTCAAAAAGTGAACTCGCCAACTGTGTTGGGATCCAATATAACCTCGCAACTCGGTATATATTTTTCTTAAATAGATGAACTATGAAAGTCGGACAAAGAATCAAAAGACAGGTCTACCTGACAGAAGCTGAGGAGAAATATGTTCTCCTCAAGGCAAAGGAATACGGCTACAATTTCAGCCGTATGTGTCGTTATGCCCTACTCCACCTGGATGATACCAGTGCGAAGAAGAAGATACAGGTCACGACAGAGCACAACATTCTTATCGAGGAAAGACAGCGTCAGCTGGCTGCCATTGGAAACAACATCAACCAGATCGCCCATCAGGTGAACATCTTCGCCATTGACGGTAAGATTCCGGAGCAGTATGTGACGGATGTCATCATTCCGGCCATTGACGAGCTGCATAGTCTCTATCAAGCCATCAACATCGACCAGCTTCTCATCAAGAAGCGCCTTTATACGAGATAGGCATCCCCTACCCCACTTCGTCCAATCACTCCAGTTACACATCACTTTGTTACCCAATTTTTCTATTATGCTATTTTACTATTATAAAATATAATAACCTTATTATTATATAATATTAAAACAACATATCAATATAATCAAAAAATAGAATAATAAAATAACATAGAAACTATTCCTATTACGATGTTAAATAATTATATAATTTTAAAACATAGAAAACATCTGTAATTTTACTATTATATAATTATATATCATTATAACATAGGATGGATTCTGCCCAGTGTTATAAAATAGAAAAACAAGATAATACTATAATAGTATAATAAAAGAAGATTAAAATAATAAAACAATAAAATAAAAGAGTAATAAAATAATAAAATAATAAAATACGAAAACATTAAAACAAAAGAATACAATAACATTAAAATAGAATAATAATATAATACGGAAATTCTTTCATAATTTTATAATAGAATAATAAAACAATAACATAATAAAATAACATAGAAATTGATTCTGAATTATTAAGTTATAAAATTATAATGTTATAAAACTAAATAATCATATAACATTAAATTTATCTGGGAGATAATTATATAACATTAAAATAGGATAATAGGATAATAGCATAATAGGAAAATAAGATAATAGGGTGGCTGAAAATATTATAATAGGAAAATAATATAATAATATAATTCTTTAATTTTAAAACATAGAAATCAAATGGGTACTTCAATTTTATAACATCAAAATATTATAATAATAAAATACAATAATTATATAATAGAAAAACAATCCGCTTAAATGGTATACTTAACTATATGAATTAAATAACCGTGCTATGATAGTGAAAATCTTAAAGACTTCCGGATCCTTTCCAGCGGTCCAGTATAACGAAGAGAAAGTCAATCAAGGTGTGGCCGAGAGGGTAGAGGTGCGGAACTTCGGTCCCTTCCAGAACAACCAGGAGCTGTTGTCCTCTCAGGCCATCTCTGATTATCTCTCCGTGTACTCTGAAACCGGCAACAATCACCTTAAGTATCCCCAGTTCCACGTTTCGTTCAGTACAAGGGGAAAATCCATGTCAAAGGAAGAGCTGATGGCTTTCGCCGACCAATGGCTGGAGAAGATGGGCTATGCTTCCAATCCCATGGTCATCTACTTCCATCAGGACACGGATAACAACCATCTGCATGTCGTCACCAGCAGGGTGGGGCGGGATGGGAAGAAAATCAACCACAGCCATGAGCGAAGGCGCTCCCAGCAGGCCATCAACGAAATCCTTGGCGTACATCCCGCCAATGAGGCGGAGAACATCATAGAAAAGGCCTTGCATTACTCGTTCCAGAGCATCGGACAGTTCAGGTCCATCCTTGAGTCGTCCTCATACGAGACTTATGAGGAGAACGGCAGCGTGAACGTGAAGAAGGGTGGGGGAGTGCTGTTCTCCGTTCCCGTCCAGCGCATCATCAGCAGCTTCAGGGACGATGACCTGGAGGAACGCAAGAAAAGGGCTGCACAGCTCAAGGCGTGGCTTCTACGCTACAAGGCCATGTGCTACAACCAGGAGGAGCTGAGGAAGCTGATGCACGCCAAATTCGGGGTCGACCTGGTCTTCCACGGCAAGGGTGTCGGTGGTACCGAGTTCAAGCCTTACGGTTATACGGTTGTCGACCACCGCTCAAAGACCGTGTTCAAGGGCTCTGATGTCCTTCCCCTTAAGCAGTTGCTTGAGTTCATCCCTTACTCCAGGGAGGAAAAGGAGAGGGAAATCCATGCCTTCATCGACGATGCCTTCCAGAAGGACAACCTGCTGACCACACGTGGGCTGAACAACCTGCTGAAGAAGCAGACCAATGCCTATATTTCCAAGGGAATGCTTGTCATCAACGGAGTCAAGCAGCCTCTGGGAGAGAACATCGCCCGCCTGCTCAGAAACAATGACAGATACGCCTGGATACAGTCCTTCAATCCACGTACCGAAAGGGAGAAATGCGTCCTCGCCGCATTGTTCAAGGTGAATCCCGATTACCTTTCCGTGAATCCTGATGCAGGAGCGGCGGATCCAGGCGTCATTGAGAGCATCCGCCAGATAGCAGCGGCGTCGGATGCCCGTACCTTCAGGGACAACCTCACGCAGAACGGCTTCACCCTGTTCAAATACGAGAACGACTATTACATTCTCAACTTCAAGACCAACGCCATCGTCAACGCCAGGGACGGTGGGGTAGGGGAGGGGCTGCTTGAGCGACCCGGCCAGACAAGGGAAGAGGGAGATTCCCGATCTGAATCCGACGGTCTTCCTGGAGGCATCGGTTTGGGCCTTGACAGACTCGTCCCGGAACATCCTGTCGATATGGTGGCCAACACCATGGACAACATCCTGTCCATCGGCGGCACCGGCTCCGGTGGGGTAGGGGGTGGCGGTAAAAAGGACCTCTCGAAGAAGCGCAAGAAAAGGAAGGATGACCGTGACGGAGGTGGCATGGGCTATTGACGTCACGGCTCCTTGCCGCTCGCTAGTTTCATAATTATATAATTATAATGTTATAAAATTAAAAAATACAAAATCAATTTTTTAATTATATAATTATAGAATACAAAAATAATAAAATGAAAAAATAAAAATGTTATTTTATTTTGTTGTTATAAAATTATGTATTACTTTTGCATCTGCATTACGGACACGAAATCATCAATGGTCTGTCCGTATGGAACTTACGGAAATACTCATTTTTTTGGGAGTCCTGCGAGACTCCGATTGATTGGAAATCTATAAACACATTTTATTTAATATGAGCAATAGAAATATCTTCAAGAACAAGACAATTGCGTTCGCTAACCAAAAAGGAGGTTGTGGCAAAACAACGCTTTGCACGCTTTTTGCCGACTATCTCTCCGAGCTGGGCATCCCCGTCTGTGTGGTTGACGCAGACCTTCAGCGCACCATCTCCTACATCAGGTCGGAAAACCTGAGGAAGGACCAGATAGAGGCGGGCGAGGCTCCTTGGACGGTGCAGACTTTCGATATCAAGAGACCCAAGAATTCCTCCCTCGAGGATTTCCTCAAGACCGTCAACGGGCTGATGGAGGCCGCCAGCACGCTCAAGGGATGTGTGCTGTTCGACACTCCGGGAAATCTCACGGAAGAGGGTCTGACCCCCATATACTCCAACGTGGACTACATCATCTGTCCCTATATCTATGACCAGGCCACCCTGTCCAGCACCGGCGTCTTCATCACCGTGGTTGACGTGCTTCGCAAGAGCTATCCTGACATGAAGGCCAAGCTGGTGTTCATTCCCAATGCCGTCCAGAAAGGCGTGGGTCTCCAGGAGGAGCATGAGATGTGGAGACAGATTGACTCCATCTTCGCCAAGAAGGGCATCGTGACTCCAAAGATTGACAGGAAGGTCTGCCTTCAGAGATACTCCACCCTTGAGATTACCAAGGAGCAGAAGGATGTCGTCTCCCCCTGTTTCGACTTCATCATCAAGAAGCTGTACCCAAGCTTCACCAAGGACTCTGAATAAACAGCAATAACATAATCAAATCTATTTCTACTATGGCTAAGAAGAACGAACCTAAGAAGAACGAGAAGAAGAAACAGCTGACTTCCATACCGATGACCATCGCCGGACTGACAGGCGGAGGTGACCTGTCCGAGATCACGAAGTCCGTCAACAGCGGGCTTCTTGACAGGAAAGACCCCAAGCCGGAGGAGGAGAAGCCCAGCACCCCCCAGAGAGGCGGCGGGGCAGGACGGCCGCGAAAGGCCACAGAGGCGATCGTGGAAGCAAGCGGTGACACAGAGTGGGAGCGTTTCATGGACTACACCTCCCAGTTCTACAACAAGAATTATCCGACACTGGCAGTCTACGTACACGAGGACATCAGGAAATTCTTTATGAGCATGAAGCTTGTCTGCGGGCCGACGGCCGACCTCAAGAGCATGGTCAACGCCACCCTCAGGCTCTTCATGGACAAATACAAGGATGAGATCAACGACCGTATCCGGAAGGAACTGATGGGCGGTTGACACTGGCAATACGTTCTGCCCGTACTGGAAATACGGGCGGAACTTTTCTTCATTTTTTAAACTGACTCTCGAACATGGAAAAAACTTTTTTTAATCATGGGGGAACCATGCATTCCTCCCATTTTCAAGCAGACGCGTCCCATCCCCTACGTGTGGCGCCCATTTCCCAAACAATTATAACATATCCCTCTCGGGGAGCACATCGCCTGTAATGACACTGTGACATCCCGCGGATTCCGCAATGGCGGTATCCAGGATGCCGTGTGACTTTTTGTTATGGCTTTACGGTGTGTTCTTGACCCGGACACGGAAGGCATGCCCTTTCGTGTCCAAGAGTGTCCGTTCGGCATGGGCTGTGACAACAGTTCCGTATGCCCGTGGAGGGATGACGAGGACCTTTGCCGCTATCCGGCGGACAGGCGTGACCTGATGAAGTCACTGAGCCTTCTCAGCACAAGGGTCTTCGAGCTGAGCAAGCGGAATGCTATTCCGGCGGAGACAATGACAGACACCTGCCTGTTGCTGGATTCCGCCCGGACTCTGATAGAGAAATCCAAACAATTCAAACGTGAACAACAAAAATGATGATGCTTGAAACATGAGACAATTGCTCAAGAAGACAAGGGAAGTGACCGCCTATGTGTTCCATAGAAAGGGGTTCTTCACGAAGAAGCTGGTTGTCGGGACGGTGACGCTGATGATGATGCTGTTCCTCGACATCAAGTGCCATATCTGGGACGGCATGGGCATGATCCTGCTCGTGCTGCTCACCCTGTATGTTGTCGCCAACTACATGGTGAGGTATATCGAGATGAGGAAGGAGGACGAGGAAAAGGACAGGAGTCACGGCAGCACAGCCGAACCAGTGGAAATCCCTGCAGGTCCGAGTGATGAGACAAGAGTGGGGGAGGGGCAGGAAACTGAAATCCCTCCTTCTGAATCATGTGATGATACCGACGCAAGATGAGTGCAGCAGCGACATATACCATTCTGCTGGTAGAAGCATACACCATGACGGTATTGCTGGCTGCCTGGCTGTGCCTGCAGCTGATGATGTGGGTGCTCAGCTTCAATATCAGGAGGATCCTGGCCCTGAGGAACCGGACGGCCTGCGACTACCTTGAAAAAGGCAGGTTCTGGAAGGACGGCGGCAACCGCTATGTGTGGTACCTCAGGGGGCCTGGCATGGCGAGACTGGCAAAAACGGTACTGGTAATGGCCAGGAGGGAGGTGAGGGAGTCGAATCTCAGGGCCAACACCACCCTGTACGGACAATGCAGCGTCTGCATCTTCCTGGCCGGCTGCACCCAGAAATACCAGATAGGCTGCAGCCATTGCGTCTTCCACGGGCATTGCTCCCTCCGCAGGCTGAAGAGGGGTGATGCCATATGCAGGCATTTCAAATGCAGCAGATGGATAGAATGTGACTGAAAGGCCAGACGCCAGTTTACCATTCTGTCACTAGATACGATAGCATAGTATTAACACCAACAAAAACATGAGTGCGATGAGAAAGACAATTGTCACCATTGCCCTGATGGCCACGGCCATCGTCAGCAATGCGCAGGAACTGATTCCCTGTGAGCTGGAAGTCACTTATTCCAGCACCTACAGCTTCAAGAAGGAGGCGAGGCAGCCGCAGGAGGACATGCATGTCCTTCAGGTGGGCAAGGACGGCCGGTCACGGTTCTACAGCCAGTGGTCGGAGAGAAACGATTTCGTGATGGACAGCCTGCTCAGCGCCGGCCTTGACCCGATGGCCATGATGCAGGAGCGGAAAAGAATGGGTGTAAAAAGCGGCCAGTCCTACCGCGTGTTCAAGAACATCCCGTCGGCCGGAAGGCTGACCTATGCCGACAAGTTCATGGAAGAGATGTACTACGAGGAGCCGATGCCGGCGATAGACTGGAAGATGGAAGAAGGAGACACCGTGATAGCGGAGTATTCCTGCCAGAAGGCCGTCGGCACTTTCCGTGGGCGAACATGGACGGCATGGTTCTCGATGGACATCCCTGTCGGCGACGGACCGTGGAAGCTGTGCGGGCTGCCGGGACTGATTCTCAAGGCGAGTGAGGCCGACGGTTATTACAGCTTCACCTGCATAGGCATCTCCAAGGGTGACGGGAAGTCTTTCAGCCCGCTGAAGACCAAGGGGATGACCAAAGCCTCCCTGAGGAAAATGCAGGAGCTGAAGGACATGAGCGTGAATGACGTCCGTGGGATGATCCAGAACACGCTTGGCCTGGATCCCGGTGAGATTCGCGACCAGAACGGACAGATCTTCAGGCAGGAGAAAACGGAGCTGGTCTTCATGGAGACGGCGGAGTGAAAGCAACATCTCTGAGGATTCATACCTGCATTTCAAACATCCACAACTTCCATGCTCCTGTAAGAATGAACAACGGATTACTGCTGCTGCTTTTGCTGGCGCTCTCTCCCCTTGGGATGATGGCGCAGCCGCTCACCGGAAAGGTGACGGACGCCTCTGACAAGCCTGTCGGGTCGGTGTCTGTCACGCTACAGGGGAGCGGGGGCAGGGTCGTGGCTTTCTCACGGACGGCAGAGGATGGCACTTTCTCCATCAAGCTGCCCGGGGACAGGAGCGTGGAGCATATCTCCTTCCGGAGGATGGGGTTCGCCGAAGTCAGGATGCCTGTAGGGGAGTTCGCCAGCGGACAGACCGTCAGGATGACGGAGGAGGGGGTCGGGCTCAGGGAGGTGAAGGTCACCTCGCAGCGTATCAGGCAGGACAATGACACGCTGGTGTTCTCCGTGGCGGGCTTCAGGCAGCGGCAGGACCGCTCCATTGCCGACGTCATCAGGAAGATGCCGGGATTGGACGTGCGGAGCGACGGCAAAATCACCTACCAGGGCAAGGCCATCAACGAGTTCACCATAGAAGGCATGGACCTGACCAACGGAAGGTATGCTCAGATCAGCGAGAACCTTTCCGCCGACAAAGTGAAGAGCGTGGAGGTGAGGGAGAACAACCAGCCCAAGAAGGTGCTGCGTGACGTGCAGTTCTCCGAGCAGGCGGCACTCAACCTCGTGCTCAGGGACGATGCGAGGAACGTGTGGCAAGGGCTGTGCGACATGGCCTCAGGACTGACCCTGCAGGACGGCACCCGGTGGCTGCGGGATACCAGGCTCATGGGCATGGTGTTCGGCAGGAAATGCCAGAGCGTGTCGATATGGAAAACCAACAACACGGGAAAGGACATCCAGACAGAGGTAAGTGACCTGATATTTGACAGCAATGCGCTCTCTCCGCTGACCACCCGCCTGTCCGGCATCGGAGTGGCATCGGCCGACATCGACGGGCGGCGGTACGCGTTCAACGACAGCCAGCTGGCGGCGACCAACTGGCTGTTCAGGACCAGGGGCGGCCATGACCTGCGGCTGCAGGCGAGCTGCTTCCTCGACAGGACGGAGAGCGAGAGATTCTCCGAGACCACATACACCGATATCACGGGCGGATGGTCGCTCAGGGAGGATGCTTCCACGAGTAGCCATACGTCCAAGTGGGACGTGGAGATGCAGTACAAGGTCAACAGTGAATCCATGTATCTCAACAACCGGCTGGAGGCAAACATCGGTCTCGGCCGCTCGTCGGGTCTTTCGTCCCTCAACGGCTCGCTGACGCATGAGGATGTGAGGCCACGGTCGTGCTTCGTCTCCGATGCCGTGGAGATGATACGGAAGATGGGAAACGGGAACAGCTACACGCTGTCCTCCGCCATCGCATATGACCGTCTCCCCGGACGGATACTGCTCTGCGACAGTACGGCGGAAAAACTTGACATGACAGCGCTGAGGTGGAATGCCAGGGCCAATTTCCGGCACAGGCTGTGGCGGTGGAGCGTGGCCTGGAACATCGGACTTGACATGACGTTGAACCGGATGGACATCGAGAATCCTTTGGCTTCACAAAAGGGTGTCCGGTATGACGAGGAACGGCTGTACGCCTTCCCCAGCCTGTCCCTTGACCACGGGAGACTGCGCGTGAGCGCTTCTCCAAGGATGAGCTTGCTGCGGAGAAGGTACGGAGCTGCCCGTGCCGGGGATTTCCTCTTCGAGCCCTCCGTGTCCGTCAGCTACAAGCAGAACGCGTCGCTGGACTATGGCGCCGCCTGTCTGATGAGCTGCATGGCGGACGGCATGAACGAGGCGTGTGACATCCCCGTGTTCACTTCGTACCGCACCATGACGCGGGGAAGCGGGGGACTGGACAGGTCGCGCACGCACAACGCGAGCGCCTATGCACGCTATCACCACATCATGCACGGGCTGTTCGCCAACGTGGGCGCTTCCTACCACAGCGTACAGCATGCAAGGATGTACGAGAGCTCGGTGGAGGGGCTTTTCTTCCGGCAGCATGCCTCCGGGATGCATGACAATACGGTGGGGTGGAGCCTTTCCTGCGACGTTTCGAAATCCTTCTCCTGGGCGAAGGCGGTCATCAAGGCGGGATGCGAATGGAACACCGACGATTACCATATCCTGCTGGAAGGGGAGCGTGTGCCGTGCAACATGCGGGGCTTTCTGGCCAGCGTGGGCTTCAGTCTGAAACCCTTTCCCCTGCTTTCCATCGAGGAGAAGTCCCGCTTCTCCCACTCCCGGCAGAGGTCAAGCCGTGCAGGCGGCGGGCCGGAACATTCGATGAACCATTTCGAACACCATATAAAGATCTTTGTGCTGCTGGGCAAATGGCAGCTGGAAATCGACAACGAGCTGTACCACAGCAACGACCGTTCGGTGTCCTTCAGCCATTTTGCCGACATGGCGCTTTCATACAGGACCAGGAAGATGGAACTGGGAATCTGGCTCAACAACGTCATGGGCTCGGACAAATACGAGAGACGCTATGTGACGACCACCCAGAGTGTCCACGCCGTGACCAGGCTCAGGCCAAGGGAGATGATGGCGAGGATACTCTTCAACATTTGAAATTTTTCTATCAATCAATAACATGTTTCACTTAAAAAGACAAGAAAATGAAAAAGTTAATCAATCTGTTTTGCCTCACATTGATGGCAATGGCCACTGTGACACTTTCCTCCTGCGGGGATGACGAGAAAGACGAAATCATGGACAATGGCGACAGCCGGACAACTGCCGTGCACAGAATAAAAATCTCCGTGACGGGTGATCCCGGCAGTTTCAAATGGAGCGCCAACTTCAACGGCCTTACCTGGCATGACAACAGGGCGGAACAGGCTATCGTCTATGACGAGTACGGGAATGCCTTGGGCGAGAAAACGGACAATTTCTCTTCCCTGACGGGTCAGACCACAAAGGAGGGAACAGCGCTGGCGGCTGCCATGGTCATCACGGACATCGAGGAGAACAACAACGGCGAGATCACCGTCAGGCTGGAGGGCTACATCGACGGGAAACTGGCAAATTCCATGACCTACACGTTCAGGGGCGGTGAGAAAAACGTCCATTCCATAGGCTTCACTACCGTGCCCCTTGACTGAGGCAGACCCATCCCAACCAACGAATGACCACAGGAAATCCTATATGAAGAATTTCTCTTTCAACCGAACCATCCCCATCTCTCCCCTCTACCGGGAGGTGTCGGAGTGGAGGAAGGAAAACGTCCCAGCAGGTGCAGGCTTCACCAGACTGACCGCCGAGCTGTGCGACCTTTTCTCCCAACACGATCCCGACTGGATAGGGGAGGGGGGATGGACGGATGCCCTGGACCAATATGTCTATGTGGAATACATCATGCAGGACGCGGAGGGCAGGACCCAAGGAGTGACTCCCTTCCTGAAAGAGGAAATGCCTGAGGGCAATGTCAAGGTGTCGCTGCGCTCTTGCGAGGATGACCTTTGCCTGGAGATGCTGGCATCCGACATGATGGTCAGATACTGCGTGGCGGAGCAGCGGAGCGAGGAGCTCTGGGCCCTGGTGGTCAGGGAGACGGCCATCATGTCCGTGCTCTATGAGCTGAACGGCAAGGGAGAAACTTTCTGGAAAGAGCTGCTCCACCTGAACAGGACCCTCGGTGTGATAGACGAACAGCCCGTGGTGAGGGTGTTCCTGGGCAGCAGGCAGGTGCTGTCGTTCGGATACTCTCCGGACATTCCGCTGCCCTCGGCAGAGACCAATGACTTCATGCTGCTGGATGCGGGCGAGGGCGTGGAGAAATTCTTCGTCGGGGAAAGGACCTTCTGCTATGAGCACCCGTTCGGGAAGCTGGGTGAGATACGCATCGTGGTGTTGCCGGCATGACATGAAGAGACAAAAATCAGGCCGTTCACGTTTTTTTTACTCTTTTCTTTGCTGATTATAAAATGATTCAGTAATTTTGCATTGTCTTTTGGGCCATGCGGCCCGAAGTTGTGATGACTCTCTGAAACTGGAAATTTCATGAATATCTTGGGAATCCTCCCTAGGTTTTTTATCATCACTTCTTAGCTTGACAATCAAGACGCAAGAAATGCGCCTTGCCGTGATCGTTTATTTTTAACTTAAAAAACTTAGGATATGGAAGCCTTAAATTTCACAGGTAAGATCATTGCCGCCACGTCCGTGAGAAGCGGAAACGGCGCAAAGGGTCATTGGACTGCCCAGGACTATGTGGCAGAGAACACGGAGGGACGTTTCCCCTCCCGTCTGGTGTTCACCGTCTACGGTGAGGATAAGATCAAGGAGTTCGGCATCAAGATTGGTGACGAGGTGACTGTCTCGTTTGAGCCCAGCGCCACTGAACGCGACGGCAGGTGGTTCGGTTCGAACAAGGCCTACCGTGTGGTGAGGAAATAACCATCTACTTTGGTCTTCTGTGTGAAGAGCGGGGTGTCTTTCGGGATGCCTTGCCCAAGATAATCATTCAACAAACAACGACAAGACAATGAGAAAATCAATGAAGAAATCCTACATGGTTCCCGTGTGTGATGTCCACAATCTGGAGTGCGGTGCTTTCATGATCGAGATCGGTTCGGGCAACACTTCGCCTGAGGAGTCCGATGCCAACGGCTCCTTCTTCCAGGAGGAAGAGACGGAGAGCTTCTACCGCACGCGAAACCTTTGGGAAGAATGACATTCCCGTACTGAACCGGAGATCCTTCCTTCGCGCCATGACGGTGCGGTCATCCTCTCCCATGTCACTGTGGCTGGGGAATGGTGACCGGGCCTGACGGCGAAATCAGGGATTTCCCTCCCGGCATCCTCCTATGCTGGGCATGCCCCTCTTCATGAATATGACTACACAGGGAATCAGCCAAGACGAAATCGCTAATGAGCCATGAGGGAATTTCTGGAGAGACATGCGCTGTCCTGCCTGGTCGTGGCGTTGGCGGTTCTTCTGGCTGCCGTCATCATGACCCTCAGTCTCGCGTACAATGCCCTCGGCTGGTTCGAGTTCTTCATCGTCTGGCTGGCCGTCAGCGCGGTGGGAGGAATCCTCCTGATTGTCATCGTCGACTTTTATGAGGTCATCGAGATCGGCAAGTTCCAAAAGACCAGGAACAGTTTGCGAAAGGAAGATGACCCGAAGAAAGACGGCGGGCATGCGCCAGATGATCCCTGACAATTCTTTCATTCACCAAAAAACAACCATTATGAAAAAGTATATGTTTTTCTGTGCGCTTCTCACCGCACTCAACAGCTTCGCAAAGACCGGCGACACATTCAGCGACGGTGGCGTCACCTACCAGGTGATTGCAACTTCGGAGGGTGGGGGAGAGGTCGCCGTCCATTCTTTGGATCCGTCCGCCTCTCTCACGGATGCCCTGATACCGTCGGCGGTGTCTGACGGCGGCGTGCTATACGACGTGACTTCCGTCTCCCCTGAGGCGTTCAGAGGGTCAGCGTTGAGGACAGTGGTTCTTCCGGAAGGCGTGACCGCCATAGAGAGGGCCGCTTTCCAAAACTGTTCCCTGCTGACAGAAGTGACTCTTCCTTCCTCCCTGACATCAATAGGTGATTTCGCCTTTGCCGGTTGCGCCAGCCTCACGTCCATCCCGCTTCCGCAGGATGTGGCATATATCGGAAGGCAGGCTTTCGCCGGTTGCGCCAGCATCACTCAAGTCGCCATTCCTGATGGGATAGAGACCATCGGAGAGGATGCTTTTCTGAACTGCTCTGCCCTCATCTCCGTTTCCCTGCCTGACAACATGGCCGGTGTGGGGGAAGGGATGTTCGAGATGTGCGGACAGCTGGAGGACATCTCTCTTCCGGAAGGCGTCCAATACATCGACAGCCACGCTTTCAGCGGTTGCGGGGCCTTGGCCTCCATCACCTTGCCTGAGACACTGGCCGGGGTAGGGGAGGCCGCGTTTGCCGGCTGCAAGGAACTGGCTTCCGTCACCGTCCCGCAGAATGTCACGGGCCTGCCCGACGGGGCTTTCGCATACTGCTCCAGGCTCAAGTCCGTCACGCTGCCCAATTCCGTGACGGCCATCGGCAGCGGTGTGTTCAGATACGACCAGGCATTGACGCATGTCACGCTGCCTTCGTGGCTGGAGACCATCGGGACGGGTGACCTGGGCGGCGTTTTCGAGAGATGTGACGCCATGACGGAGCTGACCATCCCGGCGTCTGTCAGGAAGATAGGAAAGATGGATTCCTTCGCCTTTGGTTTGAACAGCATCTATGTCATGGGTGATGTCATTCCCGATGGCCTGCAGGAGATGGGAAGCAGGAATCGCATGGGTGAGGACATCACCATCTATGTCAAACGCTCCGTTTACAATGAGAAGTATCCCTCTGGTGAATGGAACGGCTTCAGGGTGGACTACCGCATCCCCATAAAGATGGTCAACGCCAAGGGAAATGCGGTCAAGTACAAGACCCTCTGCAGGGACTTCGACGTGGACCTGCGGCATAGTGGGGACGACCTTTCCGACGGCACGAAAAGGCTTTCCGCCTATGTGGTGGATGATGCCGACGGTGAGCTGGGCATGGTGTTCATGGACGAGATCCTCTACATCCCGTCAAGGCTCATGGCCAACGTCGACGGGTATGCCGGCGAGGATCGGTACGTCGGCGTGGTGGTCAGGGGCACGCCCGGTAGCACCTACTATTACGAGATAGGAGAGAACGACTACTCCCAGGGAGCGGAGGGGCAATGGCTGCTCGCGGATGCACAGGCGGTTTCGATGACAGCTCATGCCGGCTCGAATATGATGAGGGGGATTTCCGATTCCGCATACATACTGCCTGCGGAGGTGGATTCTGAGACTGGCGTGGCCGTGACCAACTATGGTCTCAACAACAACGCCTTCCGCAAGCTGTCCGGACCGGGATGGATGGGGTACAACAGGTCGTACCTTCCCCTGCCTGAGAAGATGGCCGGCACCAATTTCTCCATGACCTTCACGGATGTGGATGGGACGACCGACACCATCGGCTATGAGGTGTTCATCAACGACTGCGACGGTGATGACTTCTATGACCTGTCCGGCAGAAGGACTGTGCCGACAGCAAAAGGCGTGATTGTCCAAAAAGGCAGGAAGGTACTGAAATAAGCAGGAAACACAATATCCTGTCCCCTTTCAAGCCGCCGGTCATCCTGACTGGTCGGCAAAAGTCCTGGGAACCAACCAGGGCACATACAATCCGCTTGGGGCCGATGGATGCCTGTCGCTTTCCCCGCACAGGAGCAAGACGATGGCGGCGCCCCTCAAGCATCATGTTCAACATCTCGATGTTGCATGACTTTTCTTTAAGATGGCTTCGGCCATGAGCCCTTTAATTCGTTAGCGGACCAAACCAAAAATTCAAACAACATGAGACATCTTCGACTAATCATGGGCTCTATTGCCTTCTTGTTCGGCATGGCAATGCATGCCTCGGTGGGCAGCTCGTTCACCATCGGCAAACTGACTTATACGGTCCTGACGGAGGACCCGGACACTTCCACCGGAACGGTGTCCGTTAAGGCGGCCGGCACTGACATATCCGGGGCGGTGGTGATACCCGAGACCGTCAGCAACGGCGGCATAACCTATACCGTGACGGCCTTCGCTTCGAGGGCTTTCCGCACCTGTGAGGAAATCACCTCCGTCTTTGTTCCCAGCACTTTGACAAACTGGGACACTGACCGTATCTTCAGTACTTGCACGAAACTCGTGGACGTAAACATCCCCGAGGGGGTGACCGTCATGCAGATGTCCACTTTCAACACTTGTCCGAGCCTGGGGCATATCACCTTGCCTGAGTCATTGGGCAACCTAAGTGGTGCGATGTTCTATTCGGCACATGTCAAGAGGCTGACCATCAAGAACCGCAACACGACGTTCAACGGCTCGAACGGCTACGGTGACGCTTTCGATGTCTATTCTTGTGTCGATACTTTGGAGTTCAATCCCGCTTACAATCTCTATGAGAGGTGGCACTACGGCAAGCGTGGTACCCGTGGCGTGCGCATCAAGTGCTTCGACTATCCGGAGGACAATCCTTTCTTCAAGGTGGTGGATGGAAACCATGTCTACAACAAGGATATGACCATCCTCTACCAGTGTGGTGGCATACATGAGGAATATGTGGCCCCCGCATCTCTTGAATTGGTGTATGAGGATGCTTTCAAGAACGACTCTGCTCTTGTGAGGGTGGACCTCTCCAATAGTAAGGTAAGCGTCATTGACGAAGGTGGCTTTTCCATGTGTCCCAACCTCACCACGATGATCTGGAGCGACTGCATAGAGAGCTTGGGCTACTGTGCTTTCAGCAGGTCGCCGAACCTCGATTTCACCATACCTTCCACGTTGAGGATTCTTGGTGAGAGCGCCTTTGCGCAGAACAAGGTCATCCGGCATTTGCTCGTGCCCAATTTCATCGAGGAGTGGTCGACTTTTGAGAAGAACAACCCCACCAAGGACGGTATTCCCTACGAGAGCCAACAGTTCTCCAGCGGCGTGTACGAAGACGTGCGTTGGGAGGCGGGTATCTCCAAGATTACTGAGGGTCAGGTGCAGTCGAATAAGAGTCTGCGCACGCTCTACATTCCAAACAGCGTGAAGACGATCCAGGCAGGGGCGTTTGGCTACTGTGATAAGCTGACGCATGTCACGCTGCCGTCATTCTTGGACTCCATCTTTGAGACGGCAAAATGTAAGTTCGCCACACCCCAGTATGGTGTCATCGAGAAAGACCCGAAGATAACGGAGTTCACCATTCCGGCCTATGTCCGCTTCGTGAGGAGGATACAACCGAAATCAACCGACAACAACCTGCGCTCCATCTTCGTGATGGGTGACACCATACCGCTTTGGCATGAGAAGACCATTTACCAGGAGTCTGTCAACGGCAAGGGTGAGCCGATCACCATCTATGTGAAGAAGTCGGTGTTTGACGCTCACTATCCTACGGGAAAGTGGAGCCAGACCTGGACTTACCCTTACGGTATTGTGGACAAGACATCCACCGTGGAGTTCGATGTGTCTTACGAGGTGCCGGTGACGATGGCCAACGCCCAGGGCGAGGGCATCATGTACAAGACGCTGTGCCGTGACTTCGACGTGGACCTGCGGTATACCAACGACAACCTGCCTGAGGGTGTGGAACCGCTCCGTGCCTATCTGGTGGACGATGTGGACGGCGAGCTGCGCATGGTGTTCCTCAATGAGATCAAGTACATCCCCTCACGTCTGAAAGCCAATGTGGAAGGCTATGAGGACGTGGACGAGTACGTGGGCGTGGTGCTGAAGGGCACTCCCGGCTACACCTACCACTACCGCATCGGTGAGAATGACTACACGCAGGGGGCTTCCGGCCAGTGGCTGATGGAACAGGCCATGGCGGCTTCCGGCTCGACCGAGACCAACAACCTGATGTCGGGCTGGGCGCATGACGACCGCTTCATCCCCACGACAGAGGAGGATGAGGAGACGGGCGGCACCATCGTCAACTATGGCTTGAACCAGAACCGCTTCAAGATCTACAGAAGCGAGGGATGGCTGACCTACAACAAGTCGTTCCTGCAGCTTCCCAAGAGTGTGTCCGACGCCATCGAGCACAACGGTGACGGCTTCGCCAACCTAACGATGGTGTTCAACAACAGCGACGGGACTACCGACAAGGTGTCTGTAGCTGAGTTCACCCGCAACGCGGAGGATGACATCTTCTACAACCCCTACGGACAGCAGGTCAAGGCGGACTCGAAGGGCATCGTCATCAGTGGAGGCAAGAAGTACTTCAACAAATAGCGCATGGATGCCGAAGTGAACGGCAACATCACGGCCATATTTTTCTTAACATATCTTTTTTAACAGTCATGGGGTGGGGGAGAGACGAGTTCTCAAATCCCCACCCTTTTTCTATTCCTATGAAAAGCAGGCAGTCATTCCACGTCCAACCGTCTGTCATTACTTCGCGAAGATAGTCGGCATCCCGCTCCCGGCATCGGCTTTCACGGCAACTTTTCCTTCCCTTTCGGCTGCCGCAGGCAGACAAAACTTTCCGCAAACCTTCCGAATGTCTCGCACTCTCTGCCATCTTCGGGGGGCGGCGTAATAACAACGCCCGGACGCAGAAGCTGCAAGGCAGCAAAAACGAAAGGGAAATAAAAACACGGCTTATGAAAGTATATCTTCTTTATGAGGGCGATGCATGGCTCTCCTCTTCCTCTCTCGTCCTGATGGGCGTCTTCGAGGATGAGATGAAACTCAATGAGGCTGCAGGTGAGCTTATCAGCGAGCGTGCGGCAAGGAACTTCAACAGCGAGGACTGGTGTGATGATGACTACGACCTTGAGCAGTTTGTCTATGACGAGACCGTCCATTTTGCTGAGACCCTGCAGACACAATACGGTGAGGTCAAGATAATGGCCAAGACCGCTACGATGAATGAACTTGGTGAAATCTAAAAACAAATTGATTATGAAAAGTAATATTAAAAGACTGATGGAATGCGTGAAGTCCGTGGGCGGCGAGGTCTTCTTCGGGGAGTGCGACCCGACGGCAGCGGGATATACCGTCATTGACAAGCCCTTTGTCAAAGCGGCACCCTATGACAAGGATGAGGAGATAAACATCCGGGCTATCATGTGCGAGGGCGATATGCTCTGCCTGATTGGTGAGGATGCGGAAGGAAACATCATCGACTCCCTGGATGTCAACGACATCTACGACGAGGGCATAGAGGATATCATCGATACCATCGGAGAGGAGAAGGAATGCCTGTGGCTCCGGGTGGGGGTCACTCTCAAGGGAACAAGGAAGGAGATAGAAACAATCCTCGCAGACGGGGATAATTCCAGCGAGACCTTGTGGAACCTCCTCCAGGCCGGAAAATTCGAGATAGACGGAGAGACCTACATCCCCTCCTGCACCATCGAGTACTATAACGATGACAATGGGACGGACTTCGACACCTGTGAAATCAATTTCAATTTCTGAGACACCGGGAGCCGTCACCATGGCGGCTCCCCAACCCATTGTCTATAACCAACAGCCAATAATGACATGGAAATGAACAGCGAAGAAATCAAGGGATGGCTCTCCATCCATTCCTCCCTGATGAACGAGGACAACAGGGCCATCCAGGACTTCATGGACGAGCACAAGGAGAAACTGGGTCACATCAAATGGTACAACAAGGCGCATGTGGTGTTCCAGCTCCTCACAAAATGTGTCGATGACATGAGCTTGCGCAAGTCCCTCCAGGAATGGTTCGGACAGTTCGACGGCGCACAAATCTGTGAGTGTTGCGGCAAGGTGATGTGGTCAGGATACTCATGGGGAGGCCGTACCTACTGCAGCATCGATTGTGTACTTGAGGCGGAGAACACGACCCTCACTGAAATGGACAGGGAACTGCACAACGCCGATGAAGTGGACAGCGAATGCTATTACACGGAATGGTATTGACACTACGGAGGGTGTGACCTCTGTCACACCCTCATAAAACTAAAAAGTAAAACTTGCTCCTGCTCCTGTATGAAAAAATGATTGGATGGACACCAACAATTTCGTGGGATTTGCCTCCTTTAGGACTGAATTTTTGATGTCTTTTTTGTTCCCTTCAGAGTTAAGCCATTGAAAACACTTTTTCTGTGTTTTTTTTCGTATCTTTGCCGCCTATTTAAGAGTCTCAGGATCATTCTCTGAATGGAACGGATCAACTGCGTCATTGACCATATCACTTTCCAGAACCCGGACAACGGCTATGCCGTGCTCAAGGCCAGTGTTAAAGGCTACAGGGATCTGCAATGCATCGTCGGCAACTTCTTCGAGGTGACCGTTGGTGCAACCCTCGTTGTCGAGGGCGAATGGCGCGTGGACAAGCGCTACGGCAGGCAGTTTGCCGCCCAGTCCTGGACCGAGACCATGCCGGCCAACATCATCGGCATGGAGAAATACCTGGGCAGCGGGCTGGTCAAGGGTATAGGCCCGAAATTCGCCAAGCTGATCGTCTCCCGCTTCGGGATGGAGACGTTCAATGTGATAGAGAATGACATTGAGCGGCTGAATGAGGTGCCTGGCATAGGACCCTCCCGTATCTCCAAGATCAGGGAAAGCTGGGAGAAACAGAAGGATGTGAAGGATATCATGGTGTTTCTCCAGGGACATGGTGTCAGCTCAACCTATGCCGCCAAGATTTATAAAGCGTATGGCAAGGATTCCATTCCGAAGGTAAGTGAGAACCCATACTGCCTGGCTGATGACATATGGGGCATAGGATTTAAAACGGCTGACGGCATCGCCCAGAAAATGGGATATACGCAGAATGACCCGAGGCGTTGCCGTAGCGGCATCCTCTATACCTTGAGCAAGCTCTCTGATGACGGGCATGTGTATGCCGAGCGGGATCAGCTCGTAAAGACGGCCAGGGAACTGCTGGCGGCTGACGAGCAGCCCATCAACGAGGCACTTGACGGGATGCTGCAGTCAGAAGACCTGGTGATGGATGAGGAGGCTATCTACCTTCCTCCTTTCTACTATGCGGAAAATGGAGCCGCCAACAAGCTCAAGAGGCTGATGGGAACCACGACAGGCACCCTTTTCAAAGAGGATGTCGATATTGAGAAAATAGTCAGGAAAACACATATACATTATGATGAGGTCCAGGTAGCCGCCATACGCCAGGCTGCCCAGTCCAAGGTGATGGTGCTGACCGGAGGCCCGGGAACGGGGAAGACGACAACGACACTGGGCATCATCGCCGCCTTGGAATCCATGGGCCTGAGCATACTTCTTGCCGCTCCCACGGGAAGGGCCGCCAAACGCATGAGCGAGGCGACAGGCAAGGAGGCGAAGACCATCCACCGGCTTCTGGAGTACAACCCCGCCGAGGGATACGGCCGTAACGACGAGAACCCGCTGGAGGGTGGGGTGCTGATAGTCGATGAGTGCTCCATGATTGACATCATCCTAATGAACTCCCTCCTGAAGGCCGTGCCCCTGAGCATGAGGCTGATCCTTGTCGGGGACGTGGACCAGCTCCCGAGCGTGGGGGCGGGCAATGTGCTGCGTGACATCATCGATTCTGAAAAAGTTCCTGTCATCCGCCTGACACGTATCTTCAGACAGGCGATGACCTCCCGTATCATCACCAATGCGCACAAGATCAACCAGGGTGTCTTCCCCGACATCAGCAACGGCAAGGACACGGACTTCTTCTTCATCCGGCAGGAGGACTCCACCCTGGCGGCCGCCGAGATCGTCAACATCGTCAAGAACAGGATACCCAAGGCCTATCATGTCAGCATCAATGACATTCAGGTGCTTGCTCCCATGCAGAGGAGCGTGGTGGGGGCCACCAGCCTGAACGTGGCCATTCAGGAGGCGGTCAACCCGGAGGGCGAGAGCCTGAGCCGTGGCGGTTTCAAATACCGCAAGGGCGACCGGGTGATGCAGATACGCAACAATTACGACAAGGATACCTACAACGGTGACATAGGCATCATCCGGCAGGTCAACACCGAGGACCGTTCCCTCACCGTCCTTTTTGACGGCAGGTCCGTGGAGTACGAGGACACTGACCTTGACGAGCTGACCTTGGCCTACGCAACGACCATCCACAAGTCACAGGGTTCGGAATACCCCGTGGTGGTCATACCCTTGCTGATGACGCATTTCGTGATGCTCCAGCGCAACCTGATTTATACCGGGATCACCAGAGCGAAGAAAATCTGCATCATCATCGGCACCACCAAGGCGCTTGCTTATGCCATCCACAACCAGGTGGTGCTGAAACGCAACACCAAGCTCAAGGAACGGCTGCGTTCTTGATGGGATTTACTTTGTTGAGGAAAATCCCAAACAGCTACACTTTTATTTCTGAAAAATGACTATCTTTGCTCCTTGGAACGACAATCTTTGAGGAATGTTCAGTCATGAACATAGAACGGTTTGCCGGAACAACAAAATAGTATATATGGAAGACAAGAAATGGACCATCCTGAAGTCTGAATATCTCATCCGGCGTCCTTGGCTGACGGCACGTCGGGACCATGTGCGGTTTCCCGACGGACGTGAGAATCCGGAGTACTATGTGCTCGAGTATCCCGACTGGGTGAATGTCATCGCCATCACCAAAGACGGGCATTTCGTTATGGAGAGGCAGTACCGCCACGCTTTGGGCAGGACAAGCTATGAGCTGCCCTGCGGCGTGATGGAACAAGGTGAGGAACCATTGGAGGCCATCAAGCGGGAACTGCTCGAGGAGACAGGATATGGTGGCGGGGAATGGCGGCATCTGATGGACATATCGGCCAACTCAAGCACCATGAACAATATGACCCACTGCTTCCTGGCCACGGGCGTGGAGAAAATCTCCGAACCGCATCTTGATGACACGGAAGAACTCGAGGTGTATCTGCTTTCCCGGGAAAAGGTTTGGGAACTGCTGAAGACCAACCAGTTCGTGCAGGCACTGATGGTCGCCCCGCTCTGGAAGTTTTTCTCAAATGAGAAATGAGGCCTATCCATCAAAGAAAAGGAATATTCATGCAATCTGGAAAAAAACTGATATGGGAACGAGGGTTTGTGTGCTGGGTGTTGGAGTCATAGGAACCACATATGCCTATGTACTGCAAAAGGCGGGCTATGAGGTCTTCCATCTTGTGAGAGACCATAAGGTGTTGACTCTGCCGAGCGAACTGCCTGTTCATCTGCTTGATGGCAGGGACAATCCCAATGGTGAGGAACGCGATGATGTCTATCACATCTCACTCGCAGAGACGGATGCCACCTACGATTTCATCTTCGTCAGCGTGGCCAGCGGAGCTTTGGAACAGGCTGTCCATACTATCAAGCAGAAGCGTGTCAAGGGCACGCTGGTCTTTTTTTGCAATATATGGAATGATAGGATGGAAATCGAGAGAATGGCGGGAGACTATCCCTATATCCTAGCCTTTCCTACAGCGGGTGGATGCATGGAAAACCACGGACTCAACTGCGTCCTGTTCGACCATGTCATGCTTGAGCGTATGGAAAACAGCCATATCCCTAATTACGCAGAATTGGTCTCCATGCTGGGAAGGGCAGGTGTCAAGACCGAATCCCCATACGATATGCTGGAATGGATATGGATACACATGGCCGTCAATGCCGGGGTCACTTCTACGGCAGCAAGAAAAGGGGATGTCGGCAATCCCAAGCGACTTGCCATTGAGCTGATGGGTGACTCAAGAGCACTCGCCCAGGCCGTGAGATGTATCCGGGAAACATTGAAGGTGGTGGAAGCAAGAGGCGTGGTAATGAAAAACTACAGGAACGAGATCCTGCCGTACAAAACACCCGCATTCATTGCCGGTATGATGATGAAAAGACTGTTTGCCAAAGACAAACTCGCATCAAGAATCATGACTCTGCACAACGATGTCCAGGACATGCTGTATGGATGCAGATGTGTCTATGAAGAAGGGAAAAGACGCAATCTTTCTCTTCCAATTTTTTATGAAAATATAGAGAATGTTTTCTCCTTGAATAAAGGAAGAAATGGCTGAATACCAAACTGGCAATATAATATAATAATGGATAATATGAAAAAGATTTTGTTCGCATTAGCAGCACTGCTGTCACTGGCAGCCTGCAACAGCAACGAGCCTGCCCCCGCAACAGACGGCAAGGCCATCGTGGAGAGCATCATGACACGCACCAGCATCCGTGAATATACGGATCAGACCGTCAGTGCCGACACCGTCGAGACACTGCTCCGGGCTGGCATGGCGGCACCGTCCGCCGTCAACAAGCAGCCCTGGCATTTCATCGTCGTGAACAAGAAGGAGAAACTGATGGAACTGGCATCCACCAATCCCTATGCCAAGATGCTGGAGAAGGCCCCGCTGGCCATCGTTGTCTGCGGCGACATGTCGAAGGCCCTTGAGGGAGATGCCCGCGCTGCTCCGCTGCCACGGAGAACATCCTGCTGGCTGCCCATGCCCTCGGACTCGGTGCCGTATGGACTGGGCTCTATCCCAACATGGAACGCGTGAACGCCGTCAGCGAGGTGCTGAATCTGACCGACAACATCATTCCCCTTTGCACTATCGTCATCGGTTATCCCGCCGAGCAGCCACAGCCGAAGGACAAGTGGAACCCAGACAACGTGTCCTACAATGAGTGTGGGGGCAAAGCAGAGTAAAAGGAAAAACAACAAATAAGATGAGCAAGTCTTTTTTACGGAACATACGAATAGTTCTTGCCATATTCACCATGCTCCAGTATGGCATCATGCCCAGCGTACGGACAGGGTCCGACAAAGGAGATGATTGAAAAGGCAGGGGTGATAACGGAAGCACTTGACAGCATCTGTATCGAAGGATACAACCTGTATGTCGCTGAGTATGTCAACTGGGTGTCATCCGACTCCTTGCTGGCTCATTACCGTGTTGATGAGATAGGAAGCAGTTTTATTTGGCAACCTACAAACGATACCTGGAGAGTCGTTTTCATGGACAAGGAGCAGAAAAACTGCATTTTCGAATTCCGATACGACCTCAACAGCAAGGAACAGACCGTCTCCTACGATTCGAGACCCATCTCGGAGAATGAAAGAGGAATATTGGAAAAGAAAAACCTCATGCTTAAAAATGCCATTGAGCAATACGGCGACAGCCTGCGTTACAACCCTGACTACGGCCGCCCGAACTTTGACTTCGTCCGTATCGATGCCAATACCACCCGTATGTACATGCTGCAAGGCGTGGAGCGTTCCGGCATCATCCCTTTCGGTAATGACTTCAGCTTTGACTTTGACAATGAATGCAACGTAAAAGCATTCCGGCGGTATCATCGTTCGTTCATACCCATCTCCAATGAAGGCGAGACGGCATTCCATTCTCATTTGAAGGACAATCCGTATATCACTCCGACAGATATCTGCAACTTCTTGCTCTATCATGGGAACATGAAGGAGACAGCCGTGCTCAGCACCGCCCTGGACGGCTATATCTTTTACAATGCTGAGACCCACACAGCCACGTTCGTCCATGAAATTAAGGACAAGAAGAAAGAGTAGGAATGATAATATGATATGGCTATGTTTGGAAACAAGTTAAGAGGCAGTTTGGAAAATGATCGACTTTGATGCTATCTGGCGGTTTCAGGACGAGGTGAGGACTTGTGTCAATGCCACTTTTGGTGACTGCATCTGGAACCTGAATTACAACCCGGCCCGGCAGTGCATAGAACTGGAGCTGGAACGTCATCTTGATGACGAGGAACAGGCAATGCTGACGAGCCAGCTCACCATTCCCGCCGACTACGACGGAGAAGGTGCCAGTGGGTCGATGTTCGTGATTTATCCCTGGTAAACCGGCATTTTGCGTCAGTTTAGGCAGATTTTTCTCATTTTTCTCCCATCTACGCAAAAAGGTTTCGTTCGGTTTTCGTATATTTGCAGCCGATTTATAGTCATTTCAATAAAGAATCCTATACGGTATGAGACTTTATATATACACATCACAACCGTCCGTTCAGAGCTATCGACCCTTTGAACGGAGTTATTATGTGCATACATATTGCCCATCCACATATACAGCCGGTATAGGATTACCACGTCAGCCCGAGCATAGTTATTTCTTCTTTGCATCATAGGATGTATTGAACGAGAAAGAGATAAAGCGATAGTTGGAATATCCTTACCGGGAATTTCCAACTATTTTTTTATCATCAAACTTATCAAATGGAGAATAAACCATGCCAGCGAATAAGAATGCCCTAATCAGGTACAAGACAATTGACAGATGCCTTAGAAACAGATACAGGAGATGGACCATCGATGACCTCGTGGATGCCTGCTGTGACGCCCTACTAGATATGGAGGGCATTACAAAGGGCGTGTGCGCCAGGACCGTGCAAATGGACATTCAGATCATGAGGTCTGACAAACTGGGCTACAACGCACCTATTGTAGTATACGACAAGATCTACTACACATACGCAGACCCTGGCTACTCCATCACGGAGATGCCGTTGTCTATGGATGACTGCAAGCTCATCAAGGAGGCCATCACCTTGCTTGGAGACAAGGACAACCTTGACACAGTCAGGACGATGAAAGTCCTTGCGAAAGTAAAGACCAGGCTGACATCCATCCTGAACTTCGTATAAGTAAAGGCTTCTTTTCGGACAATTTGTCTGAAAGGAAGCCTTTTTGTCTGGATAGCGAGACTCGAACTCACTCCTCAAACTCCCAAAGTTCGAATGCTAACCATTAAACACCATATCCAGAAGTTATACTTGTGACCCGAGAGAATCGAACACCCGATGTGACAATCGGAACGTTATATCCTAATCCTGCTTGGCTGACGGGTCTAGAGCTTCAAGTAGGGATCGAACCTACGACCTGCTCATTACAAGTGAGCCGCACTACCACTGTGCTATTGAAGCATTCTGTAGTCGGTATGAGGTTCGAACTCATGCAAGCAGATTGAAAATCTGCTATCCTAACCAATTAGATCAACCGACCATAAAAATGTCGCAGTCGGTATGAGATTCGAACTCGTATGGGCAGATTGAGAATCTGCTATCCTGTTCCATTTAGATGAACCGACCAAGCAGCGAGAGCAGAGCCGAACTTGTTCGAGCTATGCCGAGTCGCGAGGAAGGAAGACGGTAGTCAACCGACCGTATGAGGGAGTCTGGCAGGAATCGAACCTGTGTAAACAAGTGCCACAAACTTGCGCCTAAGCCACTCGGCCACAGACTCCATATGGTTGCTCCAGATGGGCTTGAACCACCTCTTGCAGATTCAAAATCTGCCGTGCTGACCATTACACCATGGGGCATTATTTGTCGGGCTTTGCCCGACTATTTCTCGCTATGGCATAGTTGATGCAAGCATCACTCTGCTCATTTGGCTTATTGAAATAGTTCGGAAGGTAGGATTCGAACCTACGAAGTCAAAAGACAACGGATTTACAGTCCGCCCTCGTTAACCGCTGGAGCACTTCCGAGTTTTATTGTGGAGCCTCGTGGAGTTGAACCACGAAAGCAGATTTTCAGTCTTGCGCATACACCTAACGTCTGCCAAAGCTCCTTGCCATGTTGCCCTAGACGGATTTGAACCACCACTTGCAGATCCAGAATCTGCCGTGCTGCCATTACACCATGGGGCAATGTAGCGGAGACTAAAGGATTCGAACCTTTGAGACGTTTCCGTCTGTCGGTTTTCAAGACCGGTGCAATAAGCCAACTCTGCCAAGTCTCCAGTTTCGTGACTCGTGGAAGATTCGAACTCCCGACACCGACGTTCGTAGCGTCGTGCTCTGTCCAACTGAGCTAACGAGCCATGTTTTGCGGAAGCAGGAGGATTCGAACCTCCGGAACCTGGACGGTTCAACACGTTAGCAGTGTGCCGCTTTAGACCTCTCAGCCATACTTCCTTATTGTTTTCGCTTGCAAAGTTATGATGGCCAGATGAAGCCTTTTTTCGTGCAAGGAATAAAAATGATAGAATGTGTCATTTTTCCCCATTTTGGCATGAAATCACCATCAAAAACATGGCCGCACAAAAAGGGAGCAGCCCCGTATGAAGCTGCTCCCAATGCTTGCTGATCTATTTCTTGATGCTATGAAATCTCGATGGCCTTGGCCTCTTTCTTCTCCTCTTTCTTCACCTTTGGCAGGGTGACGGTCAGGATGCCGTTCTCCACCTTGGCTGCGATACCTTCCTTGTCCACATCCTCCGGCAGCGTGTAGTTCTGCTCGTAGTTCGAGTAGCTGAACTCGCGGCGCAGATAGTGATGCTTCTTGTCCTCATCCTTGTGCTCCATCTTGTTCTCGATGACGATGCAGAGGTTGCCGTCGTCGTTGATGCTCACACGGCAATATTCCTTCTTGATGCCCGGAGCGGCCAGCTCCATCGTGTAGGCACTCTCATCTTCCTTCACATTTACGGCAGGTGCTGTAGTGTTGACGCGAGGCATAAAATCGTTGTTAAAGAAATCTTCGAACACAGTAGGCAGCCAGCCATTTGTTCTCATCAAACTTGTCAACATAATCTTTACCTCCAAATTATATTTTAGTTATACGATGTTGTTTGGGATACCTTGGATAACTCCTTGGCTCTCACCCTATTTCTTGCAACAAACGTGCCATTGACCCAAAAGTGACAAGATGTCATTTGCCCTTGACAAAATGGCAAGGTCTGGCATGCTTTCGCATACGAAAAGGTCGGCATGAAAACGTGTTCAATACTAGCAAAAGTAGGCTTGAAAATGTGCTTCTTGTCACGTCCATGCGTGTTCATTACTTCGCAAAGATAAATGGCAGCCCGCTCCCGCCGTCGGCTTTCACGGCAATTTTCCTTTCCCTGTCGGCTGCCTTTGGCAGACAAAAATTTCCGCAAACCTTCCGAATGGCTTGCGCTCGCTGCCATCTTTTGGGGCGGCGTAATAACAACTCCTGGACGCAAGAGCTGCAAAGCGCAGCAAAGCCGAAAGGGAAATAAACATCGGGAATATGAAAACAAAAGAACAACTTGACCAGCTATCCGCCATGATTGGCGAGGCTATCCGCAACTATCATCGGGCGGTGGAGGAAAACCTCCTTGAACTTGGGCATCCTGTGAGCGTTCAGGATACCTACAATGTGGATGTGAGGGGAATCACCCTGGGCATCATGAGCGACAACCGGGTCGTCACCGGTGTCTTTGACCAAATCAGATGCTGCAGGAACGACAACATCGAGGTGCATTGCACCTCATGGGATTATGGCAAGACAGACGAGTGGGTGCACCTCTCCGCCCTTGGGGAGGCGGGAGACTATGTGCTGGAAGCCATCCAGTGGATTGACCGTGACAAGCTGATGGAGGTGGACGGTGGCGTATGGAGCGGAACGGCCAATGAGGTCTACTCTTTCTGCTCCTCCGAAATCGCTCTCTACTTCATCCATGAGAATGGCCTCATTGAGGATTTGTTGTGGCATGAGTCCATTGATGACTTCATCGGGATACGGGGTGTCTTCGCAGTGGAGAAGACCCAATACGAAACGGCCATCAGACAGATAGAGCAGCATGACCAGGAGATAGCCGATTGACTCGACGGCGGCCGCCTTCCTTACGACTCCCCGGCAAGGGGAGCCGTTTTTCGGGCGGCAAGCCGCCTATTTTTCCCAAAAGCAAAATGGTTATGCAATACTTTACTATATATGTGGCAAGTATTGCATTTCAGCTTTACTGGCCGCACTTAATTACGAACCACTTTAATCATTTCTTATGAGAACAGGAGAAAGGCTTTACAAGGAACCGAGAGTACGCATGATCACCGTCCATGCGGAA
>ONAG01000114.1 GCA_900315745.1 uncultured Prevotellaceae bacterium
CAAGACCAAGTCTGCCGCAAGAGGAGACATCATGAAAATACAAGGCAACACATGTCCTATTGGTTCAACAATAGTACTTACTAAGTATCAAAGAATAACAAAAAACGGTAATTCAACAGCGACATATAGAGAATGGTAAGAAAAGAGGAATCCGATTGGTTTTGAATTCCTACTTATTATTTTGCTTTTCTCTCGTTTCTTCGTAACTTTGCAGCCAATTACACCTTTGAGCAGGTCCGCCTGCCATGAGAGCTGTCATATAAGCTCCATCAAAGTCATCTGAACAAGTATGATTTACAACTCTTTCAATTTCATCACCATATTTCCACTGATATTCTTGCTTTATTATGCTATTCCAGCAAAGCATCTAAAGGCAAGAAACATGTTCTTGTTGATTTCCAGCTATTTGCTTTACATGCAGTGGAATCCGTCCTACGCCCTCGTCCTTCTTGGGGTAACAGCGGTAACATACTATGCAGCTATCTATTTGGAGAAAGCCAAGAACCCCAAAGTCATACTTACATCTGGAGTGGTGCTGTCTGTCCTTCCCCTGCTTTTTTTCAAGTATTTCAATTTCATCAACGAAAGCATCCACGGTCTATTGTCTATTTGCGGCATGCACTACCAACTTGCAGGTATTAACTGGGCAATACCCATAGGCATATCCTTTTTTACCTTTCAGGCCCTGAGTTATCTATTCGATGTACATTACAAGACAATAAAAGCGGAGCACGATTTCCTCATCTACGCCTTGTATGTTTCGTTCTTCCCGTCCATTCTATCAGGTCCCATCAACAAAGCTTCTTTGGTGATGCCACAATTGAAAAACCTACGCAAGCATTTTGACTATCCCAAAGCTGTAGAAGGACTGAAAATGATTCTATGGGGAATGTTCATGAAAGTAGTGGTGGCAGACCGTGTGACACTTTATGTAGATCTCGTCTTTCAATACCCCAATGTTTACTCAGGCGCCACTTGTCTTATGGCGAGTTTCCTCTACACCATCCAAATATACGCGGACTTTGGTGGCTATTCCCTCATGGCGATTGGAGTGGGAAAGACTCTTGGTTTCGAGTTGACAGAGAATTTTCATCGTCCATATTTCTCTTATAGTGTTACAAACTTCTGGAGGCGCTGGCACATTTCCCTTTCAACCTGGCTCAAGGATTACATATATATTCCCTTGGGTGGCAGCAGATGCAGCAAAGCCAGGAACTATTGGAACATCTTTGTGACATTTTTAGTTAGTGGCATCTGGCACGGAGCTAACTGGACCTTTATCATTTGGGGTGTCATGCACGGCATACTGCAAATAATCGAGAAAGCAACAGGACAAAACAAATGTGAATACGGAAGTTTCGGTAAAGGCGTCAAAATCATCATTACATTCATATTGGTCAACTTTGCATGGATTTTTTTCAGGTGTCCCACATTGGGCGACGCATGCGGCATTCTCTCCCGCATTTTCGACTTCAGCTTGTATAATAAGCTCTACCTCTCAAATGCTCCCAATTCCATATTGATAGTCATGTCTGTCATTATCTTGCTGTTGAAGGACTTGCGCGATGAGTTTTTCCCCGACCGCATTCCCCTGATGAACAACAATCGAAAAATAGTAAGATGGTGTACATACATCATGCTCATTTTCACCATACTTCTCACAGGTGCTTTCAATGCAGACCAGTTCATATATGCCAATTTTTAAGAAGACATGAAGAAATACATACTCAAGATATTGTTGCTGTTTGCCTTAGTCGCTGTCGGAGACATCTTGTTCGGAATATGCATGAAGCATGTCTATGGTTCAATAAAATCAGGAGGACAAGGGCGCAACAACTATATTGCCAACGAGCTGGAAGCAGACCTTGTGGTTTTTGGCTCTTCGAGGGCACTTAATCATTACAATACCAAACTGTTGCAAGATTCTCTCGGAATGACCTGCTTCAACTGTGGAGAAGATGGGAATGGCATTTTGTTGGCATATGGCAGGCTGTGGATGCTCAAAAAACGTTATACACCAAAGACCATTATTATGGATATAACTCCAAGTTTCGACTTGCATAAGTCAAAAGACGGGATGAACATGGAATGGCTAAGACCCTTTTATGATTACGATGGCATAAAAGAAATATTCCAGGATTTGGACAGCAATGAAAAATACAAAATGCTTTCATCTTGCTACAAGTACAACTCGTTTTTCTTTCTGAGGCTTTCATCATATTTATTTGGCAGTGAGTTGGAAGACAAAGGGAATGGCTTCTTTCCCAGAAAAGGAACCATGAACCCGAAAAAAAAGAACATCTTGAAAGACCTCCCCGTAGAATATGACAGCCTCAAAATCAAATATTTGAATAAGTTCATTGATTTGGCAAGCGACTCAAAATTGTATTTCATTATATCACCCGTATGGTATGATTTGAGAGAAAGTCGAGAAAAGGAAATAAAATCATTGAAGACCATATGCGAAAACAAAAGCATCCCATTGATAGACTTCACCAATGATTTGAAATTCATTGGCAATGACTCTCTTTTTCATAATGGCACCCACTTGAATAACAAAGGTGCTGACGAGTTTTCGAAAGACGTTGTGAGAATCATCCGCCAGTCAGTAGCAAAATAGTCTTTTATATTCATTTAATGGTTTTCATCAAACAAGAAATTCACATGCAAACACCTTCCATACCAAACCAGCGCAAAGCATGGATTGATGCTCTGAGAGCCATGGCCATATTAATGGTATTGTATGGTCATCATGCAGGCTGCATAACGTTTTTTGCATTTGCCAACCCTGTTAAAATGCCATTGTTTTTTGCATTGTCTGGATATTTGTTCAAGATAAAGCCTGGAGGCGACGGCGCATTTTTCAAGAAATTGTTCACTGGAGTTGTTGTTCCCTGGTTGTGTCTCGGCGCGCTCCCCATTGCACTATCTTTTCCCATCAATGGCTTCGAACACGCCATGGCATCCCTTAAAAGGGTGCTGGTGGGCTTGGATTTATGGTTCATGCCATGCTTCATAGTCTCTGAAGCCATTTTCTACTATCTCTTGAAATGGAGCAAGGGCAAAACAATTCTGCTGGCGGTTTTCTTCATCCTGGCATCAATAATAGGACATATCATGAAATACAACCATCAGTTGGACTTTTTCATGATAAACATAGCATTAACAGTTCAGATGTATTTTATGTTTGGACATTTCATAAGAAAATATGAATCAAGCATAAAGCCCCATGCTCTTGGAATAGGCCTTGCCTTGCTTGTTGCATATTTCCTGATAGGCATCATCTTCTATCCCAATAGTGGAATGGATGTGCACTATGCTCTCTATCGCTCTTTGCCCATTGGACTTTGCATGGCATTCATTGGACTTGCAGCATTGTTCATGCTTGCCCCCCAACTCAGCAATTACCCGAAGTGGATATCCTTGGTTGGTCGCAACACCTTGGTCATATACATGTTTGAACGATATACCATCATGCCGGCAGAATTGATATATGATTTCCATAACAATCCTTATTGGATGACATCATTTGCCACATTGCTGTTCATGATATGGACTTGCCTGTTTTGCATTGGGGTTTCATGGATTCTTCATCGTTATGCCCCATGGGTGACAGGAGGGCGTTATTAACCCATTTTGGTAAAATGGGTTGGCAAAAGCATAAGCTACTTGCAAATATATGTCATTAATAAGTTGCAAGAAAACGAATTCGTTATGTTTTTTCGTGCAAAGCATCCATAATGCATCATTTGCAGAATTACATTGCTATAATGGAGGCAACCAGGTTGCCTTGAGACACAAAAAATACGACAAATCCATGGCAAAATCAAACCCATCAGATGGGAATCATTTCGTATCTGTTGTTATACCGGTTTATAACGAAAAGAATTTTATAGAAAAATGCATCAGGTCGGTATTAAGTCAAGATTTTCCATCAGACAAGATGGAGATATTGGTTATGGATGGAATGAGCAACGATGGCACGCCAGATATAATAAGGCGACTTTGCAACGAAGACAATAGGATAAAGTTGCTTGAAAATCTAAAGAAATATGTCCCATCTGCCATGAACATTGGCATAAAGGCTGCCAAAGGAGACATCATAGTGAGAATGGACTCCCATTGCGAATACCCTACAAATTACGTCTCAGCTTTAGTGGAAAAACTAATTGAGCTTGACGCAGACAATGTTGGTGGAATGTGCATTATGGAACCAGCAAACGACAGTGTCTCAAGTCTTGCCGTAGTGCTGTGCTTTAGCCATCGATTTGGTACTGGCTCTGCTTTGTATAAGGTAGGTTGTGACAAAATAACTGAAGTTGACACTGTTCCTTTTGGATGCTTCAAGAAAGACATTTTCGACAAAGTGGGTTTTTACGATGAGGACATGCACAGGAACGAGGACGAGGAATTGAATGCCAGGATTACCAATCATGGAGGCAAGATATTCATCATTCCTGAAGTAGGCATCCGTTATACACCTCGCGACACCATTGGCAAATTGTCCAAGATGCTGTATCATTATGGTTTGTGGAAGCCTCTTGTAAACAAGAAAGTGGGCAATGCGGTATCCTATCGTCAGTTTGCGCCACCAATGTTTTTCGCCTTCTTTGTTTTCGGATTGATTTTGGGGATATTATTTCCACCTATCCTCACAATTTGGGCTTTTGTCATGATTTTTTATTTCGCCATTGCATTTGCTATCGGTGTAAAATATGCTATCAAACATAAGAGGGCATCTCTTTGCATAATGATGCCAATAACATTTTTCTGCATGCACATTTCATATGGTTATGGCTACATAAAAGGATTGCTGTTCAACAATTCGCTTAGTTATAAAATTGATAGATAATTGTTTGTGCAGCTATCTACACAAAAGAAAAGTCATGTCGTCAGGAAAGAAGATATTGTGTTTCATAGAAAGCTTGGAGGCAGGAGGTGCACAAAGACAGCTTATTTCCCTTGCATCCTTGTTGAAGGACGAAGGGCATCACCCGGTCATTGTCACTTATTATCCAAACAGTTTTTATGCCGACACGCTGTCATCATTAGGCATAGAGCACATCTTTTTAGAAAAATCATTCTCTTCTTTTCGCAGATTGGCAGCCTTCAGGAGGGTTTTAAAAAGTCAGGCACCATATTGTGTGGTATCATTTGAGGAGACGGCCTCGATGTATCTTTGCTTTCTGCGCATGTTTATGAAATTCAAGTTGATAGTTTCTGAGAGAAACGCAACATTGAAAATAGGTGCGATAGAAAGGCTTAGGTTTCAATTATACCGCGTAGCCGACAAGGTGGTATGCAATTCCATGTCAAAAAGCAAGTTCATAGAAGACAATGTGCCACATTTGTCATCCAAGACCCACACCATCATCAACTATCTTGACACAGAGAGATTCAAGCCTCTACAGCTGCCAAGACAGACATCATCTCTGAGGAGACTGTTGGTCTTGGCAAGGGTGGTGCCTCAAAAAAACGTGGAACGCTTCATAGAAGCCTTGAGGTTATTGAAAGCAGATGGATGTCGCCTTTCTGTGGATTGGCATGGCCAGCCAATAGAGCCCTACCACACAAAGTGCCAAGAACTGATTTCAAAATACCAATTGGACGACATACTCAAGATAAATCCGCCCATATCAGACGTGGAGGAGGTTTACAACAAATACGACGGCTTTTGCCTGCCATCTATATACGAAGGCTTCCCCAACGTCGTGGGTGAAGCCATGAGTTGTGGGGTACCTGTGTTGTGTGGTGACGTTTGCGACAACAAGTTCCTTTTGGGCGAAGAGAGCAATTTGCTATTCAACCCTTACGACATAAATGACATGAAAGACAAATTGGAACTGTTTTGCAATTTGAGCAATGAGCAATTACAGGAAATAGGGAAAAACAACCGGAAAAGGGCTGTGAAGATTTTCTCATCAGCTATATTTGTGAAAGAATACTTAAATCTAATGGAGTTATGAGCAAACAGGTAATATTTATCGGCCCGTTAGGTGGGGATTCGAAGATGGTGGCAGGTGACAGCCTGAAAAATCTACATCTTACCAACCGTCTCCGGGAATTGTCTGTCAACCTTCGAATTGTTGACACGATAAAAAGCAACAAGTCTTTCATAAGAAAGGTCTTGGCTGTTCTATTCATTCTTTTCCATCGCAAGAGCAAATTCATTGTATCCGCCAGCACAACAGGAGCTTATCGCCTGCTATCACTAATGAAAAGATTTGGGATTTCCGATGTCATATATTGGGTGGTAGGCGGTGATTTTCCACACCTCATCAACTGTGAATTAATCAGCACAAAGCCGTACGCCAACGCAAGGGTCATCATTGTGGAAGGCAAACGCATGGAAGAGACATTAAGAATATATGGTTTGAACAACGTCATCACATTGCCAAATTTCAAACCTATAGATTTCATCCCCGAAAAGAAACCTCGCGAAACAAACGCCCCTGTTAGATTTGTATTCCTTTCCCGAATTGTAGAAGACAAAGGTTGCGGCTATATCAACAAGGCTGCCGAAATACTGAATGAAAAGGGCTTGGGAGCACGTTTCTCCATCGATTATTACGGTTCAATAACGGATAGTTACAAGAAAAGTTTCTTGGGTGAAATAGGCAATATTCCAAATGTGGAATACAAAGGATTTCTCAAATTGGTTGACAGAGCCAACTATGGTGTACTGGCTGAATACGATGCCATGCTGTTCCCCACATTCTTCTATGGGGAGGGGTTTGCCGGCATATTCATAGATGCCTTCATCGCAGGTCTCCCTGTGATTACTTTCGACTGGAGCCTCAATAGCGAGATCATAAGGGATGGCGAGACAGGAATCGTCGTGGAAAACAGGAATGCAGCAAAACTTGCGGCTGCAATGGAAAGACTGATATCAAACCCGCAACAGATAGAAGCCATGTCGAAAAAATGCCAAGCACAATGCATGAACTATGACTCGGAACATGTAGTGACAAAAGCATTGATGGAAAGGATAGGATTGGCTTATTGAACATTCATTCTGTCCTTGCTAACAAGGTATCAACATCCTTTGCACGCAAAAAGCAATGTCATTCCTAACTCGCAAATATCCATTCTCCAAGAACAGCCACTGGCTGAGAGACTGCGCAATGTATTGTGCCATTGTATTCCTTATTCTTTATCTGCTGCAACCTTTTGGATTCAGCATGTATAGAGGAAACAAGTTCTTGATGTCACTATTGTTTGGACTTGTGTCTTTTGCATGCTGCTTTGTGAGCGAACTTGCTGTCAGGCCTTTACGCAAAAGTATTGCGCCGTGGCGCATCTGGCACGAGGTCTTGTTTGTGTTGGCAATGGTCTTGCTAATCGGCATAGGCAACCTCTTCGTATTTTCATTCGTGATGTTCCATTATCCAATAACGCCAAGATTATTCTTTGCGTCACTCTACTGGACATTGATCATCTCCGTAATAATTGCCACATTCTCTGTAGGCATTAACTATCATCGCCATCTGCGTAATCAATTGGAATCGCTGATCGATAAAACGACGGAAGAGCAGACCGACATTATAGTTACCATTCATGATGCATCAGTCAGGGGAAACGGCCTGCAACTGCCCATTAACAACCTGCTGTATATCGAGGCTCAGAAAAACAATGTGTCGGTATGCTACATCAAGGAGGGCAAGACAAGCACCATAGAACTGCATACAACACTTACCGCCGTGCTCGACGACCTGAAAGAATATGATAACATTTTCCAGTGTCACCGCTCTTTTGTGGTGAATTTGAATAACATCACCTCAGCGCAGGGCAATTCCAACGGTTATCTGCTAAAGCTCGGAACATGCCCTACAACAGTGCCTGTATCACGTACTTACGTGCCTAAACTCCGTTCGTTTATTTCTTAGTCACTCGTCCTTTTTCATAGTCATTCGTCAGCCGTCATAGTTTTCCGTCAACGGTTTTAGCTGTCTGTCACGGATATTTGGTGGCACAAGTTTCCTGTCGTATTTTTGCGGCATGAAACATCAACTGACACATATCATCGTCTTGCTGCTCGTTGCTTGCCAAGCAATGAGCCAAACCACCATCTCAGGCATTGTCACCGATGGTCACGAACCTCTTGCCGGAGCCAACATCTTTATAATAGGGACTATTGAAGGATGCCTGACAGACTCATCGGGACAGTTCTCTTTTCAAACTGACCGTACTGGAGAGATAACGCTTAGAGCGACATACATTGGATATGATGACTATACCCTGACCACCAACCAAACGACCAACCTGCTCATCAAGATGCATGAGAGGGCTACAACCATCGACGAGGTGGTGGTAACGGCAAGCACCTACAGTTTCGGCAAGAGCGACAACTTCAAAACAATGAATGCCCTCGACGTGGTGATGGCAGG
The DNA here is from genome assembly GCA_900315745.1 of uncultured Prevotellaceae bacterium. Taxonomy (GTDB): domain Bacteria; phylum Bacteroidota; class Bacteroidia; order Bacteroidales; family Bacteroidaceae; genus Prevotella. The sequence continues at coordinate 8,388 of ONAG01000114.1, forward strand.
CAATTCGTGTGGCGACATCATAGCAGCCTTGCAAACCCTGCCAGGCACGCAGAAAGTTGGAGAGAATGGCAAGCTATACGTGCGTGGAGGCGAGAGCAACGAGAGCCAGACATTCATCAATGGCATGCATGTCCTCGTACCCTACACCACCAACGTGGAGAACAATGCAGTGCGAGGAAGGTTTTCTCCATTCCTATTTAAAGGCATCAACTTCTCGCTCAGCGGCTATGGAGGTGAATACGGACAGGCTCTTTCATCGGTGCTGCCGATGGAGACAACCGACATGGCAACGAGTGACAAGTTGGGTGTGAGTGCATCGCTCGTGGACTGGAACATTGGAGGTACAAAGGCTTTCAAAAGGAGCAGTCTGTCTTTTAATGCAGACTATACAAGCATGGGGCTATACAACAGTCTATTTCCAGACCGTTTCGAGTGGACACGACCTTACAGAAAGCTTTCTGGCGAAGCGCAATACAAGGCAGACCTGTCATCTGCCTGCATGCTAAAGACATATGCTGGCTACGACCTTACTTCCGTAGGACTGCACATTGCAGACCGACAGTTATCACTCAGCGAGCACAACATCTATGCCAACGCCACGATAAAGGCCAACATCTGGGGTGGCTACAGCTTGTTCACAGGTGTTGCCAACTCATGGGTTATCAACGACATTGACGAAGCCTTGACCATTGGCGACAACTATCATAACGTCCGCAACGAGCTCCACCTTAAAGCTGAAATACGAAAGGTGTATTCCTCCGTGCTGAAAATGTCAGCAGGAGTAGAAGACTTTATCCGTCATAGCACTATGAGATATGACACCGACCATTATGACCTGGACTACAATCTGCTGGCTGCCCATGCAGATGCACATCTGCGCATTGTGCCGAAATTGTTCCTCAACCTTTCTGCAAGGATGGAGCAAATTAGTTATGGCGACTGGTTGCTTATGCCTCGTGCAACACTTAGCTTTCTTCCAAACAAGAAACTACAACTATCTGCAATGTTCGGTCGATATAGTCAGGTTGCAGAGGACGACTACATCGCCATGAGCGACAAACGCATGTCTCAAAGCACTGCCGACCATGCCATTCTCAGCATGCAATACAGCACTGACAAAACACTTCTACGCATCGAACCATACTATAAGAAATACCATCACCTACCCCTTCTCTGCAATGGAACCTATACTGATGAGGGCAACGGAATGAGCAGAGGCGTGGATGTCTTTTTCGAGTGTCGCTCGCTTTTCAATAATCTCACTGCCACAGTATCCTACTCCTACAATGACTCCGAACGCCTCTATCTGGACTACACCACCATGCGCACACCCGACTATGCTTCTCGTCACAACCTATGTTTGAGCATGAAATACGCCATCGGCAAGACAATCATAGGACTATCCGAGTCATATGCAAGTGGGAGGAAGTTCCCTGTCGGCACCACACCTTATTATAATAGTTTGGACGCCAACATTACTTGGCTCGTCAGCCCGAAGGTCATTGTCTATTCCTCTATTAACAACATTCTCGGTCGCACCAACATTTTCCGCTTCAATGCTGACGGTTCTGCTGTCACTGCCACACGCGACCGTTTTTTCTATATTGGCATATTCGTTTCACTAAAAAGCAACAAAGCATATGACATTTCAAACTTTTAAGCACCGTGTCCTCGCCGTCGCTCTCTTCATGACGGCATCTGTCTGTATCCTCGCTCAGGAACCTGTTTCCATGAATGCTCTTATCAACCAGTCACTCAACAAGATTAATCCTTCGTCACCAGGAAGTTTCCTCAACTGCATTGCCGAACTAAAGCGTATCGATGCCATGTACCCTGACAGCATCCAGCCCAAGTATCAGACGGCTCTGCAAATGCTCAACTACTCTGTGATGAACCCGCACGCCGACCAAACAGACAATCTACTTGCCGAGGCTGAGCAGACTATCAGCAAGATGGAGACAATGAAGAAAAGCACAAACAATGTTGTCCAAAGCGACATTTGCACCCTGCGGGGGTTCCTTTATATGGTACGCATTGTACAAAACCCTGCCCAAAACGGCCAGCGTTATTATCTCGACGTAATGGAAAACTACGAGAAAGCACTGAAAATCAACCCCGACAACGAACTTGCCAAACAACTACAAAAAAAGTTCTTTGAGGGGATGAAACAGGCAATGGATAATTAGAATGAAAAAGAACCATAAAACATCAGCGAGACAAACAAATTGTATTCGTTTGTCTCGCTGATATTTAATTGTTTAATAGTAAAAACAATCTCTAATATTCATCCTCATTAAAAAGGAAATCTTCTTTTGTAGGATAATCTGGCCAAATGTCCTCTATACTTTCATAGACATCTCCTTCATCCTCAATTTCTTGAAGATTCTCAAGCACCTCCAATGGTGCTCCAGACCTTATTGCATAATCAATTAGTTCTTCCTTGGTTGCTGGCCAGGGTGCATCTTCGAGCTTAGAAGCCAATTCGAGTGTCCAATACATAGTCTTGAAAATTTACGCATTAAAAAATAATGCGCAAAAGTAATATATTTTTTCTTATTTCAAAGGTTTCTTCCATATTTTTTCACGCACTCCATCAATAAAATTCAACTTGCGTGCGAGAACAAAAAGATAATCCGACAATCTATTCATATATTTCAATATTTCGGCATCTACAGGCGAAGACTCATTCATGAAAAAAATGCGCCTTTCAGCCCTCCGGCAGACAGTTCTGCAGACATGTGCGAATGCTGCTTCATGAGATCCTCCTGGCAATATGAAAGCCGTTTGCGGTGGAATGTTTGCATTGATGGCATCTATCTCCTGTTCGAGAATTTCCACCTCACCAGGGTCAAGCGTGTATGATGTTGCCACTTTCATCTTCGACTTGTCCGTAGCGAGATTGGAACCAATAGTGAAAAGATTTCTTTGTGTGCGTATAATCAAAGTCTTGTCATCGCCATCTTTCATGTAGGATGCGAGGACTCCCAAATTGGCACTTAACTCATCGACAGTGCCATATGCCTCTATACGTGCATTGGTTTTGCTAACTCGGTATCCACCAACAAGAGAAGTCAAACCCTCGTCACCTGTTTTTGTATAGACTTTTGTTATTTTCATAGTCTCTGATTTAAAAGTTTATTATATAATTTTTTTTATAACGTCGTTTGGCTGTAATTATTATGCCACAATAATATAAATCATAAGTTACTGTGACCATATCGTGAAACTTTATCCATTGCCATAAGGATTTTGCCTCTTTATTCTCCTTGATGCCCTCAACAACGAAAATCGAGTCAGTAGATGACAAATTCAATAGCCGCTGGAGCAGCTCACGCGTAGCATTACGGCAGGAAAGACGAACCAAGAAAGGTGTCTGTAAAGAATCATTAAAAACGAAGGCATCACCTGAAGTCAGTTTTGCCTTGTTGCATCCTGCTTTAGCATATGCTGCAAACACCTTAATATTGTTCTGTCCAAAGTCGATATATTGTCTTGGTTGACAATAATTGGACAGGCGAAAAAGAAGTTTGCACATTTTTTTCGTTACTGTATCGAGTTTGGGGTAATCATGATCAAGAATCTCATACTTGTAATATGGAGCTTTCTCAATGATAACATTTCGCACGAACCTATAATCGGTAGGCGACTGCACACCGAACCCTCGACAATGACCAATCCTGCCGAGCCATAAGAAGCATCTTCTCCATAGCAGCATTTTCATCTGCAAACATAATGATTTTTTTAGAATCTACAAAAAACTATAAGGGAAAACTAAAAACATCATCTATGAAAAGATGGGATTCGTATATACAAAAGCATCATTAGCCACCTGCCGCAGGGGCAAAAAAAGGCCCCGCGCGTCTCTCAGACACGCGGGGCTCATGACAGGGAACCAAAGTCCCTCGAAAAGGGGGCGGCGACCTACTCTCCC
>ONAG01000018.1 GCA_900315745.1 uncultured Prevotellaceae bacterium
ATGAAATCTTTACGACATAACAAAGGCCGAGCTTGGGAAAGTTCGGCCTTTGAGCATTTTTTAACAAATAAGAGGGCATGCCTATTTTGACACACCCCCTTTTTATATAATAAAGTTGCTTCACTACTATCTTTCAGCCAATGCAGGCAGAAGCGAAAAACGCAGATAAACATCAAAAAAATCTATAAAAACCAAAGAAAAATTAGCAAAAAGATAGTAATATTCTCAAAATACTGTAATTTTGCAACCGAAATCGACAAAACAACAACCAAATATCACAAAACAACATTTTAAGCATGACCAAGAAAATCAGAGCAGCAGTTGTGGGCTATGGCAACATCGGAAAATTTACAGTTGAGGCACTTGAAGCCGCCGAGGACTTTGAGATAGCAGGAATAGTGCGCCGCAATGGTGCCGAAGGCAAGCCGGCAGAACTGGCACCCTATGAAGTGGTGAAAGACATCACCGAACTGAAGGACGTAGATGTGGCAATCCTTGCCACCCCCACCCGTAGTTGCGAGGAATACGCCAAAAAGATACTGCCATTGGGCATCAACACCGTTGACAGCTTTGACATACACACCAACATCCTCGACTACAGAGCCACCCTCATGCCAATAAACAAGGAGACAGGAACAGTGTCGGTAATAGCAGCAGGTTGGGATCCAGGCAGCGACAGCATCGTTCGCACCCTCATGCAGAGCCTTGCCCCCAAAGGTCTGTCCTACACCAATTTCGGACCAGGCATGTCGATGGGACACTCCGTCTGCGTAAGGTCAAAGGCAGGTGTGAAAAACGCTTTGTCGATGACCATCCCCAAGGGTGAAGGCATCCACCGCCGCATGGTATATGTGGAACTTGAAGAAGGAGCCAGCCTGGAAGAGGTGACGGCAGCAATAAAGGCAGACCCATATTTCGCAAGCGACGAGACCCATGTTTTTGCAGTGCCATCGGTAGATGAGGTGAAAGACATGGGACACGGTGTCAACCTTGTGCGCAAGGGAGTCAGCGGAAAGACACAGAACCAGAGGATGGAGTTCAACATGAGCATCAACAACCCCGCGTTGACAGCCCAGGTGCTTGTAAATGTTGCAAGAGCATCCCTACGCCAGCAACCAGGATGCTACACCATGGTGGAAATACCTGTCATCGACATGCTTCCCGGCGACCGCGAGACACTCATCAGCCATCTTGTATAAGATACTCAAAGGCAACCTGATACGTAAAATGGCACGCAACAAAGCCGAGCATTGCCATCCAGCTCGCATCAGGTTGCTTTTTTTGTCAACAACCGAAAAACACATACCAAAAATGAGAAAAATCATCACTTTACTTTTAGGATTATTGGGAATCAACGCCTTTTCTGCCTGCGTCGCGCCAGCATACGACGAGACCGACGTGGAAGGCTTCTCAAAGTTAGCCACCCAAAGCAACGTGCTCGTGGTGGATGTTCGCACTGCCGAGGAATATGCTGAAGGGCATATAAATGGAGCAATAAACATCGACGTGAAGAAAGACGACTTCAAAGACAAAGCCTTGCAACAGCTCGACAAGAGTAAGAACATTGCAGTGTATTGCAGAAGTGGAAGGCGGTCGGGGCAAGCCGCCGACATCCTGACGAAAGAAGGTTACAAGGCAACAAACCTCAAGGGAGGCATCTTGGCATGGCAATCAGCAAACAAGCCCACAGACAAAAAAGAAGTGGATGCATTCATGACACCAAATGGGAAGACAATCACCTTCACCGCCTTGCTTCATGCCAGCATCCGCATCAACTTTGACGGGAAGGTGATAGACATAGACCCCGTAGGAAAACTTGGAGAACGCACCACCGATTACGCCGTAATGCCAAAGTCGGACTATATCTTCGTCACCCACGAGCATGGCGACCATTTCGACAAGAACACACTCGCACTGCTGAAAGCTGAAACCACAAAAATCGTGACCAACCAGAGATGCGCCGACATGCTCGGAGAAGGAGAGGTGATGGCAAATGGCGATACACGAGAAATCAGTGAAATAATAAAAGTGGATGCAGTGCCAGCCTACAACAAGACAGAAGGACGGACACAATTCCACCCAAAAGGACGCGACAACGGATTCATACTCACCATCGACGGACTGCGCATCTACATAGCCGGCGACACAGAGGACGTGCCAGAGATGGCAGGCATCAAAGACATCGACATAGCCTTTCTGCCATGCAACCAGCCTTACACCATGACCACCGACCAACTGGTGAATGCCGCACAAATGGTGAAGCCCAAAGTTCTGTTCCCATACCATTATGGCTCTACTGATGTGAGCGGCATACCATCCCAACTTGAAAAAGAAGGAATAGACACCAGAATCAGGCACTACGAATGATGATGGTGACAAGTACACCATTCGGAAACAACTTTTTTTGAATACCTGCTTGCATTAATTTGACAGAACAGGTCGTTTTTTCCATTATATTTCATATATTTGCAAAACGAAATTGCAAGTGGGTATTCAAAATTAGTCATATCATGAAAAAATTTACTAAAGAAAACGACCTGCTCATCATTCCAGACGTACACGGACGCAAATTCTGGCGCGAAGCCGTGGACAACAAGCCACATTCTCATGTAATATTCTTGGGCGACTATGTGGATCCATACACAAGGGAGGGGATATACCCTGAAAATGCATGGGAAGAATTTGACAAGATAATAGATTACGCCGACTCGCACGCCCAAACCACCACGATGCTGCTCGGAAACCATGACATGCACTATTCCTCTGACCTTTTCGACGAGATAGCCGAAGGCAGCCGCTACTCCAACTCTACAAAAAGGAAAGTAAGGCCCATCTTCGACTCCCACAGCTACCTCTTCTCGTTAGCATTCGAAGCTGAATACGAAGGCATCCACTGTCTGTTCACCCATGCAGGCATCTCTCCCTATTGGCTGCTCGAACACGAAGACATCGTGGGAGAGCCTACAGCCGAGAACATCAACAACCTTTACTATACAAGAGAAGGAATGGAAGCCCTTGCCGAAGTGGGATGGGCACGTGGCGGCTGGGTAAAAGCAGGAGGTCCGATGTGGGCAGACTACAGCGAGGTGGCTGTGACAGAAACACTGCCTGGAATATACCAGATTTTCGGCCACACTCAAACAGCAGACTCCAAGCCCATCATCAACAGATACATGGCATGCCTTGACTGCCATAAGGCATTCCTTCTGAGCGAGGTAATGGAAAAAGCCTTCAGGTGACGGCATGTCCGACATCATGATAAAACACAAAACCTTAAAATAAACAATTAGAAAAACTATTAGCCAACTGATGAGAACCACAGGAATGATAAAAGCCTACGTGGCTGCAATGCTTTGCATGGCATCACTTTCAGCAACGGCACAGCGCGACGTGCCACTGATAATAGACACGCCGACAAAGTCGAGAACCAAGACAAAGACCATAAAGGAAAAGGCAGACACCACTACATTATTATATGAGAAGAACACCCTGCTCCTTGACGGTTCCACCGACAAAGTGACCGAAGACCGCATGAACAAAGGTTTGGTGACCAATTCATTGAGCGCCCTCAGCGGTCAGGCAGCCGGTGTGCAAGTGTCGAAAAGCGACAACCACATGGCAATGCTCAGCAGCGTGCGTGTGCGAGGCACCACATCACTCACAGGCGGCAACGACCCTCTCGTCATCATCGACGGAGTGTCAGCCGACTTGGGAACATTGTCGTCAATCTACCCCGCCGACATCGAAAGCTTCACCATCCTCAAGAATGCCTCAGAGACAGCACAATATGGTTCGCGTGGAGCATCGGGCGTCATTGAAGTCACCACAAAGAAAGGCCATGGCGGACAGTTCCACATCTCATACGACGGCAACTTCGGATTTGAGAGGGTGTACAAGAACATAGAGATGCTCGACCGCACCGGATACATCAATGCGGCAAAGGCCATAAATACAGATTACTTCGATGGAGGTTTTGACACCAACTTCCCAAAAGCCATAACACGCACGGGAATGGTACACAACCATCACGTGGCATTCGGTGGCGGTTCGGACAACAGCAACTACCGTGCCTCCATCGGTCTGCTGGACCACAACACCGTGATGCGCCCGAACAAATTCAAGACATTCGTCTCAAAGCTTGACATATCGCAGAAAGCTTTCGACGACAAGCTCAAAGTAGATCTTGGCGTCTATGGATCGTCACAACGCAACGAAGACATCTTCGACGAGCAGAAACTCTTCTACTCTGCAGCAGCACAAAACCCCACCTTCTCCGACCGCCATGCACAAGAGGATGGATGGCCCAAGAACTCCACGGCATCGCAAGTCTGCAACCCCATGGCGCTGCTTAAAGAGCAAGACCATGAGAGGCACCTGAACTTCAATACGCATATCAAGTTAGGATACGACATCTGGCCAAACCTCCGCCTGGGCATCTTCGGCTCGTATTCATTCACGAGTACCGAGCAAGCCCAATATCTGCCCACATGGGTGTGGGGACAAGGTCAGGCATTCCGTGGCGAGCGCAAGAGTGAGGACTGGCTTGGCAACCTCACTTTGGACTATTGGTGGGACTGGGACTCAGAACACCGCATCGAACTGTCAGGACTTGCCGAATACCAGCAAAGCAAGATAACGAGATTCTACACCACCGTGAAAGGATTCTCCACCAACAGTTTCGGCTACGACAACCTGCAAGCCGGTTCGCTGCGTCCATACGGAGGAACAGGTTCCGGCTATGAGCGCCCGTCGTTGGCATCCCTTATGGGAAGTGTGAAATTCATGCTCATGCACCGCTACACCTTTGGTCTTACCATGCGCGCCGACGGCAGCAGCAAGGTGGGCAAGAACAACCGCTGGGGATACTTCCCCTCACTCTCTGCCGAATGGGATGTGAAGGCAGAAGAATTCATGAGAAACATCAATGAGATAAGCCAGCTGAAACTGCGCTTAGGTTGCGGTATCTCTGGCAACCTCGGAGGTATCGACTCATACAACTCTTTGCAGATGTTCATGCCCAACGGCATTATACCAGTGGCTGGCACAACCGCTGTCACACTCGGATACGCGAGCAATGCAAACCCCGACCTGAAATGGGAGACACGCGGAACATTCAATGTAGGTATGGACATGGGCTTGTGGAACAACAGGATTGTGCTGACAGCCGAATACTATTACTCAAAGACCCACGACATGCTATACCTCTACGACGTGAGCGTGCCACCATTCGCCTACGACAAGCTCCTTGCCAACCTGGGCTCCATGAGCAACCAAGGATTCGAGTTGGGATTTGGCATCACCCCCATCGAGACAAGAGACATACAGCTGAACATAAACATGAACCTCTCACGCCAGCAAAACAAGCTGATATCCCTCTCGGGCAATTACAAAGGAGAATACATGACCGCCAACGAGATAACTGGCATATCCTCACTTGATGGCGCAGGATTCCACGGAACCAACAGCGACATCGTCTATCAGATAGTAGGCCAGCCTTTGGGCGTATTCTACCTGCCCCACTGCACTGGTTTGTCAGAAAGAAGCGACGGGACTTTATCGTACGGACTGGAAGACATCGACCATGACGGACTGGAAGATCCAACCAACGACAGATATATAGCCGGACAAGCCACCCCAAAATGGACACTTGGTTCAAACATAAGCTTCCGCTACAAAGACTTTGACATCTCGCTGCAGATGAATGGCGCCTTCGGACACAAGATATACAATGGAACATCACTGACCTACATGAACATGGCATCTTTCCCCGACTACAACGTTATGAAAGAAGCACCTAACAAGATGATAAACGACCAGACACCAACCGACTATTGGCTTGAACGTGGCGACTATCTCAACTTCGACTACCTCACTGTGGGCTGGAATGTTCCCATCCAACGCTACACACGCTATGTAAGCCAACTAAGAGTAGCGCTAAGCATCAACAACTTAGGCACCATCACATCCTACAGCGGTCTGACACCGATGATAAACAGTTATGTGGTGAGCAACACTCTCGGCATCGACGACAAGCGAAGTTACCCACCCTACCGCACTTATTCACTTGGCGTAAGCATTTCCTTCTAACCCACAACACATCGACTAATGAAACACTTGCATAAAACAATAGTTCTTCGACTTGCCATTTTCTGCATTCTGGCATCAACACTCGGTTCATGCCTTGACGAAAATCCAAGAGACCGCATAGACGAAAAAGAAGCCTTCAGCACTGCTGAAGGACTCGTACTCAACACCTTGTTCAACCTATACAACAACATCGGAGGCAACAAGAAGGGTGAGGGGCTGCAGGGCACGACCCACGGCATTTACGACTTGAACACATTCTCCAGCGACGAAGCCATTCTGCCCACCCGTGGTGTCGATTGGTATGACGGCGGTTTATGGAAATGCCTCTACTACCACATGTTTTCCCCCAGCATGCAGCCAATTGGAGACTCATGGAACTATCTTTACAAAGTGATTGTGATGTGCAACCAATCATTGGATCACATAAACAAATATTATTACCTGCTCGACGAGTATAGCCTCGAAGCAATAAAGGCAGAAGTAAGAGGCATCAGGGCACTCTATTATTACTATCTGCTCGACATGTTTGGCCGTGTGCCTTACGTGACCTCTTCGAGCACATCCATGAGAGAAGCCAAGCAAGTGAGTCGCAGCACATTATTTCATAATGTGTGGGACGAGTTTCAAGAAATATTGCCCGCCCTTGCCGACGAACGCAGCAACACAGAGGGCGACTATTATGGTCGCATGACACGCCATGTGGCATGGTTTGTCCTGGCAAAGATGGCACTTAATGCCCAGATATGGACCGACGACGACTGGACCGACGACGAGCGCCCCGATGGTGGCAGGCTTCTGCTCGAATGCGATGGAGAGATGTTGAACGCCTGGGAAGCATGCATATACTACTGCGACCAACTCACTATTGCAGGCTACAAACTTGAAAATAATTACGAAAATAATTTCGCCGTCTATAATGAAGAGTCGAAAGAGAACATCTTCACCATACCCATGGACAAGATTCTCTATTCCAACGAATTCCATTACCTCTTCCGCTCTCGCCACAACAACCACGGCAATGCAATAGGCATGGCAGCAGAAAATGGAACCTCTGCCACCTTGAGCGCAGTGGAGACATACGGTTATGGCACCAATCATCAGGACAAACGCTATGAAATGAACTTCTTCTCAGACACACTCTACATTAACAACAATATGGTTTATCTCGACAATGGCGAACCTTTGGTATATTATCCTTTGGAAATATCGGTCGATCTTACAGACACACCATTTGAAAAGACAGCCGGGGCGCGCATGAAAAAATATGAGTTGGACCGCACCGCCTACTCCGATGGGAAGTTGCAGGACAACGACATCGTTCTTTTCAGATATGCCGACGTACTGCTGATGAAATCAGAAGCAAAGATACGCAATGGAGAAGACGGCGACACAGAACTCAACGCCGTTCGCAACCGTGTGGATATGGGATGGAGGAAGGCGACCTTGAAAAACATACTCGAAGAGAGGCTCATGGAACTGCAATGGGAAGGCTGGCGGCGACAAGACCTGATACGCTTCGGACAATTTCACCTGCCATACGACATGCGCCCGCAACTCAATGGCGAGGACAATGCTTACACTACTGTATTCCCCATCCCTGGAAGAGCCATCAGCCTGAACAACCAACTGACACAGAATCCAGGTTATTGACAGAAACACCACATTAACGCACATTGCGTTTGGATTTGTCGCCAAAACCATGCAAATTGTTTCACTTTTTACAAAAAGTGCGACATTTTGCATGGTTTTCGATATTATTGACTTACCTTTGCAGCCTAAAAACATTGTTGACATCATTATTTCCAAAACAAAAAGCCAATCAAAAACAAGAAAATGAAGGCAAAAGGAGTCAAAACCACACTACTTACCATGGCTATAGCCACCATCATTCCTACGACTGTCATAGCCCAACAAGCCAACAACCAGACGACCGACTGGATGAAAGAATTGACCAGCCGCATAGAACTGCACGGCTATGCCCAAGGAGGCTATTCCTACGACGACATCGCAGGGACTACCAGCACATTCAATCTGAAACGCACCCTGTTCTGGGCAAAAGCCCGTGTGACAGACCGTTTCTCATTCCTGTTCATGCACGACTTTTCGAGCGTGGTGCAAGAATATTACCTCGACTATCGTTTCTCCAACGACAACTCGGTGAATGTGCGCCTGGGACAGTTCAAGCACAGCTACAGCATGGAGAACCCCCTTTCGCCCACCGCTCTTGAATTGATAGACGTCTATTCACAAGCCGTGCTCTATCTTGCAGGAGAAGGTCCCGACCCACTCAACGGTGTGAACTATGGCCGTGACTTAGGTTTGATGCTCTATGGCGACCTTTTCGACAACAAGCTGCATTACGAACTGGCACTGATGAACGGCCAAGGCATCAACCGCAAGGATGGCAACTCCGACAAGGATGTCATTGTGAAACTGGAATACAAGCCCATAGAGCACCTGCGCATTGTAGGTTCGGCACAGAAAGGCCGTGGCCACGCAGTAGGCACTGCTGCATGGAATCCAAGTGTTGCTCTTGGCGACGACTACCGCCGCGACCGCGTGAGCTTTGGTGCAGAGTGGAAGAGCAAGGACTTGAATGTCAGGGCGGAATACCTCGGTGGCAAGGATGGCGACGTGGGAAGTTATGGCGGCTATGTCACCTCCTCCATCCCTGTGGCAAAAGATTTGGACATTGTGGCCTCAGCCGACTATTACAACCGCAACACCGACATGGACTACTACCAGACCAACTTGACTGGTGGCATTCAATATTGGTTTTTCAAGAAATGCCGTCTGCAACTGCAATACACACGAGCCTTCTGCAACTTTGGCGATAACTACAACTGGTTGCAAGCCCAAGTACAAGTGGCATTTTAATTAGGAACTCTAAATTTATAATCCATCATCAATACAATCATTCAATGATTATCAAGATTCTACTCACCATCATTTTCCTTGCTGTGATGGTGGGCGTGGGCATCTACTCACGCAAGCAAGCGGGAACAGTAGAAGGATTTGTGTTGGGCGGCAGGTCTGTGGGTCCTTGGCTCACGGCGTTCGCCTATGGCACCAGTTATTTCTCGGCAGTAGTGTTTGTTGGCTATGCCGGCCAGTTCGGATGGAAATACGGCATGTCGGCGTCATGGATAGGCGTGGGCAATGCCATCATAGGCTCCCTATTGGCGTGGGTGCTCCTTGGCAGGCGCACCAAGTTGATGACGCAGCACATCGAGAGTCGCACCATGCCCGATTTCTTTGGCACCCGTTACAGAAACGAGTGGCTTCGCGTGGTGGCATCCGTCATAGCCTTCGTGTTTCTCATTCCCTACACAGCAGGTGTTTATAAAGGCATCTCCACACTCTTTGAGATGGGCTTCGGCATCCCCTATGAATATTGTGTGGTAATCATGGCAATCCTCACCGCCTTCTATGTCATCCTTGGCGGATACAAGGCAACAGCCATGAACGACTTCGTGCAAGGCATCATAATGCTCTTCGGCATCATAGTGGTGATTTTGGCAGTGCTCAACTCACAAGGAGGTCTTGTTGCGGCAATAGACAAGATGTCGGTGCTTCCGAGCGACGACAACGCCGCCGTAAATGGCGGTTTCGCCTCACTATTCGGTCCCGACCCCTGGAATCTGTTAGGTGTTGTCGTTCTCACCTCTTTGGGCACATGGGGACTTCCACAAATGGTGGGCAAGTTCTATTCCATCACCGACGAGGATGCCATCCGTCGCGGCACCATCATCTCCACCATCTTTGCACTCATCGTGGCAGGCGGCTGCTATTTCCTCGGTGGCTTCGGCCGTCTCTTCGGCACGCCTCCAATGCTACCCAATGGCCGCCTTGACTTCGATTCCATCATCCCATCGATGCTTGTCACCCTGCCCGACATCCTCATAGCCCTTGTGGTTCTGCTTGTGCTCTCCGCCTCCATGTCCACATTAGCCTCATTGGTGCTCACTTCATCCTCGACGATGACGCTCGACCTCATCTATCGCGACAAGAAGTCGCTGCCTGGCGAGGTGACAGAAGGCAGCATCGACGACATGGTGTCAGAGAAGATTGAGCGTCGCAAGGTAGTGGTGATGCGGGTGCTCATAGTGTTCTTCATTGCCCTGTCGCTCATGATTGCGCTCAACCCACCCACCTTCATAGCACAGCTGATGGGCATTTCATGGGGAGCCTTGGCAGGAGCTTTCCTTGCACCATTCATGCTCGGTCTCTACTGGCGTGGCGTCACACCCGCCTCGGTATGGGCATGTTTTGTCTGGGGTGTGGGCCTTACGGTCATCAACATGCTGATAGGCAACCCCATCAACCCCATCAACTGTGGTGCCATCGCCATGGTGGGCGGTTTCGTTGTAGTCACATTGGTTAGTTTTGTAACGCCGAAGATGTCAAGAGACGACATAAACAAAATCTTTGATTGCTATAACAACTAAAGACAGACTTTCAGAAATACCAACAATTAGGGCGTGTCAAAAGTTGCAATTTGACACGCCCTAATTATCTTGGTCTCTTTTCAAGTTATTCGTCTTCCATGAAGAGAGGGTCGTCGGGAGTCACCATAACAGGAGTGATTTTCTCCATCTCCAATATGTTTTCCGGCACATATTTCTTATCGACCACGAGACGGAACATGTATTCACGGAACCAGCGGTCGGTCATGACAAGGCACCCCTTTTGTCCAGAAGTGCTTCCCCAGCTGTTCTCCACCTTCCATTTTTTTGCCTTTCCATTCTCGTCAAGATCCACAGCCGTGAGAGTCATGGCATGAGTGGAGCCACTGTCGAAAGTCATGATGCGCTGCGCCTTGTCCATGGAGAAAGATGTTCCAAAGAGCGATTCGTAATCATAAATGTCGGTGTCGAGGAAACCATTTTTCCTGTCGAACTGCTTGCCCACGTCGTAGGAGGAATACAGTTTTGTGCCATCCTTGATGGAGGTGATTGCCAACTGCTCTATGTCATCCATTGGCAGGTTGATGTATTTCCAGTTGTGCCCGTCATAGGTGTGTCTGTCCCATTCCACCTCGTATGTCTTGTAGAAAGGTCTTCTTGGGTCGTTCATCACCATTATGAACGAGCCATTGAGAGCATCGCCCACTGTTTCCTTGAAAAACTCCATTGGAGTATAATGTTTTGGTGCCCCCAATGCCTTTCCCTTCTTGTCAACAAAGGCATAATCAAATGATTTCACGGGTTCTCCCAATGTGATGGCAAGGATATGATAGATGGTGGCAAGCATCTCCGTCTTTCTGTCGTTGATTGCCTTTGCCTTTTTCTTGTCAGCCACCATCTTGCGCAATTCCAGGCCATACTCACGCAATTTGGAGTCAATGATTCTCGACATGCGACTTGTGTTGTCTGCCGAATATGTTTCTGGTTGCACAGACATTGGCACAAGACCATATTTCTCCGCCAGGTCGGCAACACCGCAGAATGTGCCGCCATCCCCTATGGGACTCTTGAAAAGCATTCTTACCATTTGGTCCTCCATGGGTTTTGCAGCATTGTCTATGACCCCTTGCAGCATGAGGTTTGCCTTTTCCAACTGGTCGTAGAAGAAGAGATAAGCCTGTGAGAACTCCACGTTGATGGAATCATTGTGTTTTTTTGCGAAGTTTGCCCTCAACACATTCAGTCCACTGAACATCCAGCATCTGCCACTGCTTTTCTGGTTGTGTATGGACTGACTCTTGGTTTCATGGCTGAAATAAGAATCCACATAGCCATTATTGGCAAAATTCTTGGCAAGGTCGTCAATGGAATTGGCAGCTATGGCATTAAAGAGAGCCTTGTCGGAAGGACTGCTTGCCTGCGACTTCTCTATCTGCCTGAGCATGTCGGCAGTGATGCCTCCCCCGCCATTCTGTGCGGACGCACCAAGTGAAAATAATGCGGCCACAAAAAGGAAAAGTGTTTTTTTCATGTCAATATGCTTTTATTGTATTTATCCAATTAATATTGTTTGTAGGTGCGAAGATAGGTATTTTTTTCGTGACATTCAAATTTTGGAATGCTTTTCTGCTTTATCGTTTGTAACGGCTGATATTCATGCCATTTTGTTTTCGTGGATAAAACAAGCGATTTATGCTCAAATGTTTTGTAAATATCCAATAAATTTGTATTTTTGCCATTTGAAATGCACACAGAGTGAGCATACACGCACACCCTGCCTATGAATAAACAACATGGGAAAAGGAAATTATAGCATACTCAACAAGATACAAACCCCTGCAGACCTTCGTCGGCTAAAAGTGGAGCAGTTGCCCCAACTATGCGAAGAGCTGCGCGACGACATCATCAACGAATTGTCGGTAAATCCTGGCCATCTTGCCTCAAGTCTTGGCGTGGTGGAGCTGACGGTGGCGTTGCACTATGTCTATAACACCCCCGACGACCGTATTGTGTGGGACGTAGGCCACCAAGCCTACGGCCACAAGATACTCACCGGTCGTCGTGACTTGTTCTGCACAAACCGCAAGTTTCACGGTCTGAAACCATTCCCCTCGCCACAAGAAAGTGAATACGACACCTTCACCTGTGGTCATGCCTCCAACTCCATCTCTGCAGCCTTGGGCATGGCAGTTGCCGCAAAACTCACCAACAGCAAGCACAAGGTGGTGGCAGTGATTGGCGATGGAGCCATGAGCGGCGGTCTTGCTTTCGAAGGCATCAACAATGTCTCATCAACCCCAAACAACATGCTCATCATCCTGAATGACAACAACATGAGCATTGACCATTCCGTGGGAGGCATGAAACAATATCTTTTGCGCCTGAGCACCAGCGAAACTTACAACAACATGCGCTACCGCGTAGCTGAATGGATGAAGCGCAAGGGATTGCTCAACGACCAAAGACGCCATGGCCTTATTCGTTTTACCAACGCCATGAAGTCTGCCATCAGCCACCAGCAGAACGTGTTTGAGGGTATGAACATACGATATTTCGGACCTGTAGATGGTCACGACATCAAAGAACTTGTACGCATCCTGCGCCAGTTGAAGAAGATGACCGGACCGAAGATGCTTCACCTTCACACAGTGAAAGGCAGGGGCTACAAGCCCGCTGAAGACAACGCATGCGAGTGGCACGCCCCCGGCAAATTCGACGTAGATACCGGCGAGCGTCTTGTGAGCGACAACAGCGGTCTTCCTCCAAAATATCAAGATGTCTTCGGCCACACGCTGCTGGAATTGGCAAAGAGCAACAAGCGCATAGTGGGTGTCACACCAGCCATGCCTTCCGGATGCTCCCTCAACATCATGATGAAAGAGATGCCAAAGCGCACATTCGACGTGGGTATTGCAGAAGGTCACGCCGTGACATTCTCCGCGGGCATGGCAAAGGACGGGCTGTTGCCATTCTGCAACATCTACAGCGCCTTTGCCCAGCGTGCCTACGACAACATCATCCACGATGCCGCCATTCTCAACCTCCCCATCGTAATCTGCCTCGACCGCGCAGGATTGGTTGGCGAGGACGGTCCCACACACCATGGCGCATTCGACATAGCATCCCTTCGCGCCATCCCCAACCTCACCATAGCGTCGCCAATGGACGAGCACGAGCTGCGTCACCTAATGTACACAGCCCAACTACCAGACAAGGGAACATTTGTGATACGCTATCCCCGTGGGCGTGGAGTATGCACAGACTGGCGTTGTCCGATGGAAGAGATAGCCATCGGCACCGGACGACGCCTGCTCGAAGGCAATGATGTGGCAGTGCTCAGTCTCGGACCTATAGGGAACAACGTGACAAAAGCCATCAGCGAAATGCAAGAAGAAGGAAACCCCACATCCGTGGCACACTACGACATGCGTTTTGCCAAGCCATTGGACACCAAGCTATTGGAAGAGATAGCAGGAAAATTTAAGAAAATTGTCACCATCGAGGACGGATGCATCCAAGGAGGCTTTGGCAGCGCCGTGACAGAATGGATGACGGATCATGGCCACCATCCCACCATCAAACGCTTGGGATTGCCCGACACATTCGTAGAGCATGGCAGCGTTAGCGAGCTGCAGGCGATAGTGGGCATCGACGTAAACAGCATCAAGCAAACAATAGCAAGCCTATGAGAATCATCATTGCCGGAGCTTCCGCCATCGGCTCCCACCTTGCTCGACTGCTCTCACGAAGCAATCACGACATCGTGCTTCTTGACGAAGACGAGGAGAAGCTCGACAGCATAAGCGCAGAGTATGACCTGATGACCCTCAATGGCTCGCCTACTGAAATCAAGACCTTGCGCAGTGCAAACGCTGACCTATGTGACATTTTCATAGCCGTCACACCCAACGAGAATATTAACATGACCAGTTGCGTGATGGCAAAAGCATTAGGAGCCAAGAAGACCGTTGCGCAAGTGGGGAACTACGAGTTGGTGGACAAGGACAACGACAGCCTCATCAAGCAGATGGGCATTGACAACATCATACATCCTGAAAAACTTGCTGCGGAGACCATAGTGAAGAGTCTGAAACTCAGTTGGGTGCGCCAGCGATGGGACGTGCATGGAGGTTCTCTCGTGATGCTCGGAATCAAACTACGCGAAACGTGCGAGATACTAAACAAGCCCCTCCGCCTTTTATGCGGTCCTCAAGACCCCTACCACGTGGTTGCCATCAAGCGAGGCAACGACACCATCATACCTGGTGGAAATGATGAATTGCGGCTCTACGACATAGTGTATTTCATGACCACCACCAATTACATCGCGTATATCCGCAAGATTGTTGGGAAGGAGCACTATGCCGACGTGAAGAACCTCATCATCATGGGTGGAGGAAAGACCGCCGCGAGGGCGGCAAAGCTGATGCCACCGTTCATCAATACCAAGATAATAGAGATAGACGAGCATCAATGCGAACGTCTGAACGAGGAGCTTGACGACACCAAAGTGATGGTGATACATGGCGACGGGCGTGACATCAGTCTGCTGAAAGAAGAAAACATCAGCAACACCCAGGGATTCATTGCTTTGACAGGCAATGACGAGGTGAACATCTTGGCGTGCCTCACAGCCAAGAAACTCGGTGTTCGCAAGACCATCGCCATGATGGGCAATTCCAACTACCTGAGCATGGCAGAAAGCCTTGACATAGGCACTGTCATCAACAAGAAAATGCTTGCTGCAGGCAACATCTACCAGCTCATGCTCAGCGCCGAAGTGCAGAACATAGGCTTCCTTGCCTCAGTGCGGGCCGACGTGGCGGAGTTCACCGCGCAAGCAGGCTCCAAGGTGACAAGGAAGAAAGTCTTTGAATTGGGTTTGCCTTCCGGTTGCACCAT
The DNA here is from genome assembly GCA_900315745.1 of uncultured Prevotellaceae bacterium. Lineage (GTDB taxonomy): Bacteria > Bacteroidota > Bacteroidia > Bacteroidales > Bacteroidaceae > Prevotella. The sequence continues at coordinate 15,396 of ONAG01000018.1, forward strand.
TGGCGGTTTGGTGCGCGGCAAGGAAGGCATGCTTGTGTCTGGCGGCACACAAATAGAAGCCGGCGACCAAGTGGTGGTCATCTGCTATGACCTCAACCTGAAGAAAATAGAAAAGTTTTTCACCAACTGATGCTGAACAAGAAACTCATCTCCAAGATTTTAGGCACACTGCTTCTCCTGGAGGCCGTGTTCATGTTCTTATGCGTGGCAACAGCCATTTTCTATCAGAGTGTAGATACGTTGCCATTCATTTTGTCATTTGCAATCACTCTTGCAGCAGGTTTCTGCTTCTTGCGCATTGGCAATGATGCAACCACTACGATGAACAGGCGCGATGCCTTCATTGTAGTGACACTTACCTGGATAACTTTCAGCATCTTCGGTTCCCTGCCCTATCTTTTTGGTGGTTTTTTCGGTTCATTTGAGTTGTTCGACTTCAGCGGTCAGTTAGCCATCACCACCAACGCTTTCTTCGAGACGATGTCGGGCTTCACCACCACGGGGGCGTCGATGCTCGACGATGTGGAGTCGCAATTGGAATCGCACCATGCCATGCTTGCCTGGCGCTCTTTGTCGCAATGGATAGGCGGTCTGGGTATCGTGTTTTTCACGATAGCCATCATCCCATCCATGGTGGGCAATTCAATGAAGGTGTTTTCCGCCGAAGCCACAGGACCCATACGATCGAAGATGCATCCGCGTCTAAGTGCAACCGCCATGCGCATTTGGTGGGTATATATCGTACTGACAGTGGCATGCGGCCTATGTTACAGCGTAGCCGGCATGGATGGTTTCAGTGCCATCAACTATGCCATGACAACCACAGCCACAGGAGGTTTTTCCATCCATAATGACAGTTTAGCACACTTCAACAACGCCTCAATAGAATACATCGCCATCATCTTCCAATTCCTTTCCGGTATAAATTTCTCCATGTTGTTCATGATAGTCACCATGCGCAAGTTGAATAGCTGGAAGGAGTTCAAGAGAAGCGAGCGTAGCAAATGGAGAGAATTTCTGCGCAATGAGGAGACGAGGTTCTTCATCACTTTTGTTGTCATGTGCAGCTTGATGATAATGCTCATCCTCATAACCAGCAATGGGTATGGACTTGAGCGTGCCTTCCGCAAGGCCACATTCCAGGTGGTGTCGTTCATGACCACCACAGGCATCATTTGCGACAATGTCGGAGCATGGCCTCGTGTCACCTGGATGGTGCTTTGCGTCCTAATGTTCGTTGGAGCCTGCTCTGGCTCAACCACTGGTGGTTTCAAGAGTTCGCGAGCACTAATGATATTGAAAGTCATACGCAACGAGTTTGTGAGGATGATGCACCCCCGTGCCGTCCTTCCCGTGAAGCTCAACGGCAAGACGATGCCGTCGGCAATAGTGCATACACTGTTGGCTTTCTTCGCCATCTACATAATCTTCTGCTTGGGAACCACAGCCCTGATGATGGCAGCGGGCATCGACGTGACCAATTCGGTGATAATATCGCTGAGCTGCATCAGCAATGTGGGACTGCCACTCAACGAATTGGGTCCCGACTTGACTTGGAGCAGTCTTCCATTGTGGATAAAATGGGTTTGCACGCTCTTGATGCTCCTTGGGCGTCTTGAGATTTTCAATGTGCTCATTCTCTTCACACCGCCATTCTGGGATGAGAACTAAGACATTTTCCTTGTCAGAAAACATGTTTATATAATGTTATTTTTAACAAGCATAAAGAAATGATGAAATTCCAACCCCTTCTCAAGACAACCCTTTGGGGAGGCGAGAAAATTGTGCATTTCAAGCATTTGGAAAGCGCCCAAAAGCAAGTAGGTGAAAGTTGGGAGATCTCCGACCTGCCCGACAACGAGACGATAGTGCTTGAGGGAGAGTATGCCGGCAAGCCTCTCAAAGACGTGGTTGCCGTAATGAAGGAACAACTGCTTGGAAAAGATAACTATCTCAATTTCGGCAACGAGTTTCCACTACTCATAAAGTTCATCGATGCCCACAAAGACCTTTCCATCCAAGTGCATCCCAACGACGAAACCGCCCGCCGGCATGGAAAGGGACACGGCAAGGCTGAGATGTGGTATGTGTTGAAATCGGATGACGGAGCAAATCTTTATAATGGACTGAAGAAACCCATCACCCCCGATGAATACAAGGCTATGGTGGAAAACGACACAATCTGCGACGCCTTGGCGCGTTACACTGTCTCCGAAGGCGACGTCTTCTTCATTCCTGCTGGCCGCATCCACTCCATAGGCAAAGGCTGCTTTGTGGTTGAGATTCAGCAGACGAGCGACGTTACCTATCGCATTTACGACTTCAAGCGTCGTGACAAGAATGGCAACTACCGCCAGTTGCACACCAAGGAAGCAGCGGAAAGCATCGACTACACGGTGCTGCCCGACTACAAAACTCATTACACCCCCAAGAAAAACGAGAGTGTGGTGGTTGCGAACACCCCCTATTTCACTACTGCCGTTTACGATATCGACGAACCTATGACCATCGACTACAGCGACTTGGATAGCTTTGTCATTCTCATTGGAGTGAAAGGTTCAGGAACCATCACCGACAACAACGGCAACACCACAAGTCTGAATAACGGCGAGACAATACTCCTGCCAGCCACCACAGAATGGGTGAAGGTGGAAGGTGAAGTAAGGTTCTTGGAAACCTACATCTGAGAGCTATATGTTGCAAAAGAGCCAACTTTTGCATTAAGTTACTTATTTTGTGGTGCCAAAATACCACAATAAAGAAATTTTGCTTATATTTGCAATGAATTAAGCTAAAACACAATACCATGCAGAAATACGCCGACTACATCCAACAAATAGAGATAGACTCACTATGGAGCGGGCGACGCCACATCAAATGGGATCTTGACGAACACGTCAACATCCTCAGTGGCACCAACGGTCAGGGCAAGAGCACCATCATCAACAAAGTGGTGAAAGGGCTTTCGGCTGGAGGAGAATATCACAGCCACACCTTAAAGGGTGTACACCTGAAAGTTGTGCCCGAAGAGGCAAAATGGATACGTTACGACGTGATACGTTCCTTCGACCGTCCTCTGATGAACCTCGACACCTTGGCAAAGATGGACATGAGTCTTGCCACCGAACTTGACTGGCAATTGTTCCAATTGCAGCGAAAATACCTGGACTATCAAGTGAACATCGGCAACCGCATCATCGATGTGCTTCAAACCGGTGCTCCTGATGCGGCGCTGCAAGCACAGAAGATATCAGCGCCCAAGAAACGGTTTCAAGACCTCATGGACGACCTTTTCGCCGACACGGGCAAGAAAATCATCAGGACAGCCAATGAAATATACTTCGCACAAATAGGCGAGACCCTGGTGCCTTACCAATTGTCGAGTGGCGAGAAGCAGATGCTGTCCATCCTGCTCACCGTTTTGATACAGGACAACCAACACTGCGTGCTCTTCATGGACGAGCCGGAAGTGAGCCTTCACATAGAATGGCAGAAGCGCCTCATCGACATGGTGCTCGAACTGAATCCCAACGTGCAGATCATACTGACCACACACTCACCCGCCGTCATCATGAACGGATGGATAGACCATGTGACAGAGGTTTCGGACATCACCGACGGTTTCTGAACGACAGCCAAGCATCACCATTCCCTCAAACTTCACGAATCCCACACTAATGGGCAAGCGCTTACGAGACAACCTCACCTCCGACTACTTCAACGCCGCCAACAAGCTGAATGCCAAGACGGCGCGCCGCCGCATCGTAGCATATGTGGAAAGCTACGACGACATATTCTTTTGGCGAAGCGTGTTGGGTGAATACGAGAACGACTCTCTCTATTTCGAGGTGATGCTGCCTTCCAAGACCAACCTTGCCAAAGGCAAGAAGCAAGTGCTCATGAACCTGATAAGCAAGCATGTGGGTGAAGACATGATAGCGTGTGTTGATGCCGACTACGACTATCTCATCCAAGGCGTTACAAAAACTTCAGAAGCCATCATCTCCAACCCATACATCTTCCACACCTACGTCTATGCCATAGAAAACTACCAATGCTATGCGCCATCCTTGCACGATGTATGCGTGATGGCAACGCTTAACGACCACCAAATCTTCGAGTTCGGTGAATACCTGCGCCTGTTCTCACAAGCCATATTCCCTCTTTTTGTATGGAGTATCTGGTATTATCGCACACCCAATTACGGCGACTTTTCCATTTCTGACTTCAACAAGGTGATAGAAACAGGACATTTCACATTAGCAAATGCAGGTCCCATCATCTCGAATGTGCGCCACAAGGTGGGGAGAAAAGTGATGCAACTACAAAAGGAGAACCCCGATGCCAAAGAGTCGTACATGTCGCTCAAGGAGGAACTTAAAGTCTTAGGGGTCAATGCCGACGAGACATATTTATATATACAAGGACACCATCTCTTCGACAACGTGGTGTCGCCCATGCTTGGCAAGGTATGTGAACGCCTAAGGCGTGAGCGTGAAAACGAGATACAGCGAAAAGCCCTCCATTTCACCCAAATGCGGAATGAACTTTCTTGCTACCAACATAGTGTGGAAAGTGTGACCTCCATGCTCAAGAAGAACACTGGTTTCAAGAAGGCTCCCCAATACCAACGACTCAAAGCCGACATCAAGTATTTTGTGGACATGCTGTCTAACACCAAGCCTAAAGCGGAAACAGAACAACCAAAAGAAGAAAGTCCTAAATAGTTAGCTATGAACTGTGAACTGAAAATAGCCTCAAGAGAGACAGCACGCTGGCTGCGCAAGCGTCGTTTCAACGAACCTGTGACAAGTTATTATGACGTGGATGGAACATTGAAGACCGTCGGCGAAGACGAAGTCACCTCATGGAACAATCCAAGCCACGACAAGGACGCCCGCCACCAAGTATATGCTGCCCCCACCTTAGCACTGGCACAGACATGGCTAAGAGAAAAGAAACGCTTCGACGTTCTTGTTGACCGTGAGTCCTTTTTTGGAACAGTAGGCAAATACTACGCCAAAATCATCCGTCTGAAAGATGGTGCCGTCACTCAGACAGGCAAATACCGTACCTTTGAAAAGGCACTCGAGAGCGGCATAGTGAAAGCTCTACGCACCATGTAAACTTACAGATTGCATTTCTTGTCCTTTTGCATGCAATCGTTTTCGTGAATTAGGCGGCAAAAAAGCATTATATCCATGCATATATGTATTACCTTTGTTGCCATATTCAAAAATCATCATGACATCATTAACCTTAGCCATTGTATTTGTTTTCACCGTAGGCTATCTTTGCATCGCCTTTGAAAGCAGTTTGAAAATCAACAAAGCAGCAATCGCCCTTCTCATGTGCGTTGCCACATGGACCCTTTTCATGCTTGACCCAGGCAGTTACATCTCTGGTCTGGCGGAAGAGCTGCCTCAGAAAGTGAGCGAAATCCTAAAGCATCATTTGGGAGAAACCGGCGAGACATTGTTTTTCCTCATGGGAGCCATGACCATAGTGGAAATCGTTGACAAGAATGGCGGTTTCAACTTTGTTCGTGACATGATAGCCACTTCGAGCAAGCGCAAATTGATGTGGCGCATTGCTTTCATGACTTTCATTCTCTCCGCCATCCTCGACAACCTCACCACCAGCATCGTAATGATCATGGTGCTAAGGAAGTTGGTGCAAGACCGCAACGACCGTCTGATATACGCCTCACTCATCATCATCTCCGCCAACAGCGGTGGTGCCTTCTCACCCATCGGCGACGTCACCACCATCATGCTCTGGATAAAGGGAATGATAACCACCCAAGGTGTAATAAAGGAGATTTTCCTGCCTTCGTTGGTCTCTATGATAATACCGGCTCTCATTCTCCAATACTACCTAAAAGGAAATCTGCCAAAATCAAGCAACGACAACCAACAGGCAACCAAGAACATTTTCAGCAGTCGCCAGCGCAATGTCATCTTCATTCTTGGTGTTGGAGGTCTAATGTTCGTTCCCATTTTCCGTTACCTCACAGACCTTCCTCCTTTCATGGGCATTCTGCTCATCCTCGGCATCCTGTGGACCACCACCGAGATATTCTACCGCAATGTGAAGCAGAAAGACAGTTTTTCCAGACGAGTGTCACATCTTCTTGCCAACATCGACATGACAACCATATTGTTCTTCCTTGGCATATTGATGGCAGTGGCATGTCTTGAAGAAGTAGGAGTGCTGACGATGTTGGGCAAGAGCCTTGACTCCGCTTCAGGTGGCAACCACTACCTTGTAACCGGTGTGATAGGTGTATTGTCGAGCATTGTAGATAACGTGCCTTTGGTAGCCGGATGTATGGGCATGTATCCCATAGCCGAGGTAGGCGACATGGCTGTCGATGGCATATTCTGGCAGTTGCTTGCATATTGTGCAGGCGTAGGAGGTTCGATGCTCATCATAGGCAGCGCCGCCGGTGTTGTAGTGATGGGTTTGGAGAAGATCACCTTTGGCTGGTACATGCGCAAGATTACATGGATTGTCTTCGTAGGCTACATCAGCGGCATGTTATCCTACTGGCTTGTCGATACGCTATTGGGTTGACACCCATAACAATACAAAGCTATAATTCCAGGAGGCATGCATGGATGTCTCCCGGAATCTTTTTAACATCAATTATGGAACATCAAAGAGGATACTCGTCGAAAGCATAGAGCACAGTGGACAGATACCTCTCACCCGTGTCGGGCAGCAGCACCACCACTTTCTTTCCAGCATTTTCCGGACGTGCAGCCACTTGAGCAGCGGCAAAAGCGGCGGCTCCTGAAGATATGCCCACCAACAATCCATCATGCTTTGCGAGAAGTCTTCCCGTGCGGATGGCATCGTCGTTGCTGACATCAACAACCTCGTCCACCACGTTGGCATCGTAGGTCTTTGGCACGAAGCCAGCACCTATTCCCTGTATCTTGTGAGGACCGCTCTGGCCTCCATTGAGCACGGGCGACGAAAGAGGTTCCACAGCCACGATTTTCACATTCGGGTTCAGTTCCTTCAGTCTTTTGCCGATACCCGACACTGTGCCGCCTGTGCCTACGCCAGCCACGAAGATGTCAACTTGTCCGTCGGTGTCTTCCCATATTTCCTTTCCTGTAGTAAGATAGTGTTTTTCTGGATTCGAAGCGTTTTCAAACTGCTGCAGGATGATGCTTCCTGGTATGGAATCTCTCAGAGCTTGTGCAGCTTTGATGGCACCTGGCATGCCTTCCTTCCCACTTGTCAGCCTCACTTCAGCGCCATAAGCCTTCACGAGGTTGCGCCTTTCCACACTCATCGTCTCCGGCATGGTGAGGATTAGTTTGTAACCTTTCACAGCCGACACGAGAGCAAGTCCAACGCCAGTGTTTCCGCTTGTAGGTTCGATAATTGTTGCACCTGGCTTGAGCAAACCTTTTTTCTCGGCGTCCTCTATCATGGCAAGTGCTATCCTGTCCTTCACGCTCCCTCCTGGGTTGAAGTATTCCACTTTTGCCACGATTGGTATTTCAAGACCTTTTTCTGCTGAAAAACCTGCAAGTTCGAGCAATGGGGTATTTCCTATGAGATTTGTGAGTTTTTTTGCTATTTTCGTCATGATGATTTTCTTTTTAATGTGTTAAGTTAAGATGTGTTGTTTTCTATTTATAAAAGACTGTATTTCTGTGTTTAGACTGTAATACTTGCGCATTTCAGATTGCATTGAAAGCATCGTCGAGAGCCTCTATCAAGTCTTCGATGTTTTCTATTCCGATGCTCAGACGGATGGTTGAGGGGTAAATATGCTGCTGTTGCAGTTCCTCTTCTGACATTTGCGAATGGGTTGTAGTGGCAGGATGGATTACAAGCGACTTCACGTCAGCCACATTGGCGAGCAACGAGAAAATCCTTAGGTTGTCGATGAATTTCCAAGCTTCTTCCTGTCCACCCTTGATTTCAAAGGTAAAGATGGAGCCAGCCCCATTGGGATAGAGTTGTGTGTAGAGTTCGTGGTCTGGATGAGTTGCCACGGCAGGATGGTTCACCTTCGCCACCTTTGGATGTTTAGTGAGGTAATCTACGATCTTCAGAGTGTTTTGCACATGGCGCTCCACACGCAGGCTCAGCGTCTCCAAGCCTTGCAGCAGAATCCAGGCATTGAACGGGCTGATGGCAGCACCCGTATCCCTGAGTATGACGGCACGTATGCGAGTCACGAAGGCAGCTGGTCCTGCTACATCGGCGAATACGGCTCCGTGATAACTTGGGTCTGGCTTTGCGAGTGTTGGGAACTTGTCGGCATTTGCCTTCCAGTCAAAACTGCCACCATCCACAATGACACCGCCGAGCGAACTGCCATGTCCACCAATGAATTTGGTTGCCGAATGCACCACGATGTCTGCTCCATGCTCGATTGGTCTGATAAGGTAAGGAGTGCCGAAGGTGTTGTCGATTATCAGTGGAATATTGTGACTGTGAGCTATTTCAGCCAGTTTTGCAATATTAGTAACGTCTGAGTTTGGATTTCCGAAAGTCTCTGCATAAATTGCCTTTGTCTCGTTCTTTATAGCCTTCTCCACAGCATCGAAGTCAGCAACATTCACAATTGTGTTCTTAATACCTTGGCTTGCCAGCGTATGTGTGATGAGGTTGAAAGTACCTCCATAGAGGTTGTCTGCAGCCACGATGTGGTCGCCAGGCAGCAGGATGTTTTGCAATGAGTATGTGATAGCTGCTGCTCCAGACGCCACTGCCAGTCCAGCCACACCGCCTTCGAGTGCCGCCACTCTGTCCTCGAACACGCCCTGTGTAGAGTTGGTAAGCCTGCCATAGATGTTGCCTGCGTCTCTCAGTCCGAACCTGTCAGCGGCGTGCTGCGAGTTGCGGAACACATACGAGGTCGTCTGGTAGATGGGCACGGCTCTTGCGTCTGTCACGGGGTCTGCCTGTTCTTGTCCTACATGTAATTGTAGAGTTTCAAAACGATACTTGTTCTTGCTCATGACTTTTTCCTTTCTTTATGATTGATTATTTGAAATTTCTTTTTTATCGCCATCCATCGTCGCCAATCTGCCAAAAATGGAAGAATAAGAAAAGTCTGGATGACGGGTGCAAAGGTAAGGCTAAAGAACGAGGTATGAAATCACACGACAAAGGCATTTCGCATACCACAAACATGGTATTTGACCCCTTTTAGCATTTTTACACCTAAATAAAATAGCATTCAGGTACATATATAGTGCATAAAGACGTAAAAAATACACTTATTAACAAAAATTACCACAACATGCACTATTTTATTGACAATTTGATGTAATTTTGCGTGAAAAAGTGAAAAGTTTGGCACCAACCCACTCTTTTCCCTCGCAGGCAAATGCCAAACGAGTATTCATTGCTCATACAGAAAAACGGAAACGTTGAATTTTTAACACATACTTTCATGAACATTCCTGCAGTATTTTGGCTTGTTCCCATTGCCTCGGTGTGCGCATTGGGAATGGCATGGTATTTCTTCAAGCAGATGATGCGTGAAGAAGAAGGCACACCACGTATGGCAGAAATTGCCGAATATGTTCGCAAGGGTGCGATGGCATATCTGAAGCAACAATATCGTGTTGTGTTGATAGTGTTCATTGTACTTGCATTGATATTCGCCTTCATGGCATACGTGCTTGGAGTTCAAAATCCTTGGGTTCCATTCGCCTTCCTAACAGGTGGTTTTTTCAGCGGTTTGGCTGGATTCTTCGGCATGAAGACCGCCACCTACGCCTCTGCCCGCACTGCCAATGCAGCTCGCAGGAGCATGGACCAAGGTCTTCGCGTTGCTTTCCGTAGTGGTGCCGTGATGGGTCTTGTCGTCGTGGGTCTCGGCCTTCTCGACATCGCCCTGTGGTTCCTTATTCTTAGCGCTTTCTACGAGGGCAATCCAAAGATGCTTATCATTATCACCACTACGATGCTTACCTTCGGCATGGGTGCCTCCACCCAGGCTTTGTTTGCCCGTGTTGGTGGTGGTATCTACACCAAGGCAGCCGACGTGGGTGCCGACTTGGTAGGAAAAGTGGAAGCCAACATCCCTGAAGATGACCCCCGCAACCCTGCCACCATCGCCGACAACGTGGGCGACAATGTGGGTGACGTAGCCGGCATGGGTGCCGACCTTTACGAGAGCTATTGCGGCAGCATCCTGTCAACGGCTGCATTGGGAGCCACTGCCTTTGCAATGAACCCCGACATGCAGATGAGGGCAGTTATCGCCCCAATGATCATAGCTGCCGTGGGCATATTCCTCTCGCTGATAGGCATTTTCCTTGTTCGGACGAAAGAAGGAGCCACAATGAAAGACCTTCTTCATTCACTTGGCATAGGCACCAATGTGTCCGCCATCCTCATTGCGGTAGCCTCATTCGCAATTTTGTATTTCTTAGGTATAGAGAATTGGCTTGGTGTTTCATTCTCCGTCATCACTGGTCTTATCGCAGGTGTGATAATCGGCCAAGGAACAGAATTCTACACCTCTCATTCATACAAACCAACACAGAAAATAGCAGAAGCCTCTCAGACAGGTGCCGCCACTGTTATCATCAAAGGCATAGGCACTGGTATGATTTCCACCATGATTCCAGTGGTTACTATCTCTATCGCCATCATGTTGAGCTACCTATGCGCCAATGGTTTCGATCTTAGCATGACTTCATTGAGCATGTCGCATGGCCTTTATGGCATAGGCATTGCAGCTGTTGGAATGCTCTCCACTCTTGGCATCACGCTTGCCACCGACGCCTATGGTCCCATTGCCGACAATGCAGGTGGCAATGCAGAGATGAGCGAACTGGAGCCTGAAGTGCGCAAGCGCACAGACGCCCTTGACGCTTTGGGCAACACCACAGCAGCCACTGGCAAGGGCTTTGCCATTGGTTCCGCCGCACTCACTGCCCTTGCCCTCTTGGCTTCCTATGTGGAAGAAGTGAAGATAGCCATGGAGCGCACAGTGGATGCAGCAGGCAACTTTATTTCATCTTATGGCAGCATCAATCCTTCTTCAGCATCGATATCCGACTTCATGGACTACTTCCAAGTGAACCTCATGAACCCCAAAGTGCTGGTAGGAGCATTCATCGGCGGTATGGCAGCCTTCTTGTTCTGCGGTCTCACCATGGGTGCCGTAGGTCGTGCAGCCCAATCAATGGTAGAAGAAGTGCGTCGTCAGTTCCGTGAAATCAAGGGCATTCTTGAAGGCAAAGGAACACCCGACTATGGTCGTTGCGTTGAGATATCCACCCGCAGTGCCCAGCGCGAGATGATATTCCCGTCACTTCTTGCCATTGCCATCCCCATCGTGGTAGGCATCGTACTTGGCGTTGCCGGTGTCATGGGACTTCTCGTAGGAGGTCTTACTGCTGGATTCACCCTTGCTGTGTTCATGGCAAATTCAGGTGGTGCCTGGGATAATGCCAAGAAGATGGTTGAAGAAGGCAACTTCGGCGGCAAAGGCTCTGCTTGTCACAAAGCAACCATTGTTGGCGACACTGTGGGCGACCCATTCAAGGACACATCAGGCCCCAGCCTAAACATCCTCATCAAACTCATGTCAATGGTGAGCATCGTAATGGCTGGTCTCACAATAGCCTGCGGCATGTAAAAAGAACAAATTTTCAAATTGAAGCCCAAAATAGAAAAATGCGGTGGCTGTCATTATGCCACCGCATTTTCTTGACTTTCTGTTTTTACTCCGCACAATCGCCCTTTTAACAAAATTTACCACTACATCTTGGTTATTTATAGAGAATAGTTGTAATTTTGCCAAAAATTTGTAAATACACACTCGCACTTCAAACATGCCCATAGGGAATTAACCATGATTCAACCTAAAACATGGGGATACATGAAAGGCAATCTAAAACAACACATAAGAAATGAGTATTTCTGACGAGACAAGGAGCAGCTCATCGAGCAGCCACCACCATCATCATCATCATAGCGGCAAGAAGCATCACATGGATGACTCCGAGCGCTTCAAGAAAAAAGGTCTTTCTTCCATTCGTCGCAGAAGGCTTTTGGGGAGGATATTATGGTGGTTGTTGGTACTTGCAGCTATTGCTGTGGTAGTTGGCATCATTGTAGTATATGCTTTTGTTCCTTCAACAAAATTCCGGTAACAACGTTGTCAGAACACTGAAAGGATTTGGTTGACGCTGTCAAAATCCTATAAGAAAACTGTCACACTTCATATACTCCATAAGAAAAAGCCATTTCACAACTCAAAAGAGTAATGAAATGGCTTTTTTGCATTTATCTGCTTCTTGTCACTTTGTCACGCGGAACCAATCGGCTTCCACCCAACCTCTGTCTGTATTGCCGTCAGGCTCCACACTGACGAAGCCTATTTTGGCACCAATCCATTTTCCTTCTTTCATCTTGAAAGCCTCGCCAGCCTCTTTGAATTTTTTACCATCGAGGCTATATGAGAATTTGCAAATGCCATCTTTCACATTCATTCTGAGGTAGATGTCCAGATGGATGCCTGGTTTGTAGTCTATGCTGTCCTCTGCTGTTGGCTTTAGCGTTACTATGTCTGTTGTCGTTTCCGGCTTGTTCTTGTCAGCCGCCTTGCAAGTCACTTGCTGCAAGACGAACTCCTTCCCCACTCTCTTTGCCATGAGTGCGGAGTAGTCCAGTCCTTGCATGATGATTCCCCCCGACTGATTTTCAGCCTTGGATGTTATTCTCACCTTTGCTGTAGCCGTAAACCTGTCGGCCGGAGTCTTTTGCAGCAACATATTTGGCACATCCCACATATTCACAGCATTTCTGTCGTGCTTGAAGTTGAAGATTCTGAAAGTGCCGAAAGCCGTCGGCATTCCAAAAGTCTGGTCATAGTTGGCTTGCCATTGCCATTGCAGTCCCATCTTTTGGGAGTCGAACTCATCGCTCTCCACAGGATTCACCACTTTCCATTCTCCTCTTGTCTTGGGCTTGCGGTAGGTTGTCACTGGGTCTCCGCAGAAGTCACCATCCTTGTCCTCACCCATGACAGGCCAGTTTTCTATCCAGTTGACAGGCTGCAAGTGAACCACCCTGCCATAACATTCCTTGTCTTGGAAGTGCAGGAACCAATCCTCTCCCATTTCCGTGTGCACCCATCCTCCTTGGTGAGGACCATTCACTTTTGTCTTGCCTTGTGCCAGCACCACTTTTGACTCGTATGGACCGTATGGAGAGCGTGACCTCATGGCAAGTTGGAAGCCTGTCGGCACACCACCTGCGGGGCACATTATCCAATACCAGCCATCACGTTTGTAGAACTTGGGACCCTCGCAAGTGCGATTTTCCGTACCGTTCCCGTCGAAGACGATTGTTGGTTGGGATATGGGTTTTGTACCTTCTGCATTGAGTTCCCTCACCGTTAGCACCGATGCGAACCGTGACCTGCTGTTTGCCCATCCATTTACGAGGTAGCATCTTCCGTCGTCATCCCAGAGCGGACAAGTGTCAATCATTCCTTTTCCAGGGATTACGCACAAGGGTTCACTCCAATCCCCAGCAGGGTCTTTTGTCTTCACCATGAACACCCCGAAATCAGGGTCTCCCCAGTAAATGTAGAATTCTCCATTATGGTACCTTATGCTTGGTGCCCAGATACCATTTCCATGACTTGGCTTGTCGAACACCTCCTTTGGGGCAAGCTCTTTCACTGCATGACCTATGATTTCCCAGTTCACCAGGTCGCGTGAGTGTAGTATTGGCAGTCCCGGTATGCATTGGAACGAGCTTGCCGTCATGTAGTAATCATCGCCAGCCACGCACACGTCGGGGTCGCTGTAGTCGGCATCAATCACGGGATTGGTGTAAGTCCCGTTGTCATTGTCTGGTGAGCATACCTGTGATCGGTATGCATTTTGTGCCTGCGAGGTCAGAGCCATCAACGACAGGCAAACCACAAAAATAGATTTTTTCATTTGTTATATATGAGATTAGTTATGAAATGTCATCATATTGTTAGCATCACGACAGGTTGAGGCTGTATCGTCCTTTCTCGCATGTTATCCTCATGACAGAATGTCTGCCTGCAGAACGCCTTGTCAGGTCGAGAGCCACATGCCCCATGGTGCGCCTGAGATTGATTTCCACACAAGGATGCAGGAAATAATCGCCCGCCATGTCCACCACCATCATATCTACCCCCAAAGGTCCATTATACACATCCTGGCACCATTTCCCGAGCAGCGACGACAGTCTTGAAGATATTGATTTCAACACATCCACGTCAGCATATACAGACAGCGAACCGAGTTTATGGTCTTCGTCAGCGAGCACATTGCCAAGATATGCGCCATTGTCGGTATCGAAGAGAGACAGTCCCGAATATTCAGCCTTTCCCTTTCCGTCTGCCACAAACTCCATGGCGAAATCCACCACTTTTTTGTATGCCGGCTCAACGATTATGCTTCCCTGGCTGCCTAACACATTTCTCACGAAGCCCTCCATGTTGGCTGTCATCACTTTAGAGGAGAATCTCACACCTCTTCCGCTACTGCTCCATGGAGCCTTCACCACGCCACCATTTTGTTCTATTAGCAAAGTCTTTACTTCCCCAACAGAATGAGCCACACCCCTCCACCCTACGGTTTTGGGTATCGCTGCAACCATTTCACGTAGAATGTCGATGGAGCTCTCCCTGTTAGACAATTTTCTTATGGCAGCGAGCCTGCCCTTGTCTGGCAGGAGGCGCGATGGCACACCCATGCGCTCCAATTGCCACACCAAGGCGGCATTCCATCCCCAAGGAGAGACCTCTGCCACATCGTCCCATTGGTCTGCTGTCATGGATCTCACGTGCTCATTTGTCATCAGCCTAACCTTTGCCACCACATCAGCATGTTCTGCCATCAAGGCCAAGCCTTCCTCCATGTTGTCAAGCAAGATGATGTCCCCATCATCCGCCCATATTGCAGGCAAGGCGCCAAGAAAAGATCTCATGCCCCTCCCTGCCGCCGGAGGTGTGAAACATGGTCCACCAAAAGCCAATGCCAGGTCATGGTCAGGATTGAAGACATGTAGTTTTTTCATTATTGTATGTGCCTACGCCTTTGAGACAAGCCATTTCACCCCAAAAGGGCTGATTTTTGATGCAAAATTAGCTAAAAAAAACATAATTTGCAAACTTGACTTTGCAATTAGAGAAAAACATGTTATCTTTGCCAAGAATTAGAGACTTCAAGGGAAGACACACCCGTTCAAAGAACAAAAGAACAGCATGGAGGCTTTTTTCCGCACTCACACCTACTTGGTGGAACACACTAATGCCCCAGTCCGTCGAGGCCTTATGGAGGAGATAGACTGGAACGACCGCTTGATAGGCATCAAGGGCACACGTGGCGTGGGAAAGACCACCTTCTTGCTACAGTATGCTAAGGAAAATTTCGACACCCGCGACAAGCAATGCCTCTATATCAACTTGAACAATTTCTATTTTCAAGACCATGGCATAGAGGAGTTTGCTGGTGAGTTTTACCGCAATGGTGGCAAGGTTCTGCTCGTGGACCAAGTGTTCAAGCAGCAGAACTGGAGCAAAGAGCTTCGCAAATGCTATGACAACTATCCCGGACTGAAGATAGTTTTCACGGGGTCGAGCGTGATGCGTCTGAAAGAGGAAAACCCTGAGCTCAACGGCATAGTGAAGAGTTACAACCTTCGTGGATTCTCATTTAGAGAGTTTCTCAACTTGCTGACGGGCAACAACTTCAAGCCCTACACATTGGAAGAGATTCTCTCCGACCACGAGCGCATAATAAAGCAAATATTGCCCAAGGTTCGTCCTCAGGAATACTTCCAGGACTACGTGCATCATGGGTTCTACCCATTCTTCCAAGAGCATCGCAACTATTCAGAGAACCTTCTGAAGACGATGAACATGATGACCGAAGTGGATATTCTCCTTATCAAACAGATAGAGTTGAAATACCTCACCCGCATCAAGCGTCTCTTTTATGAATTGGCTGTTGATGGTCCAAAGACACCGAATGTGAGCCAGCTTGCCATAGACATCGACACGAGTCGCGCCACGGTGATGAACTACATCAAGTATCTTGCCGATGCCCGTCTAATAAACATCATTTACGCCAACGGTCAGTCATTTCCCAAGAAACCTTCAAAAGTGATGCTTCACAATCCCAATCTGATGTATGCCATCTATCCAAGCAAGGTGGACCGTCAGGATGTGATGGAGACGTTCTTCGTGAATTCCCTATGGAAAGACCACAAGGTGAACCAAGCAAGCCACGACACGACATATCTTGTAGATGGCAAGTTGAAATTCCGCATTTGTGATGCCACCCAAAGTGGCAAGCAACGTCTTCAGTCTGATGTCATCTACGCCCGTTACAACACCGAGGTGGGGCTTGGCAACCAAGTGCCACTCTGGCTTTTGGGATTTTTATATTAACATCATATATATACTTCAATACAAGCATTATCAATCATTATTAACAATTCAAAAATGGCAAAGGAAAAAAAATTCATCACCTGTGATGGAAATGAAGCTGCTGCTCATATCAGCTACATGTTTAGCGAAGTGGCTGCCATCTATCCCATCACTCCATCATCTCCGATGGCCGAGCATGTGGACGAGTGGGCTGCCCGTGGTCGCAAGAACCTATGGGGTCAGACAGTATCCGTACAGGAAATGCAGTCAGAAGCCGGTGCTGCCGGTGCCGTACACGGTTCTCTGCAGGCAGGTGCGTTGACCACCACCTTCACCGCATCTCAGGGTCTTCTCCTGATGATTCCCAACATGTATAAGATTGCCGGCGAACTGCTGCCTTGCGTCTTCGACGTTTCAGCACGTACTTTGGCTTCTCACTCTCTCTGTATCTTCGGTGACCACCAAGACGTGATGGCTTGCCGCCAGACAGGCTTCGCCATGCTTTGCGAAGGCTCAGTACAGGAAGTGATGGACCTCACCGCCGTCGCTCACCTTGCATCGTTGAAGACATGCGTTCCATTCATCAACTTCTTCGATGGTTTCCGCACATCTCATGAGTATCACAAGATAGAGCGTCTCGACAACGAGGACATCCTCCCATTGGTAGATGAGGCTGACATCAAGCGTTTCCGCGACCGCGCACTTACCCCTGAGCGCCCTGTCACCCGTGGTACCGCCGAGAACCCAGAGACATTCTTCACACACCGCGAGGCTTGCAACAGCTACTATGACTCTGTGCCCGAGATTGTGGAGGAATATCTTGCCAAGATCAGCGAAATCACCGGCCGCGAATACCACCTCTTCTCATACTATGGTGCAGAAGATGCCGACCGCATGGTCATCCTCATGGGTTCTGCCTCTGATGCAGCTCGCGAGGCCATCGACCACCTGAACGCCAATGGCGAAAAAGTGGGTATGCTGAGTGTACACCTGTATCGTCCATTCTCCATCAAGCATCTGCTGGCTTCAGTTCCAAAGTCGGTTAAGCGCATTGCCGTTCTCGACCGCACAAAGGAGCCAGGTGCAGAAGGCGAGCCTCTCTACATGGACGTGAAGTCGGCTTACTATGATGTGGAAGACCGTCCTCTCATCGTTGGTGGCCGCTATGGTCTTGGTTCACACGACACCACCCCAGCACAAATCATCTCTGTGTTCAACAACTTGGCAATGCCAGAGCCAAAGAACCACTTCACCATCGGTATCGTTGATGATGTCACCTTCACATCTCTGCCAGTAGTTCCCGAACTTGCTCTTGGTGGCAAGAGCATGTTCCAAGCCAAGTTCTACGGCCTTGGTGCTGACGGCACTGTGGGAGCCAACAAGAACTCGGTGAAGATTATCGGCGACAATACCGACAAGTACTGCCAGGCATATTTCTCCTACGACTCAAAGAAGTCGGGCGGCTTCACCTGCTCACACCTTCGTTTCGGTGACGAGCCAATCCGTTCAACATACCTGGTGACCACTCCAAACTTTGTTGCATGCCACGTACAGGCTTACCTCCACATGTATGACGTGACCCGCGGTTTGCAGAAGAACGGCACATTCCTGCTGAACACCATTTTCGAAGGCGAGGAACTGGCTCACTTCATGCCAAACAAGGTTAAGCGCTACTTTGCAGAAAACAACATCACCGTTTACACCATCAACGCCACCAAGATAGCTCAGGAGATAGGTCTTGGCAACCGCACCAACACCATCCTGCAGTCAGCATTCTTCCGCATCACCCAGGTGATTCCCGAAGAGCTTGCCGTGGAGCAGATGAAGAAATTCATCGTCAAGTCTTATGGCTCGAAGGGTGAGGATGTTGTGAACAAGAACTACGCTGCTGTTGACCGTGGCGGTGAATACAAGAAGTTTGATGTTGACCCAGCATGGGCAAATCTTCCAGACGACGCTGTTGTGGAAGACGACGCTCCCGCATTCGTAAAGGAAGTGGTTCGCCCAATCAACGCACAGGCAGGCGACCTGCTGCCCGTCAGCGCCTTTACAAAGTTCAACACCACCGATGGTTCTTGGGAGGTAGGCACCTCCGCTTACGAGAAGCGTGGTGTAGAGGCATTCGTTCCTCTTTGGAATCCCGAGAACTGTATCCAATGTAACCAATGTGCATACATTTGTCCTCATGCAGCCATCCGTCCATTCGTTCTGAACGATGAGGAACTTGCAGGATTCGAAGGTCTCAAAACTCTTGAGATGAAGGCTCCTGCCGTAATGAAGGGCATGCACTTCGTCATCGAGCCAAGTGTTCTCGACTGTCTGGGTTGCGGCAACTGCGCTGACATTTGCCCAGGTCATCCGAAGAAAGGCAAGGCTCTCACAATGGTTCCATTCAATCCTGATGCTGCCGACATGAAGAAGATGGCAGCCGACTGGGACAAGCTCGTCAAGGTTCCAAGCAAGCAAGACCTCGTTGACATTCGCTCTAACGTGAAGAACTCACAGTTCGCCCGTCCATTGTTCGAATTCTCTGGTGCTTGTGCTGGTTGCGGTGAGACACCTTACGTGAAACTCATATCCCAACTCTTCGGCGACCGTGAGATGATTGCCAATGCAACAGGTTGCTCATCCATCTATTCAGCATCCATACCTTCCACACCTTATACTAAGAACGAGAAGGGTCAAGGTCCTGTGTTCAACAACTCCTTGTTCGAGGACTTCTGCGAGTTTGGTCTCGGTATGGCTCTCGGCAACAAGAAGATGAAGGAGCGCGTAGCAAAACTGCTTTGCGAAGCTACCGAAGCAGAACAGTGCCCAGAAGAATTCAAGGCTCTGGCAAAAGAATGGATTGAGAAGCGTGAAGATGCAGACGAGAGCAAGCGTCTGGCAGAACTCATCAAGCCATTCATCGCTGGTGGTGCAGAAGCTGGATGTGAGCACTGCAAGGAACTGAAGACACTTGAGCACTACCTTGTGAAGCGTTCACAGTGGATTATCGGTGGTGACGGTGCATCCTATGACATCGGCTACGGCGGTCTCGACCACGTAATAGCCACTGGCGAGGATGTTAACATCCTGGTGCTCGACACCGAGGTGTACTCCAACACTGGCGGTCAGGCATCAAAGGCTACTCCTCTCGGCGCAATTGCACAATTTGCCGCACAAGGCAAGCGCATCCGCAAGAAGGACCTCGGCATGATAGCCACCACATACGGATATGTATATGTTGCTCAGATTGCCATGGGCGCAGACCACGCACAGTGTCTGAAGGCCATCCGCGAGGCTGAGGCATGGCATGGACCATCAGTGGTCATCGCCTACGCACCATGTATCAACCACGGTCTGAAGGCCAAGGGCGGCATGGGCAAGAGCCAGGCAGAGGAAAAGAAGGCTGTGGAGTGTGGCTACTGGCACTTGTGGCGCTACAACCCCGCCCTCATCGAAGAGAACAAGAATCCATTCTCTCTCGACTCCAAGGAGCCAGACTGGAGCAAGTTCCACGACTTCCTCCTTGGCGAGGTACGCTACCTGTCAGTGAAGAAGGCTTATCCAAACGAGGCAGAAGAACTCTTCGCAGAGGCTCAGCGCATGGCACAAATCCGCTACAAGAGCTATGTGCGCAAGACCCAGGAAGACTGGAGCGAATAAGCTCAAGAACCCCTTTTCAATAACCAAGCGGCGCATCCCCTGTGGTTGCGCCGCTTCATTTAACAGACTTAACGACCTTTTTTGTTTGGGAACAGAACAGACGAAATGGAATAATCTGAAAACGACGAGCAAATGAACAAACTAACCATACTTGGCACTGGCAACGCCATGGTAACCCATTGCTTCAACACATGCTTCATCCTGCATCATGACGACCAAAAGCTGATGGTGGATGCTGGCGGGGGCAACGGCATACTGCGACAAATGGAACAAGCCAAAATTCCATTCACCGACATCCACGACCTATTCCTCACCCATGCCCATACCGACCATGTAATGGGTGCCGTGTGGGTGGTGCGCAAGGTGACAAGCCTGCAAAGAATGGGGAAATATGACGGGACATTGCGCATTTATGGCCATGACAAGGTGCTTCATGTGCTTCATACAATGTGCGACATGATGCTTCCCAAAAAATTCACAGCCATGATAGGCAAAGACGTTTTGTTTATAGAAATAAAGGATGGACAAAGCTTCAATGCGGCAGGCATGTCATTACAGGCGTTCGACATCCACTCCACCAAGGAGAAACAGTTTGGTTTCACTGCAACCATGTCCGACGGCATGAGGCTGGCATGTCTTGGCGACGAGCCTTTCAATGCTCTTTGCCGTCATTATGTGGAAGGTGCCGACTGGCTTTTGTGCGAGGCATTTTGCCTTTACGACGACCGCGACATCTACAAACCCTACGAAAAACATCACAGTACGGCACTGGATGCAGGCAGGTTGGCAGAGGAACTTGGAGTGAAGCATCTTGTAATGTATCACACTGAGGACAAGACACTTGCAACACGCAAGACAAAATACGCAGAAGAGGCAGCAAGAAGCTTCAAAGGCAAGATATTCGTGCCTGATGACTTGGATGAATTATTTTTAAGTTAAATAATTCAAAAAAAAGTAACATTTTCAGATTATTATTTCTACTTTTGCGTCGAGAATTATTTTAATTTTGTTTTACTAAACTAATTGATTGAAATGAAAAAGTATTTGTTTATCGCCGTAGCTGCTGTTGCTTTCGTTTTCACCAGCTGCAAGAATGAACCAAAACCCGTTGAACCAGTAGAGGAAGAACCAGCAATCGAGCTTGTATCAGCTGACTCTCTGCAAGCTTTCATCGAGAACTCTGACACCACAGCTATCAGCTCATTCCTGACCGAAGCTCAAGAGAAGATCGAGCAACTGAAGCTCACTGACCCAGCAACTGCTAAGGAGTATCTCGCAAAGATCCAGGCTCTTCTGAAAGAGAACGCTGACAAGATCAAGGCATTCGTAGGTACTGGCGCTGTTGCTTCTCTGATCGACACAGTGAACAGCCTCCCCGAGATTGAAGTTCCCGACGTGGTTGACGAGGCAAAGGAAGCCGTTGAAGGTGCTGCTGAGGATGTAAAGGACGCCGCTACTGACGCTGTTGACAACGCAAAAGAAGCTGTTGACAATGCAAAAGACGCTGCTGCTGACGCAGTTGAAGGTGCAAAAGACGCTGCTTCCAATGCAGTTGAAGGCGCTAAGGATGCTGCTGCTGACGCCGTTGACGCAGCTGCTGACAAAGTGAAGGGTGCTCTTGGCAAATAATCTTCACACAAAAGCATAGAAATAAAGAAATTGTGACAGGCTTTCCTTTTGGGGAAGCCTGCTTTTTGAATTACACCTACTTGAGATTTCAACCAACAACCAAACATAGATACGTATGAAAAAAATTATTGAATCAAGTATTGCAATAGTGTGCCTTGCAGTGCTCACTGCCTGCAGTGGTGGTGGCATAGGTGGTGGAAGTGCCACACCAGAGGAAAGCATTGTTGGAAAATGGAAAAGCCAAAATTCAAAGACAGAATTAGGTGGCAAGATTGAAACCACGATCAACCTCGACATGAAAGCCGACAAGACTATGAGCATGGATTTGGAGGCAGTCTTGGATGGAGAACAGAAAGGAATAAAGATGAAGATTCCAATGAGCATGGGGTTTGACGGCAAATGGGATGCCACCTCCGACAAAGTGGTTTGGACTCCCGACACAGCCACCTCCCACTTCTCTGTAAACAAGGATAGCATTGTTCTCGAACTCAAAGACTCCAAGCTAAATGCATTGGCAAATATGGTAAAGGACATGCTTGCCGACGAACTGGCAAAGAGCAGGAAGTCAAAAATGATGATCAACTACGCCCCAAAGGATTCCATGTCATATTTCTTCGAGAATTCCGACCTGGTCATCGTTTCTGGCAACGACACGTTGCGATTCAAAAAGAACTAACGTAGATCGACAAACAGGAAAGAATCCCAAACAAGCAATCGCTCCACCTTCCTTTTTTGTGGGAAAGTGGAGCGATTTATCGTATTATGTCAAGCAGTCACGCAACTACTTGAGTACATTGACATCCATGCGCTTGGTTGGGAACATGAATTTGAGGTCTTTCAACTGTTGGTAAACAGTCTCGTTCATGTAGAAATAGACTGTCCAGTAATCCTCTCCCTTGCACCAAGTCCTGGTGTTCACCACGACTCCTTTTTCTGCAAATTCGGTGATGCCCACCCAAGGAGCAGCCACCACTGGAGAATCCTCCACAGGACCTTGCAAAATCAGGGGATTCTGGCTTTGGACGGCATTGATGGCATTCTTCACATCATCCAGGTCTGCGCCGTATGCAAAGTGGAAGTCAAGATCTACCCTGCGATATTTCTCTGTGGAATAATTCTTCAGACTGCTGGTGGACAATCCACCATTTGGTATGATGATGGTCTGTGCATCATTAGTGCGGATGATGGTGTTGAAGATTTGTATCGCCTTCACCGTGCCTTGGAATCCATCAGTCTCGATATAGTCGCCCACCTTGAAAGGCTTGAACAAAAGAATCATCACGCCACCGGCAAAATTCTGGAGCGTGCCGCTCAAAGCCAAGCCTACGGCAACGCCGGCGGAAGCGAAGAGAGCGATGAATGACGATGTCTCTATTCCAAGAATGGATATGATGATGATGAGGAGGCAGAACCAGCACACCACGCTGACGATGCTCTTGAGGAAAGAGGCAAGTGAAGGCTCCACATTGCTCTTTTTCAGCAATTTGGCCACAAGGTGATTAATCCACTTAACAATGTACTTACCGATGAAATAGACCAGAAGAGCAATGACAAGGTTCTTGCAAAAGCCAAGAGCCCACACGCCCAGCATCTGATAGGTCTCTGGAGAAAACAACTTTTCTAACATGTTTTTTCGATTTTAAGGTGAATAAAAAAGTTTTGGACATCTGCAAAAATAGTCTATTTTTTGCAAATGTCCAAAAAAATCATAAAAAAACGATGGAATTTGGCATGAGCTCCGCTCACCTCAACCTGTCCATGTCCTTTATTAGCTTGTCATCCTTTTTTATGCCCCTCACAGCACATTGGTAGAGGAACAGCACCACAATGAGCAAGAAGACATAATAAGACGGCGTGAAAGCCATATTGGCAGCATCTCCAGTCTTGACGAAGAACAGCAGCAATGCCACCCATATTACAATAAGCAGTTGATTCAACTTGCAAATAGTGAGTTGCAGTTTTCTGTTCTTGAAGGAAAAAATTGCCAACACACAATTGGTACACGAGATGATGAGAGCGGCAAACAAAGGCCACACCCTGTATTCAATCCCTTTGTCGGGCGACAATGTCCAAAGGTTATACATCTCCACATCCCCTCCCATTTCTGGAGTATGGAACACTCCCACAGGCATGCAAAGGCAAACCACAGTCAGCACCAATGCCAGAAGGAGATAGACTGTCTGAATGCGTTGAATCATAGGTCTTGGTCTTTAGAAGGGTCACGCCAATACACGTTGCCTTCTATGAATTCCTGTGTTGCAAGCAATGTTGGCTTTGGCAATTTCTCGTAATAGCGAGAGATTTCTATTTGCTCCCTATTTTCAAACACCTCTTCGAGAGTGTCGTTGTAGGATGCGAATTCTTGCAGTTTCTTGCTCAGGTCTTGTTTGATTTCCACGGAAATCTGATTGGCTCTTTTAGAGATGATTGCCACGCTCTCATAGATGTTGCCCGTCTCTTGGCAGAGGTCCATGATATTTCTGGTGACGGTGTCAACTGGTGCTTTTGATTTTTTATAATCCATATTTTAAATGAAAGTGATTTTTTGTGCTTTATAAGAATCTGTTTTAACTATCTATCGCATTCTTTGTGTATTTCTTGCATTGCTCAATATATTTCTCGGCAGTTTTCCGATGCTGAGAGTCAGGGTATTCGTTGAGGAATCCATAGCATTCATCTTCAGCGTCCCTATATCTGTCGAGCCTTCTTGCCTCCACGCTCTGCTGTGCCAACTCAAACTTGCTTTTCATCACAAGCACTGCAAACTCCTCTCTCTTGCGGCTGAAGGGGAAGTCCTTAATGGCATTCTGCGCCGTGATGATGCAAGCTTCAAGGTTGCTGCCACCATTGGTGCAATTTCCAAAATATGAGCCCAAGTCGTAATAAAGTTTTGCAGAATAGAGTTCCTTGTCCACCAACTTGTCTTGCAACTCATATAGTCTGTCATGCGCCACATCCTTCAAGGTAGCCTCGGGGAAGAGGTCGAGATATTCCTGGAAGGCAGCGATGGCCTGCATGGTGGGAGTCTGGTCGAGACGTGGCTCAGGCGTGCTCATATACAGGCTCTGCCCTGTATAGAACGAAGCCATCTCGGCGTATGTGCCTTTGGGATATGAAGTATAGTATTTTTTGAAATACTGTGCAGCAGTCTCATAGTCTTTATTGTTGTAGCAAGACATGGCGAGCATGTACAGACATTCCTGTCCGTTCTCGCTACCCTTCATGACTGTCACCACATCTTGCAAAAGCAGTGTAGCTCTGTTGTACTTTCCATTAGCAAAGCTCTCCTTTGCATATTCGTACTTGTAGTCGTTGTTGGTTGTCTTGTAAACCCTGTTGAATTCATTGGCACATCCTGAAAGCAACAAGATGGTGCAAGCACCCCATATCAGAAATTTCTTCATCATAATACGTTTGACTTGCAAAATTACACATAATTCCATTATTTGCAAAGTCATGCCTTGATTTTTAGCAAAAAATAGTTGTTGTTAGTAATATGCAAATGATTTTTTTGTTATTTTTGCATATAACAAAAGCAAAGGAAGTAGAATAATGGATTTCAAGCTAACCTCGAAATATAGTCCAACAGGCGACCAGCCCGAAGCGATACGGCAACTGACAGAAGGGTTGCTTCGTGGCGACCGCGCCCAAGTGCTGCTTGGCGTCACTGGTTCTGGAAAGACATTCACCGTTGCAAACGTGATAGCCAACATCAACCGCCCCACCCTTGTATTGAGCCACAACAAGACTCTTGCCGCACAATTATACGAGGAGATGCGTGGATTCTTCCCTGACAACGCCGTGGAGTATTACGTATCCTACTATGACTATTACCAGCCCGAGGCATACATCCCCCACAGCGACACATACATAGAGAAAGACCTTGCCATCAACCAGGAAATCGACCGTCTGCGCCTCTCCGCTGTGTCAGCCTTGCTCAGTGGCAGAAAGGATGTTGTCGTGGTGTCTTCGGTGTCGTGCATCTATGGCATGGGCGGTCCCACCGCCATGTCGGAAAGTGTCATCAATCTGAAGCGCGGACAAATACTCGACCGCAACCAGTTGCTGCGCAGGTTGGTTGATGCCTTATACGTGCGCAATGACCTCGACCTGCAACGAGGCAATTTCCGCGTGCGTGGCGACACAGTTGATATCTTCATGGCATACAGCAACAACGTGCTCCGGGTGACCTTCTGGGACGACGAGATAGACAGCATCGAGGAGGTGGATGCCATCGACTACCACCGACTTGCATCCTTTGAGGAATACCAGATAAGTCCTGCCAACCTTTTCATCACCACCAAGGAGCAACAGTTGTTGGGCATCAGGCAGATACAAGACGACCTTCTAAAGCAAATAGACTTTTTCAACGAGATAGGCGAGCCTGTCAAGGCACAACGCCTCAAGGAACGTGTGGAATATGACATGGAGATGATAAAGGAACTTGGCCACTGCTCAGGCATAGAGAACTATTCGCGCTATTTCGATGGACGCGAGGCGGGCCAGCGCCCCTACTGCCTGCTCGACTTCTTCCCCGACGACTTCTTGATGGTGATAGACGAGAGCCATGTCAGCGTGCCCCAGCTCAATGCCATGTATGGCGGCGACCATGCACGCAAGACCAATTTGGTGGAATATGGATTCCGCCTGCCAGCAGCCTTCGACAACCGTCCGCTGAAGTTCGATGAGTTCCAATCTATGATTCACCAGGTCATCTACGTCTCCGCCACACCCGCCGACTTTGAGTTGGGCGAGGCTGAGGGCGTGGTGGTGGAACAATTGATTCGTCCCACAGGATTGCTCGACCCAGCAATAGAAGTTCGACCCAGCGCCAACCAGATTGACGACCTGATGGATGAGATTCTCGACCGCGTGGCACGAAACGAACGAGTGCTTACCACCACTCTGACCAAGCGCATGGCAGAGGAACTTACCGAATATCTGCTCAACAATGGCGTGAAGGCAAACTACATACATAGCGACGTGTCAACATTGGACAGAGTGAAAATCATGAGCGATTTTCGTGCGGGTGTCTTCGACGTGCTCGTGGGTGTCAATCTCTTGCGCGAGGGTCTTGACCTGCCGGAGGTGTCGTTGGTTGCCATCATCGATGCCGACAAGGAGGGGTTCCTGCGCAGCCACCGCTCTCTGACACAGACGGCAGGACGCGCCGCCAGAAATGTCAACGGAAAGGTCATCATGTATGCTGACACCATCACCGACAGCATGCGCAAGACCATAGAAGAGACCGACCGGCGACGCATGATACAAATGAAATACAACGAGGAACACCACATCACCCCACAACAAATAGTAAAGGCAATAAAGGGCGACCTCATGGGACATGCCACACCGATAATGCCCGAAAAGACAAAAGGTTATGGCATCGCTTATGTGGAGCCGGACGACAGTCGCATGGTGGCAGACCCTGTAATGAAACAGATGACACCAGAAGAGCTGGATGTAGCCATAGCGGAGAGCACTCGCCTGATGAACGAGGCTGCCAAACGCCTGGAATTCTTGCAAGCCGCCCAGTACAGGGACGAAGTGCTGAAGCTAACCAAGCTACGCGAGCAGTACCATATTTAAGGATGCACACCAACAAGTTGATGGCAATGTGAGAGGTGGGGACAAGAGCCTCCTTCATGTTAATCTTCACTAATCACTTGCAATTCTCAATAGGAATATGTAATTTTGCCAATCAAAACAAACAAATGACATGAAAAGAATCGCAATAGCCATCATGATGATGATGCCGCTCCTCGCCATGGCGCAAAACACATGGGAGAAGCCCGAGACTGAGAAAAAGGAAAGGACATCCCTCTTCGGCCCCAAGGAAGACAAGGAATACGAATATGCCAAATACCTGGGAAACGTAGTTCCCGAAGTGAATGGTGAAGTGGTATGGGAAAAGACATTCAACAACAACAAGAATGCGGAAGAGAACTATGCCGCCATGCTAAGTTTCCTTACCAACATGACGCAAGAAGATGGCCAGCTCAAAGGCAGCACCATATCCATCGTCAACAAGGCAGAGCACAAGATAGTGGCTCACTTTGAAGAATGGCTTGTCTTCAGATCCACCCTCCTGGCTCTCGACCGCACCCGTTTCATATATACTCTCATGTCAGAATGTTACGACAACAAGGTCAAGGTGACAATCTTCCGCATAAGCTATTGGTACGATGAAGAGCGCGACGGCGGTGAACGTTTCAAGGCAGAGGAATGGATAACCGACAAGTACGCCCTCAACAAGAAACACACTCGCCTGGCGAAAATCTCAGGCAAGTTCCGCCGTAAGACCGTGGACCGCGTGGAGCAGATATACAATAACATTGGCGTGATCCTGATGGCGCAATAATCATGACACAAGAGACAAGCACCAACCTCAACCAGCCACGCCGCAAGCACAGGCGGCCAACCAGTAGTGACAGCGACCCGCTGTTCACTTTCCGCAACATCCTAAACATCATTTTCATGCTGCTCGCCATCGCCGGCGTGGTGGTATATGTATGGGTGGACAACACCGTGGGCACGTACATCGTGCTCGGTGCCATGGCCATCAAGATGGTGGAATGTTGCCTGCGTATGCTCAGATAATCCCGCACGTAATGAAAAGAATGATGCTCCCCACACTCGTGCTGCTCTTGGCAATGACAGTATTACAACTCTCTGCCCAAGAGTACAACAGCATCACGCCCGACGGCATGATGCGCTCAGCAAATAGGAACGGGAGAAACAACAACGACAGCGTGAAGGGGAAGACAGAGATTCCTCGCGGACTGAAAGTGTGGACTGTTGACGAGACCTTCGGCGACATTCGATACACAGAGCCTGACACGATGGCATACATGTACATGAACACCATCTTCACCACAGGACTGAGAGGCGAGTACAACACGACAGGCAACTTGGGCGCTGCACGACAAAATCGCATCTTCACCGACAGGGAAGACGGGGCGGAGTTCTTCTTCACACAGCCCTACGACTACTTCATAAAGTCTCCAGGCCAGCATCATTTCACAAACACTTTCTCGCCCATCACCAACCTCAGCCTCAACTCCTGCGGCAACCGAACCAATGGTGAAGACCACTTCCAGGCACTCTTTGCCGTAAATGCCGGCAAGCGCATAGGCCTTGGCATCAAGTTCAACTATCTCTATGGACGAGGATATTACCAGGAGAACAGCGCATCGATGATGGACTTCACCACCTATGGCTCCTATCTCGGCGACCGCTATCAAGCCCACCTGCTTGTTACCGCCAACCACATGAAACAGGCGGAAAATGGCGGCATCACCAACGACGACTACATCACCCACCCTGAGATTTTCCAAGACGACTACAGCGAAAACGAGATTCCCACGATGCTGTCGGAAAACTGGAACCGCAATGACAACCAGCATATTTTCTTCACCCATCGCTATAGCTTAGGCTTCAACAGGAAGGTGCCGATGACCGAGGATGAGATAAAGGCGAAGAAATTCGCAATGGAGTCGAAGGAGGAGAACGATGCCCGCCGTGCCAAGGAAGAGGCACGCAAAAAGGCAGAGGAGGAAGGCATGGAGTTTGACGATAAGGAATATGACCGCCAATTGGAAATCACCAATTCGACGAATCCCGAAACAGCTCCTGCCGACACCTCATGGCTGAAGAACGAATACGTCCCTGTCACCAGTTTCATACACACGATGAATCTGAAAAACTACAGGCGCATCTACCAGGCATATTCCACTACCAATAACTACTATGCCAACACCTACGCACCCATTTACCGCTTCAGTGGCGACTCCATATACGACCGCACCACGCATTTGGACCTGAAGAACACTTTTGGCATTGCACTGTTGGAAGGATTCAACAAATATGCCAAGGCAGGACTGAAAGCTTTCTTCTCCCACAACTACTTGCGCTATACACTTCCCGACAGCACCACATCCTCCCGCACATATACCGAGAACGACTTCTTTGTGGGCGGACAGATTAGCAAGACATTGGGCAACACGCTACACTACAACGTGACAGGAGAGTTTGAGTTTGCCGGACAAAGAATAGGCGACATCGCCATAGATGGCACTGCCGATTTGAACTTCCCCTTGCTTGGCGACACGGTGCAGTTGGCTGCGAGCGGCTTTTTCCAACTCAAAGACCCATCCTTCTATTATTCCACCTACCACTCGAAGCATTTGTGGTGGGACAATGTGGATATGAAGAAGGCGATGCACACTAAGATACAGGGCGAGTTCAGTCTGGCACGCACCGACACACACCTACGCCTGGCTGTGGACAATCTGAGCAACTACGCCTATTTCAGCACTGACTACACACAGGACGAAGACCGCTCACGCCTGTACAACACCGTAAGCCCGCGACAAGAAGGCGGCAACATCAGCCTGATTACCGCCACACTGGAACAACGCCTCCGACTGGGCATAATAAACCTCGACGCCCAACTCACATACCAACAATCGAGCAAGGAGGACATCATACCTGTGCCCGCTCTCAATGCATACGCAAACCTATTCTTGAGATTCAAGATAGCACACGTGCTTGACTGCGACCTTGGTGCCGACGTGCGATATTTCACAAAATACAATGCACCCGACTATGTGCCGAGCATTGCACAATACGCCATACAGGAAAAGAATGAGAACAAGGTAAAAGTGGGCAATTATCCCATCGTCAACGTATATGCCAATTTCTTCTTGAAGCATACACGATTCTTTGCCATGATGAGCCATGTGAACTGCACCGATGGTGGCAACTACTTCCTCACGCCCCACTACCCACTCAACCGCCGCATTTTCCGCTTTGGCGTGTCGTGGAACTTCTTCAACTGACAAATTCGCATCATTTCAACAAAGGCGCGGCACATCGTCACGCCTTTTCCTCATCATAGATGCGGTCGAAGACGGGACGCATCTTCTCGGGGTTCGAAATCAGTTCTCGCAACTGCTTCAACTGCTTTTCGTTGTCGCTCCCAGGAAGCCACAGTTTGATGTATCCATGGACGGAATATTTGCTGTCCATATGCTCCATGAACCTTTTCCAATGCTCCTCCTTGTCCTTTTCGGGGTAACGTCCAAGTCCAAACTGTATTGTTCGCCTTATCACGTTTTCCGGACTGATGTCTCGGTCAGCCTCTGCCACGATTTTCCCATATATGCTCCTTGGGGCATGTGAGGCAGAAGCGCGATGGTCCTCCACCGCCTCCTTCATCACATTCACCTGTTGTGGTGTGAACCACTTCAGCAACCGTTTATCGGCAGCCACTATCTTCCCACTTGTCACGTGGTGTATCGCCCTTGGCCCCTCAAGTCCCAAGTCATGGTATGCCGCTATGGCGTATGCCATGTTGACATCCGCGCCAAAAGTGCGTGCCAAACTGACAGACCTTCTTATCACGCTGTTGACATGGCTGAGGTTGTGCGCCTTGTCAAACTGATTGTACCGTGGCAGTATTTGTTGCTCCACAAATTCCATAAGGTCGAGGGATACGTTGTTGTCTATCATGGTAAAAGTAGGCTTAGATTAAAGTTGACACGCATATAGATGCAAATATACAACAAAATTTTCAAAAACGCACTCCATGTGTTTATTTTTTTGTATTTTTGCATTCATCAACACGACACAAAAATTCATGACAATAGGAAAAAATTCTCCAAAGGCTTGGTTGCTGGCATCTCGTCCGAAGACGCTGACAGGAGCCGCCGTGCCGGTGATGATTGCTTTGTCGCTGGCATGGACCGACTTGTCGCACCGTGGCGAACCTTTCCATCTTTTGCCCGCCATCCTCTGCATGTTGTTTGCATTCATCATGCAGATAGACGCCAATTTCATCAACGACTATTTCGACTTCAAGAAAGGAACCGACGACGAGCAGCGTCTCGGTCCGAAGCGTGCCTGTGCCCAGGGATGGGTGACGCTCAGTGCCATGCGCAAAGCCATCCTCTTGACCACCGCGTTGGCTTGCATCATTGGCCTTCCCCTTGTCTTCTACGGAGGTTGGGCAATGGTAGGCGTTGGTGTGTTGTGCGTGGTGTTCTGCTTTCTCTATACCACCCACCTATCCTACATTGGTCTTGGCGACGTGCTTGTGCTCGTGTTCTTCGGGATAGTGCCGGTATGCGCCACCTATTATTTGCAGGTTCATACCGTCACCATGGAAGCCTTTATCGCCTCCATTGCTTGTGGATTGGTGATAGACACCCTTTTGGTGGTGAACAACTATCGCGACCGCGACAATGACCGTCGCACAGGCAAGGTGACCATCGTGGTGCGCATGGGTTCCAAGACCAGCGAACTATTATATCTTGCCTTGGGAGTGAGTGCCTGCCTGTTGGGATTCCATCACCTGTTGTCCGGCCACCCGTGGGCATTCTGGCTACCCCTGCTATATCTTGCCCTTCATGTGGCTTGCTACCGCCGCATGGTGGCAATCAACCATGGCGCTCTTTTGAACGAGATACTTGGAATCAACGCACGCAACATGTTTGTCTATGGCATTCTGGTGACCATAGGACTCCTTTTATGAAAAAAAATTGCTATATTTAGGCAGTGGGATTTCAGTCGTGAATTTCCACTGCGGGTTCCGTGTCGGCATCTGTCTCTTCTGCCGTATATCCCAAGAAGAGCCCATACAGCACTGCCGCCACGATGGCAAGCACCACCAAGCGAATCAGGCAACCAGCCACTTTCTTCACTATGAGCACACCGACGATGATGGCTACAATGGCCAACACAAGATACATGTTGTCGTCTAATTCAAAACCCAATAGTTCCATTTTTATTCCAATTCAATAAGGTATTCAAAAAGCATTCACAGCTCATTGTTGTGAACAAGGTATTTGAACACCTACTTTTTTAAAACACTTCTGAAAGATGTAGGCACGGGAGTCTCAAACTCCATGCGCTCGCGCGTCACCGGGTGGTAGAAGCACAGCAAATAGGCATGAAGGCACAAGCGATGGATTGGGTCGTCGCCATTACCATATTTCTTGTCCCCACAGACGGGATGCCCCATGTCCGCAGCATGCACTCTGATTTGGTTTTTCCTCCCCGTTTCAAGTTTGAACTCCACGAGCGAGTGTTCCGTGGTGCGTGCCAATGTATGGAAATGCGTCACGGCATATTTCCCGCCATTGTCCACGGGTGATGAGTATGTGATGTAGGCCAGCCACGTATCGCCTGTCATAGACTATTTCGTGCCAGTTGTGCTCCAACACCTGCTCTGTCTGCATGTCCTTGGCATATATCAGCAGACCGCTGGTGTCACGGTCGAGCCTATGCACCACGTGAGCCCTGCATTTTTGGTGAGAGAGTGCGAAATACTTGTCGAGCACCGACTTAACATTGAGCGATGAATGTCCTGCCGCCATTGACAATATGCCTGCATTTTTCTCCACCACAACGATGTATTTGTCCTCATATACCAATTTCACATAGCGGCTCTTGAAGAGTTCGTTGCGTTTCGACAAACTTACAGACACCTTCATGCCTTTCTTCAAAGGGAAGTCATGTCGTGTCACCACCTTTCCTTCCACCTTGATGCCATTTCCCCTAAGGATGTCCTTCACTTTGTTGCGGCTCTTGCCCTTCAAGGTTTGCAACAAGTATTCGAACAGTGGCGCATCTTGCTCCACTGTGTAATGCGTATATTTCGGTTCGTTATTATTGTTTGTCTTCATTCCGCTGCAAAGTTAGTGCAAGCCGAGCGGAATGCAAAGCAAAAGACGAAGTTTTTTGATTTCATTCCCGAGGCGCAGCCTAACTTCGCGTAAGCAAAATTACGAATAAGTGAGAGAAAAGCAAAAATTTTTTTTGCTTTTCCGAGCGAGAGTAATTTCGCGAAGCAAAGTTAGTGCAAGCAACATTACGAATAAGTGAGTGAAAAGCAAAATATTATTAGAGCTTTTCCGAGCGAGAAAAGTGTAAGCAATTCGAAAAAACTGTTGCCAATGCGTTTAATTTAGAAAAATAAGCTACTCAACATTTGGGTTGGATGGAAAAAAACAATAAATTTGCGCACAAATGTAACCTAAAAACAATATGGCAAAGAACTGCCCTCTATGAGAGTTAATGCCATATCTATCCGACAGAGGGCACTAAAGGGGTTTCTCGAGAGAGAAGCCCCTATTTTTTTGCCTTACCAGTCACAAACTCAAAGAAAACGTTTATTATTCAACGCAACTTTAGTAACTTTGCACCTTGTAAGGCAAAACAAGAAAACAAGAACCCATATTATATGATTTATTTCTTCAAAACCCCTTCAGAGAGCATTATCGCCACAGAGGCAGGACATCAACTAAGCCAGGAAGAGACCGACAAGCTGTCGTGGCTCTACGGTGAAGCCAAGCACATTGACACAGAGACCATAGATGGCTACTACATAGGACCACGGCGCGAAATGGTGACGCCATGGTCAACAAATGCCGTGGAAATAACCCAGAACATGGGAATGAGCGACATCAAGCGAATAGAGGAATACTTCCCCGTGGCAAGCGAAGATGCCGACCACGACCCCATGCTCCAACGCATGTACAAGGGACTGGACCAACGGCTTTTCACAGTGAACCACCAGCCAGACCCCATACGCCAAGTAGATGACCTGGAAGCCTACAACGAACAGGAAGGACTTGCCCTGTCGCCAGAGGAGATAGAATATCTGCACAACATAGAGAAACAACTCAACCGACCACTCACCGACTCCGAGATATTCGGTTTCGCACAGATAAACTCAGAGCATTGTCGCCATAAGATTTTCGGCGGCACGTTCATCATCGATGGTGTGGAGAAAGAGTCGTCGCTCTTCGCCCTCATAAAGAAGACCACGGAAGAGAACCCCAACATGATATTGTCGGCATACAAGGACAATGTGGCATTCGCCAAAGGACCGGTGGTGGAGCAGTTTGCCCCGAAAGACCAGTCAACCGCCGACTTTTTTGAGGTGAAAGACGTGGAGAGCGTGATATCTCTTAAGGCAGAGACCCACAATTTCCCCACCACTGTGGAGCCGTTCAATGGAGCTGCCACCGGCACTGGCGGCGAGATACGCGACCGCATGGGCGGCGGCACAGGTTCATGGCCAATCGCCGGCACAGCAGTTTATATGACCGCCTACCCACGTCTGAAGACAGACAGCGGCGAGCGCGATGCAGAGCGCGACTGGGAAGACATACTGCCCGTGAGACAATGGTTGTACCAATCACCCGAGCAGATACTGATAAAGGCGTCAAATGGTGCCTCCGACTTCGGCAACAAATTCGGACAACCCCTAATTTGCGGTTCGGTGCTCACCTTTGAGCATCAAGAGGGTGATGAGAAATACGCCTACGACAAGGTGATAATGCTTGCCGGCGGCGTAGGCTACGGCACGAGACGTGACTGCTTGAAGAAAGAGCCCCAGAAAGGCAACAAGATAGTGGTGGTGGGAGGCGACAACTACCGCATCGGTCTCGGAGGCGGTTCTGTGTCGTCGGTAGATACTGGCCGCTACTCCAACGGTATAGAGCTGAATGCCGTGCAAAGAGCCAACCCAGAGATGCAGAAACGCGCCTACAACTTGGTGAGGGCTCTCTGCGAGGAAGAAGTGAACCCAGTGGTGAGCATCCACGACCATGGTTCGGCGGGACACCTCAACTGCCTCTCGGAACTGGTGGAAGAATGTGGTGGAAGCATCGACATGACCCGCCTGCCAATAGGTGACAGCACTCTCTCTGCCAAGGAAATCATAGCTAATGAAAGTCAGGAGCGCATGGGTCTGCTCATCGACGAGAAACACATAGAGCATGTGGCACGCATCGCAGAGCGTGAGCGCGCACCGATGTACGTGGTGGGCGAGACCACAGGCGACGCACACTTCTCATTCGTGCAAGGCGACGGCGTACGCCCCTTCGACCTCGACGTGGCACAGATGTTTGGTCACTCCCCCAAGACCGTGATGACAGACAACACAGTGGAACGCCACTATGCCGCTCCCACATATACCAATGACAAGATAGACGAATACATCGAACGCGTGCTGCAACTGGAAGCCGTGGCTTGCAAGGACTGGCTCACCAACAAAGTAGATCGTTCGGTGACAGGCAAGATAGCACGCCAGCAATGCCAGGGCGAACTGCAACTGCCGCTCTCAGACTGCGGCGTGGTGGCACTCGACTACCGTGGTCGCAAAGGCATCGCCACCGCCTTGGGACATGCCCCACAGGCAGGTCTCGCCTCACCTGAGAAGGGAAGCGTGCTCTCTGTGGCGGAATCGCTGACCAACATCGTGTGGGCGCCATTGGCGCACGGCATGCATGGCATTTCGCTCTCAGCCAACTGGATGTGGCCTTGCCGCTCGCAAGAAGGCGAGGACGCAAGACTGTATGCCGCAGTGGAAGCGCTAAGCGACTTCTGCCGCTCGCTGCACATCAACGTGCCCACTGGCAAGGACTCGCTCTCGCTGAGCCAGCAATACCCCAACGGCGAGAAAATCATCTCTCCGGGTACCGTCATCGTGACCAGCGGCAGCGAGGTGAAGGACATCCGCAAAGTGGTGTCTCCAGTGCTCGTCAACGACAAGAATTCATCCATATACCATATCGACTTCAGCTTCGACGCCCTGCGCCTTGGCGGTTCGGCTCTCGCACAGTCTCTCGGCAAGGTGGGCGACGACGTGCCCACAGTGGTGCATCCGCTCTACTTCCAAGGGTGCTTCGAAGCCATACAGACGATGATTGACAAGGGATGGATAATGGCAGGCCACGACATCAGCGCCGGCGGTATGCTAACCACACTGTTGGAGATGTGCTTCGCCAATACCACTGGCGGACTGAACATCAACCTCTACAACATGAAGGACGACTTGGTGAAGATACTCTTCGCAGAGAACCCGGGCGTCATCATACAGGTGAGCGACGAACACAAGTTCGAGTTGCGTGAACTGCTCGACGACCTCGGTGTGGGCTATGCAAAGATAGGCTACCCCACTCCAGGCAACCGCACCCTCCACATCAAGAAAGACGACTACGAACACACGTTCGACATCGACCACCTGCGCGATGTGTGGTACAAGACGTCCTACCTGCTCGACCGCAAACAGAGCAAGAACGGGCGCGCACTGATGCGATTCGAGAACTACAAGAAGCAACCGCTGAAGATACGCTTCCCGAACAAGTTCAAGGGTGCGCTGAAACACTACTACCTCAGTGCCGACCGCCGCACTCCCACAGGCATCAAGGCTGCCATAATACGTGAGAAAGGCACCAACGGAGAACGCGAGATGGCATACTCGCTCTATCTGGCAGGCTTCGACGTGAAAGACGTGATGATGACCGACCTCATCAGCGGTCGCGAGACACTGGAAGACATCTCCATGATAGTGTTCTGCGGCGGCTTCTCCAACAGCGACGTGCTGGGCAGTGCCAAGGGATGGGCAGGAGCCTTCCTGTACAACCCGAAAGCCAAGGAAGCCCTCGACCGCTTCTATGCACGAGAAGACACACTATCGCTTGGCATCTGCAACGGCTGCCAGCTGATGGTGGAACTGAACCTCATCAACCCCGAACATGAGAAGCGCACAAGAATGCTACACAACGACTCGCACAAGTTTGAGAGCAACTTCGTTGGACTTGACATACCCACCAACAACAGCGTGATGCTCTCGTCGCTGAGCGGCAGCCAACTTGGTATCTGGGTGGCACATGGTGAGGGAAAATTCTCACTGCCCGAAGACAAGTCGCACTACAACATCGTGGCACAATACACATACAACGAATATCCTGGCAACCCCAATGGCTCAGACTATGGAGTGGCAGGCATCTGCAGTGCCGACGGTCGCCATCTGGCAATGATGCCCCACTTGGAGCGAGCCATATTCCCCTGGCAATGGGGTTGTTACCCAGACAAACGCAAGTCCGACGAAATAACCCCATGGATTGAGGCATTCGTCAACGCACGCCGCTGGATAGAGAAACACCAATAAGGCAAGACAATGGACAGATTCTATTGGGAGAGCTTCAAGACATTCTTCCGCATGGGAGCCTTCACCATAGGTGGAGGCTATGCCATGATACCACTCATCGAGAGCGAGGTGGTGGACAAGCACAAATGGATTGACCGCGAGGAGTTTCTCGACATTATGGCGATCGCACAGAGTTGTCCTGGTGTGTTTGCCATCAACATGAGCGTGTTCATAGGCTACAAGCTACGCCGACTGCCAGGTGCCGTTTGCGCCACATTAGGCGCCGCCCTACCCTCTTTTTTCATCATACTGCTGATAGCCACCTTCTTCACGCAAATACAAGACAACCCCGTGGTGCAGTCGATATTCTACGGCATACGCCCCGCTGTGGTGGCACTCATCGCCGCCCCGACATTCAGGCTTGCCAAGAGCGCGAAGATTTCGCTGTCAAACTGCTGGATTCCCATAATTGGAGCTTTAGCCATCTGGAAGATGGGTGTCAATCCTGTCTTAGTGATATTGATTGCCGGACTGTGCGGCTACTTCTATGGTCTTTATGTAAAACCCACTGAACCCACAGAACAATGATTTTCCTCTCGCTGTTCATCACGTTTTTCGAGATAGGGCTTTTTGGCTTTGGCGGCGGCTATGGCATGTTGTCGCTCATTCAAAACGAGGTGGTGTACAATCACAATTGGATGACCATAGGCGAATTCACCAACATCGTTGCCATCAGCCAGATGACTCCAGGACCCATAGGCATCAACTCTGCCACCTACTGCGGTTACACTGCCATAAAGCACGCCGGCATGAGCAATACGATGGCAATTATGGGCAGCGCCACTGCCACCACAGCCCTGGTGCTGCCTTCGTTCATTCTAATGATAATCATTGCCAAGTTGTTACTGAAATACATGAAGACGCCATTGGTGGAGAGCATCTTCATGGGTCTGCGCCCCGCCGTGGTAGGTCTGCTTGCTGCAGCAGCACTTCTTCTGATGAAAGAGGAGAATTTTGGCGACATCAACACATCGCCTTGGCGTTTCTGGATAAGCGTGGGCATCTTTCTTGCCACATGGATTGGCACAAAAGTGGTGAAAATAAATCCCATCCTGATGATGGGCTTTGCCGGCTTCGCCGGATTGCTATTGTTATATTGACTGGGGGCCCGCATTCCTGGGATTGCTTAGGATTTCCTAGGATTTCCTAGGGCTTCCTAGGATTTCCTAGGGCTTCCTAGAGTTTCCTAGGGCTTCCTATGATTACCTATATTTCCATACCCCCCCCTAAAAAAAACCGCAAGCAGTTCCAATAGGAACACACTTGCGGTTTTATTTAAAAAATGGTTTTTACTTCACCTTCTCCACGATAGCTTTGAAAGCATCTGGGTTGTTGATGGCGAGGTCGGCGAGCACCTTACGGTTGATCTCGATTCCAGCCTTGGTGAGAGCACCCATCAACTGTGAATAGCTCATGCCATTGAGGCGTGCGGCAGCGTTGATACGCTGAATCCACAATGAGCGGAACGTGCGCTTCTTGTTGCGGCGATCACGATAGGCATAGGTAAGACCCTTCTCCCATGTGTTTTTTGCAACAGTCCAAACATTCTTACGGGCACCAAAATAGCCGCGAGTAAGCTTTAATATCTTCTTTCTTCTTGCTCTTGAAGCAACGTGGTTTACTGATCTTGGCATAACTTTTTTCCTTTAAAATGTTTGACTTGAAATTAACGCAGGCAAAGCAAGTCACGCACCTGCTTGAGGTTGCTGCGGTCTACGATAGCCGAATGAACCAGATTACGTTTTTGCTTCTTTGTCTTCTTGGTCAGAATGTGACTGTGGTAAGCATGATGTCTCTTGATCTTACCAGTTCCGGTGAAACGGAATCTCTTCTTGGCACCGGAGTTTGTTTTAACTTTTGGCATTTTTTTATTTATTTAGTTGTTTAATGACAGTGGCAACGCATACCAGGCGTTACGCACCTTAATCTTGATTTTCTGTTAGTTTTTTGAGAGCCTCCTCGGAGATTTTTGCATTGGCTAACAATCCGCCTCCTGCTGGCATTTCTGCACTCTCCTCAGATTCCTTTGCCTGTTTGGCAGCCTCTCTGGCATCAGCCTCACGCTTTTCGCGGTCCATCTTCTGCTGACTCTTCTTTGCCACGCCAGCCTTCTTGGGTGCTATGAAGATTGCCATCTTCTTGCCTTCGAGTTGTGGCAGCTGCTCCACCTTGCCAACTTCCTCCAAGTCGTTGGCGAAGCGCAGCAAGAGCACTTCTCCCTGCTCCTTGAAGAGGATGGAACGTCCCCTGAAGAACACGTATGCCCTCACCTTGTTGCCTTCCAAGAGGAATTCCTTGGCATGCTTGAGCTTGAAAGCATAGTCATTGTCGCCAGTCTGTGGTCCGAACCTTATCTCCTTGACCTCCACCTTCACCTGCTTTGCCTTCATCTCCTTGGCACGCTTTTTCTGCTGGTAGAGGAACTTGGAATAGTCGATGAGACGACAAACAGGCGGTTGTGCGTTGGGTGAAATCTCTACAAGATCAACTCCTTCTTGTCTTGCCAAGTCCAATGCCTGACGCGTTGGCATTACAGAGGAACCTCCGTCGCCTACGACGCGCACTTCCCTCACGCGAATTTGTTCATTTACACGGTACTGATTGTTCTTTTTGTCGTTCTTCATTCAACTGTTTTTGATAAGCGGCTGCAAAGTTACGACAAATTAGGTGATTAGCAAAATTTTTCGGCAATTATTTTTTCTTGTTTTGCATCACGGGCATGGTCATGGTCATACATGCCTTTTGGCGTCTTGCCTGCTTGGCCACTCAAGACAGCATGTCATGATGTCATGTAAAGAAAAGCGCACAATCCAACATGACTTCAAAAGAATAAGATACACCTTGCAAAATGGCTTTGAGGTCAAAACAGTAAATTTGCACATAAAACATTTTTTACCACTAAAACCATTTTTTAGCTTATGAAAAGACTGTTGCTCATGTTGCCTATTCTGGCCATGTTTGGCTGTACTTCAGAAAAGGACAGCCCTGTATTGACAATCGAGGGAGGCGAGGTGCAAGGCGTGACCACCGACATCCCCGGGATATATGTCTATCGCGGCATTCCCTACGCCGCACCACCCATTGGCGACTTGCGCTGGAAAGAGCCACAACCTGTGGTGGCTTGGGAAGGCGTGAAGATAGCCGACAAGTTCGGCCATCCTGGCTATCAGGCTGTCCACTACCCCGAAGGGTATGCCAAGGAATGGGGGTATGGTGACGAAGCTCCTTATTCAGAAGACTGCCTCTATCTAAACGTTTGGACCAAAGCCCCTGGCAATGTGGAGAAGAAGTTGCCTGTGGCTCTATGGATACACGGAGGTGGCTATCGTGAAGGCTGGGGATCGGAGCCAGAGTTCGACGGTCAGGAATGGGCAAATAAAGACGTGGTACTCGTGTCCATCAACTACCGTCTCGGAATATTTGGCTTCATGCCATACCACGAGCTGTCGGAAGAGAGTCCCAACCATGTATCGGGCAATTACGGCATATTGGACCAGATACAGTCGCTGAAATGGATAAAGGCGAACATAGCACAATTTGGCGGCGACCCGGACAATGTCACCATTTTTGGACAGAGCGCAGGTGCAGGCAGCGTGAAGACACTTTGCGAGTCGCCTTTGGCACGCGGACTTTTCCACAAGGCTGTCATTATGAGTGGCGGCGGCATCAACGTGCCACCCACAGGCAAGGAAGAAGCCAAGCCGGCAGTGCCCATGAACAAGTTCTTCACCTACAATCCCTCGCTGGAACAAGCTGAGGCAGACACCAAGAAAGTGATGGACTGGGCAGGGCTGACCGATTTGGCAAAACTGCGTGCGGCATCCACGGAAATGCTATATACCGTGGGAAACCTCTACAATACCGTGACGAAAAATGACGTTTACCTGATGGGCAGACCTATCATCGACGGTTATGTGAGCACCAAGAATTTCGACGATGCCACACGTGAGGGCACCTTGGCAGACGTGCCCTACATGATAGGATACACGCTGAACGACATGGGCAGCATGGGTCCAGGGATAGCGGAATTCTGCAAGGTACGCGAGAGCAAGGGCGGCAAGGCTTGGGCTTATGAATTTGCACGCCCTCTGCCCGACGATGGCTCACATCCTGAAGTGACGGCTCGTCTGAAAGGAGCATTCCACTCATCCGACCTTTGGTTTGTGTTCAAGTCGCTCAAGCACTGCTGGAGACCATGGACACAAGGCGACTGGGACCTCTCGGAAAAGATGCTCACGGCATGGACAAACTTCGCCAAATACAGCGACCCCAATGGTCCTGACGGCGGCGCATGGACTCCCTGCACAGAAGAAAGCCCCAAATTCATGCTCTTCAAACTTGATGACAAAGACGCCGAAAACTCCGAAATGGGTGACCCAATAATGCCCTAAAAAACTTAAAGGACTTTAAGGGCAAGCAGTCCTTAAAGTCCTTTTTTTCAAGTCAAAAAAGCTTATACAATTCTCAATCCTTAGGCTGGATGTTGGTGGCTTCGAGCATGGCAGCCACTTCGGCATTGATGCGAGCAGCGAAGTCTTGCATTGACATTGTGGCTTGTTCGCCACCACCCTGCTTGCGCATGGAGACAAGCCCGTCGGCAGCCTCCTTCTCACCAACCACCACCATGTAAGGCACTCGCTTGAGTTCGTTGTCACGAATCTTGCGCCCTATTTTCTCGTTGCGGTCGTCGATGACAGCCCTCACGCCCTGTCCGTCGAAATAGCGAGCCACCTCATTGGCATAATCGTTGAATTTCTCCGAGATGGGCAGGATGGCGACCTGATCGGGTGTGAGCCACAGTGGGAAATGTCCGGCTGTATGTTCGATGAGCACAGCCGTGAATCGCTCCATCGAACCGAAAGGAGCGCGGTGTACCATAACCGGTGTCTGCTTGGAATTGTCCTCTGCAGTATATTCCAACTTGAATCTCTGAGGCAGGTTGTAGTCCACCTGGATGGTACCCAACTGCCAGCGGCGCCCGATGGCATCCTTCACCATGAAGTCGAGCTTAGGTCCGTAGAAAGCAGCCTCGCCATATTCCACCTTGGCATCCAGGCCCTTCTCCTTGCAAGCGTCGATAATGGCCTGCTCGCTCTCAGCCCACACCTCGTCGGAACCGATGTACTTCTCCGTGTCCTTCGGGTCGCGCAGGGAGATTTGCGCCTCCACATTCTCAAAGTTGAAAATCTTGAAGACAGCCTGAATGATGTCCATCACACGCAGGAACTCACCCTTCACCTGGTCGGGGCGGCAGAAGATGTGTGCATCGTCCTGGGTGAAAGAGCGCACACGTGTGAATCCGTGCAGCTCGCCACTCTTCTCATAGCGATAGACGGTGCCGAATTCTGCTATGCGCAATGGCAGGTCCTTGTAAGAGCGTGGCTTCATGGCGAACACCTCGCAGTGGTGAGGGCAGTTCATTGGCTTGAGCATGTACTCCTCATCTTCCTCTGGGGTATGAATAGGTTGGAACGAATCCTTTCCGTAATGAGCATAGTGACCTGATGTGACATATAGGTTCTTGCTGCCGATATGCGGAGTGATGACCTCCTGGTAGCCAAACCTCTTCTGAATGTTTCTCAGCATGTCCTGAAGGCGCAGGCGCAAATCGGTGCCCTTCGGCAGCCAGATGGGAAGTCCCTTGCCCACACGCTCGGAGAACATGAACAGCTCCATCTCCTTGCCTATCTTGCGGTGGTCGCGCTTCTTGGCCTCTTCAAGCATGACAAGATATTCGTCGAGCATCTTCTTCTTTGGGAATGATATGCCATAGATACGCGTCATCTGCTCGCGCTTGGCATCTCCGCGCCAGAAAGCACCAGCCACACTTGTAATCTTGATGGCCTTGATGATTCCCGTGCTCACAAGGTGCGGACCACGACAAAGGTCGGTGAAAGAGCCTTGGGTATAGGTTGAGATGGTGCCGTCCTCAAGGTCTTGCTCGATATGCTCACACTTGTATTCCTGACCGTCAGCACCGAATTCCTTCAGGGCATCAGCCTTTGACACCTCGCGGCGAACCACCGGCTCATCCTTCTTTGCCAACTCCATCATCTTCGCCTCAATCTTTGGCAGGTCGTTCTCCGAAATGACATCTCCCTCCTTGGGCATCACGTCATAGAAGAAACCGTTCTCAACTGCCGGTCCGAAGCCGAACTGTATTCCGGGGTAAAGCTCCTGCAACGCCTCTGCCAGCAAGTGGGCGCTGGTGTGCCAGAAGGTGTGCTTGCCTTCCTCATCCTCGAACT
This sequence comes from uncultured Prevotellaceae bacterium, assembly GCA_900315745.1. Classification (GTDB taxonomy): domain Bacteria; phylum Bacteroidota; class Bacteroidia; order Bacteroidales; family Bacteroidaceae; genus Prevotella. The sequence goes on from ONAG01000018.1 coordinate 59,335, forward strand.
TGTAGAGTGCGATTGTGGAGTCTTCGAGTATGGGTTTGTTCAGCTCCACTGTCTCACCATTTACACCGCAAGATACAACGTTGCGTGCGAGAGCCGGTGAGATGCTCTCGGCGATTTGAAAACCCGTCACACCCTGCTCGTACTCACGCACGGTGCCATCGGGAAAAGTGATTTTAATCATAACAAACTATACAAATATTTGTGAAATTGGCGCAAAGTTAAGCATTATTTCGCACCCAACAAAAGAATCGGGGCAAAAGATGCAGACAACACCAACAACGAGGAAGGGCGAGGAGCCGCAGAGAGGCTGCAAGAAAGGGACTCCATACTGACATAAACAATGACAAAGAGCCACAGAGATGGACATCCAATTCTGACAACATGTCACATTTATCGACAAAAAGGCATTTTTGGCACACCATTTGTAGTAAACATGTCGAACTGCCGAACGAATGGCAGCCAACCACAACAAGAACAATAACAAACAAACAAAAATACGACAATGGGAAAAATTATTGGAATTGACTTGGGAACGACTAACTCATGCGTTTCCGTATTTGAAGGCAACGAGCCTGTAGTGATAGCCAACAGCGAGGGCAAGCGCACCACCCCATCCGTGGTGGGATTCGTGAAAGACGGCGACCGCAAGGTGGGTGACCCCGCCAAGCGCCAAGCCATCACCAACCCTCAAAACACTGTGTACAGCATCAAGCGCTTCATGGGTGAGACCTACCAGCAGTGCAGTGCGGAAGTGAACCGCGTGCCCTTCAAGGTGGTGAACGAAGGCGGATATCCCCGTGTGGAGATAGAAGGCCGCAAATACACCCCGCAAGAGATTTCAGCCATGGTGCTGCAGAAAATGAAGAAGACCGCCGAGGACTATCTGGGCGAGGAAGTGACAGAAGCCGTCATCACCGTGCCAGCATATTTCAGCGACTCTCAACGCCAAGCCACCAAGGAGGCAGGACAGATTGCCGGACTCGACGTGAAGCGTATCGTGAACGAGCCTACAGCTGCTGCTCTCGCATACGGCATCGACAAAGCCAACAAGGACATGAAGATTGCAGTCTTCGACCTGGGAGGCGGTACATTCGATATCTCCATCCTGGAATTTGGCGGCGGCGTGTTTGAAGTGCTCTCCACCAACGGCGACACCCACCTGGGAGGTGACGACTTCGACCAAGCCATCATCGACTGGCTGGTGCAGGAATTCAAGAACGACGAAGGCGCCGACCTGCGTCAAGACCCAATGGCAATGCAACGCCTGAAGGAAGCTGCTGAGAAAGCTAAGATAGAACTTTCGAGCACCACATCCACCGAAATCAACTTGCCATACATCATGCCTGTGGGAGGCGTGCCAAAGCACTTGGTGAAGACTCTCACACGTGCTAAGTTCGAACAGCTTGCACATGGCCTCATACAAGCATGTCTGGCACCATGCCAGAAGGCAATCGCTGACGCAAAACTCAGCACATCCGACATCGACGAGGTGATTCTCGTAGGCGGTTCAAGCCGTATTCCAGCAGTGCAGACTCTGGTGAAGAACTACTTCGGCAAAGAGCCATCCAAGGGCGTGAACCCTGACGAGGTGGTAGCAGTGGGTGCCAGCATCCAGGGTGCCATCCTCAACAAGGAAGGCGGAGTGGGCAACATCGTGCTGCTCGACGTCACACCGCTTACCCTCGGCATCGAGACCCTCGGTGGAGTGATGACAAAACTCATCGAGGCAAACACCACCATTCCTTACAAGAAGAGCGAGGTGTTCTCTACAGCTGCCGACAACCAGACAGAGGTGACTATCCACGTGCTGCAAGGTGAGCGCCCCATGGCTGCCCAGAACAAGTCTATAGGTCAGTTCAACCTCACTGGCATCGCTCCTGCACGCCGCGGAGTGCCTCAGATTGAGGTCACCTTCGACATCGACGCCAACGGCATCCTCAAGGTGTCTGCCAAGGACAAGGCTACCGGCAAGGAACAGGCCATCAGAATCGAGGCTTCATCTGGCCTTAGCAAAGAGGAAATCGAGCGCATGAAGGCAGAAGCCGAGCAAAACGCCGAGAACGACAAGCGTGAGCGCGAGCGCATCGACAAGATGAACCAAGCCGACTCGATGATCTTCCAGACCGAGACTTTCCTCAACGAGAATGGCGACAAGTTGGGTGCCGACAAGGCAAACGTTGAGGCTGCCGTGCAACAGCTGAAAGACGCCCACAAGAGCGGCGACGTGACTGCCATCGACAATGCCATCAACAACCTCAACCAAGTGATGCAGGCCGCCTCTGCCAAGATGTACCAGCAAGCAGGCCCACAAGGCGCCGGCTTCAACGGACAAGGCGCCGGCTTCAACGGCGGACAACAAGGGGCACAGCAAGAGCCAAAGAGCGACGACAATATTCAAGACGCCGACTTTGAGGAGGTCCATTAGTCCAAAGATAACAAACAATAACAATCGGAAACCAAATCCGTGTAGCTCTCTGAGTTACACGGATTTGCCGTTTTAAGGGGTTTGGTGTTCGTTATCGATTTCTATCATTTCTATCCAAGACATGTTCCTTATTTGTACCGCGACAAAAAAGTCGTAAAGAAGCGACTAAAACATGCAAAAAAGTAATAAACATTAAAACAGAAACGACTCTCAGAGAAACCGGTGCTCTCGCAATACTTCTGGATGGTGAGTCCGCTGGCCTTCCACTCGTCGTAAATCCGACGGAACTCCACGATTGTCATGTTTGTCATATGCGATAATATAAAATACCGCGCAAAGGTATGCACAAAAGGTCAGTCTGGAAATACGGGGTTTACTGATTGCTTACAGTCAACTGTGTTAAAAATTGAAATGACTGATGAGTGCTTGAATACCATCAAATCCGCAAGAAAGGAACTAATCAAGGCAGAAATTGCTCTTCTTGCCAACCATAGAAGGATGCTACTACAAGAATATCGTAATCAGAATGAAGAATTGCTGTCACTCATAAAGTCGGGCAAAAGGGTATACCTGTCACCCAAAGTATTCTGGTGGTGGGCAGGCATCTCGTATCTCACCTCGCTATATTCACTCTGGTGTCTTTTGCAATTAATTCTTCAGTGGTTGAAATGCTAATCGAGTCTTGTCTGGTATAGGCAAAAAATGTGAGACTGGTCTCACATTTTTACGAGATGCGGTTTTTCGATTGCTGTAAACCGTGGGAACCACTGTCACAATGCGCGACGGTGGTTTTATTCTTTGTCAAGTACCTCCCAGTGACCACTATAGCCACTACCCACATAACGGATGTGTGGCATTTTGGCTAAGTGTCGCTTGATGGTTCTTAAGCCCTTTTTACTCATTTTGGCCAATTCCTCTGTGGTAATTTGAGGATTCAACCTAATTTGATTTTCTATCCATTTGTCAAATTCGTTTTCTTGAGTGCCACCTTGAGTGCCACCTTGAGTGCCATTTTGAGTGCCACCTGGAGTATCACCTTGGGTGTCACCCTTTGCAGGTCTCTTAAATGTTACCACAACAAAGCCTCCATTGATAGACCATGTAGGTGCAGCTACACCTCTCTTTTGGCAAGCCTCCATGATGCGCTTCACACCTGAACCCCAGTTCTCAATATAGGTTGTACTATACAACACATTAGCTATTAGAGGATTGTATGGGTATGATATGTGAGGTTGACGGATGTTTTCGGGTGTAATCTGCGGAGGCAATATACCAGGATTCTCGATTTCGATACGGTCATCGTAGATGGCAATACCTATGGTTAGGTTATACCGCTCATACTGGCGGTGACAAAGAGCATTCAGAACGGCTTCACGTAAGGCTTCTGCAGGCACTTCCAGATATTCATCACGGACTAGTCCGACAATCTTTCCGTGCATATTCAAGTGCTTGCGGAAGAAGTTCATCGCCTCGTTGAGCAGCACAAAGATATTTCCCTCCACTCGCTGGTTGTCGATAAACTCATTCTTGTCCGTTCCTTGGAAACGGGCCAGACGCATTGTAAACTGCGTATACATGCCTGTATCTTTCGTGAAGAGTGCCGTAGCGGCATTCAGAGGTCTTTCACCTGTGGTCAGCTTCCATTTACCCAACACATCTCCGATGGGTTCAGTAAGAGCCAGTTCTGACAATCTACCTCTCTCAACACCAAGACGTACCACACCACGTATCAGTTTCTCGTCCAGGGAACTAATATCTGTGAACTCCGAAGGTTGCCGTTCCCATGCAAACATGTCTGGCTTACTTCTGCGCAACCGTTCTTCGTACATGTCGCGCGGCATCTCCTTCGTTGTACTCTCCACCTTGTAGTAAGGACAACCATGATAAGTATAAGGCACCATTCCCCACGCCCATCCATCAAAGTGCATGGCAATCACTTTGTGGTCTGGCCGATCAGGAATGTCGATATACTCGACCCGCACATCAACTTGCGGTTCCATGTAACTCAGAGCCTGGGCAATCTCCCGTTGGGTACTGTCAGTAACCTGTTGGCCCAGAATCTTCAGCGATGTTGGAGCTATGCCAAAGAAGAGCCAACCACCTTCAGTATTCAAAAAAGCACAAGCAGTATGCATGCCATCCTTCAGTTCACCAGTAGTCTTCTTCAATTCCAACTGACGATGTTCATCTGCCTGTATCAGTTCTTTCAGTTCATCTATTGTAAGTGCCATATATTTATAACGTCTTAGTTTTTACATTATTGCCACTTCTTAGTGCCGAGTCTTTGTTGTATTACCAACCGCCTTACCAGCCTTTTCATTTCTTTCGTAAAATGTATTTCCCATCGATACATTCTATATCAGGTATCGTCCACACTATTTCTTCCACATCATCTTCTTTGATAACCGATCTCCAAGCTGTTCTGCTGATGGCTCTGGCTATATCTCTGATGCTGGCTGGCAGTTTGAAATAGTCCATCGCACGGAGAACGGCTTGCCTCCTTACGGCATATAGTGGACTTTTCTTGATTTCTGATAATTCTCGGCCCGACGTAGCACGATTGTCCGTCACAACGTTCTTCGCTGAAGAGTCTGTGATGGAATTGCCATTATAGGTGTACCAAACACCTCTGAATTTTAATTTGCAATCTACGAAATCAGGACTATCCACAATATCCTCCACATCTTCACGATAATCGGCGGTATCTATAATCTTCCAGTATAATTCAGACTGAGGATATGCAACGATTTCAGCATTCTTACAGTACAAGGGAAGGCTCTCCATGTGGGTGTCAAAAATGCAGTGTGCCGTGTTGACCATCGCGGCGTGCTGTGTTGGCTGATACAGCGTGCCGTGTTGAACCAAAACAGCATGGAAAGGATTCTTGTGAGATAAGATGGTGGTTCGATAGAGGATAGTCATAATAGTTTTCAAAGTCTATACTCTCTTCTTCCATAACATGAGAAATTTCATTCTGTCATCTTTTACATACCTTCAAAATTAATAACCTTTTATGCCTCTTCATACCATCCATTAGATTCCAGTATTCGATGCAAATTAAGGCCAATATCATTTAATCCTATAGTTGCCCCATAAGACCATGCACCAGTATCAATGTCATTGTCAATGATTCCAAGGTTAGTGAACTGATTTACTATCAAAATGTTCTCATCATTTGTGTATTTGTGACCTTCGACATAATTGGGAAGGAACTTTAAGTCAAAGACAAACGCTCTGTCCACAATTGAGCATAGCCGCAAAAACATCTCATCGTCAATACGTCCGTAGACTCGCTCCTTATAGATATATCCCATGATATCAGCCTTTGCATCATCCTCGGCGCGAAGAAGATAATGCGTTAGATATTCGTATAATATGTTCCTGCGTTTTGGAGTTAGACCATCCAAGAACTTCTCTTTCTCTTTTTCTGGAACATCCTTCTCTTTCTCCAAGAACTTTGCTACCTTTCTTACGAAGTGTAGCTCTTGAAACTTACTTCCTACTTTTCCCAACTTTATCAAAGAGCCGATATAAGGAATATCACAGAACGTTTCTACTATATCAGCAGAAACATCCAGCTCCAAAGCCAGTCCATTCCTCACGAACTCATGTTCTTTCTTGGAAACAGACAAATCTAAAAGATCTTCCATGAGTAATGCCTCCACTTATAATCAATAACCATTTATCAACATATGCAATCTTTCAAAGTTCGGGACGTTTATTCTGTTCATCCGAACACTTACTTTAATACTACTCAATACCATTGGGATATTTTGAGCAATACAGAATTGTCTATACAATTCCTTAATGTACAATTGCTGTGAGTTTTGTTCAACAATTGAACAAATGGATGCTATAGCATTGTCATTTAGAACAATGTTTATTCTATTATTTGTCGCAAGGCTCAATTGCATGGATGTTAATGCCATTTTTGTTGCCTCCACAAGATTAACCACTATACCATTAACTATTTGCGGTAGTTGTCGCATCAGCAATAATTTCTGATTCCATGCATTCTCGACGCCCAATAAATTCTGCTGAGTAGGGATAGTATTAAATGCGATAGTTGATGTGTTCAGATTATTTTCCAACAAATCAAGTTGGGTTTTAACCTGTATATATTGTGAGTATAAAGACTGGACTTGTGACAAGAATGTATATACACTCACACTTGGCTGACTGTTATTCATATTATTCATTCGAAGCCTCCTTCCCTTTTTCTGTCAAAATCTCTTTTAACATATTGGTTAATGCATCCAATTGCTTCATTTGGGAACTCATTGTTTCAATAGACCATTGATACTGATTATTTTTTGTTTCGACACTCTGTAATAAAATAGAGATACGTTCTAAGCTTTTTGCGGATTCTGCATGTATTGTGTCAATATTTTGAGTCAACGCTTTCAACTCTTCTGACTTGTTGGCTATAAAGGAATCACTATCCTGCTTAATTGACGTAAGATATTCATTAAGATTAGATGCCTGCCCCTGTAACTGAGCAATTTCATTAGAAGCATTCAACCCTTGCTTTTTTTACATCATTCAAGACTTCTTTAGCATCTGCCTTTGTCTCTTCTATTTTGAAAATGGCAAAAAAACCAAAGATAATAAAGACCACACTAAGAACGCCACCCCATATGCCAATTTGAGCATAATCATTTTCTATCTTTTCAATATGTAAGGCTACCAAATTGCTCATCTCTTCTTGTGACAACTGCACTTCTCTCCGAAACAAAGCAGAATCACTTTGTAATTGCGACAGTAATGCATGTGAATTTGCTATTGTTCCAGAATCGTTACTTAAAATGATGGCTTTCATATCATAAAAGATAGAGTCTATTTTCATGATATGGTTTACATGTGTTTCCACAATCCTTGCTTGGGAATCCCTAAATAATTTAGCGGAGTGGCACAGATAACCAATTAGCATAATCAATGTCACAATAAGGACACCACAAAAACAATAAACAATTTTGTTTGTCTTGCGAATCTCTTTATCCATATTATTATCTTTTCATTATTATTCTATTTTATACCTCCCTTCATCCCCCTGCTGTCTCAACTGCTCACGCCTGTCGCTGGGTGTGGTGCGTAGGTCGCGCTGGTAGGCGAAGTAGAGATTGGTTCGGGAGCCAAAGCCGCAGCGGCGGGCGATGTCAACGACACCAAGCGAAGTGTAGCGCAATAATTCGTCGGCCATGCGCAGTTGGTATGCCTGACGGAAGTCAATGCCTCGCATACCGGTGAGCAGGAAGATGAGCGAGTCGATGTCGCTGGTGCGGGCACCATATCTTTCGCAGAAAGTGGTGACATCAGTGCGGCCTGCGGACAGCGAGCGCAGGAAATCGTCCATCACACGGATGCCCGTCGGCTGCAAGTTGCGCTCCAGGGGTACATACGTCACCAGTCCGTCCTCGCTATAGTGTCGGCGATGAGTGAACGGTGTGATGTAAAGCTCGTCGAAGGTGAACTGCGGTGTACCCTTGAACTCACGGGGCTTCAGTTCTCGTCCATGCCTGTACTTATGGTCGCCGTACCATCGGTCTTTCACCTTTGGGGCTTTCCCTTTATTGTCGTAAGCCATAAATCTCTCCTGTTTAATCCTTATTCACGCCTCATACGTTAACCATTTAGGAGAATGGTAAACGTAGCGGAAGCTGGACGTTAACCATGTAATTTAATCCATAACATATTTATGTAAATACGATAACTATTTCGCATAGTGGATAACATTGTCACTCTACGATGTTAACCATTTAGCGTAATGGATAACATTTGTACCCGTTTTTACTGTGTTTCTCCGCACGTTGGTCATATTTCGTCTCATTTTATGTCGTACTTTGCACTCGTTGAAGGCTTCTCTGGCTTCTTTTTCGCCGAGTAACTTTGCTTTGAGGGTATCACCCCGCGCACACCACCCTTTGGGTTTGGCACGTCGCCCTTATATCTCGGAATGACGTGCATGTGGCAATGGAATACCGATTGCCCCGCTGCCTCGCCAATGTTGATGCCGACGTTGTAACCATCTGGATGGAAACGCTCGTCAATTTTCTGCTTCACATATTGCAGCACCACGTTCATTGCCTCGCGCTCATGGTTGGTAAGATCAAAGTAGGAAGCGACGTGCCTCTTGGGAATGATGAGCGCATGACCGGACGAGACGGGATAGCCGTCGTAGAAGGCCACGCATGTAGCTGTCTCGCAGATGATTTCCACTCGACGAGAAAGTCGGCAGAATGGACACTTCTCGCCATCCACACGTGGTAACTTGTTGAAATGGTTGTATTGGTAGAGTTCGTAACTTTTGTTGGCGACAAGACTCTTGTACGGCAGTTTTACATTACATTGGTAAGTGTATTGCTTGTGGATGGCATGAAGCCGAAAGCCCTCTTCCGTCAGGTCACGACGGACGGAAAAGTAGGCCGTTCCCTTTGGGGAAAGCAAGTTGGCGACATTCATCAGCACCTCGGCTTGCGCGTAGGGTTCGAGCACGTTCAGCACATAGTTGCAAAAGATGGTGTCAAACTTGCCCTCGGGGAAGTCAGGGCGGTAATAGTAATCGTAGCCGATAATGTCAAAGCCCTGTTTCTTGAGTTCGTCCGTATCAAAACCAAATCCACATCCGAAATCGAGAATCTTGCCTTTCAGCAGATTGTGCTGCATTAGGTATCGCGTGGGTACAGAGAAATCCGTGCGTTTGATGGCCGTGAGGTAAGGGTGATTTATCTTCTCTGGTTCCATAGGCTTCAGTATTTCCATATTTCAAAACCCATATTGAGGGCTATTTGGTTAATTGGGTTAAATGTCCTTTCGTATAGCTCACGGAAAAGAGCTCCGTCCATGTTTGCCAATTCCCTTGCAGTATAGCCGAGAGAAATGAAATCCTCCATTACTTTTGATTCCTTATTATTCTTTATCATCAGCTGCAAAGAATGATGTTGCAATTTTGCCAATTTAGGCAAGTAAATATTCAGGTCAGGGAGATTATTACTCTTCGAAGAGTTGATGCTGCTATCAGAGGGTATCAGATTCCACAACAAATCGTGAGAAACAAAACTCCAGGGAATGAAATGGTCAAGTTCATAATCCATCGGATGAAGTTCCTTGGCTGTATATATACAATGTATTGGCCCGCCAATAGTCATCACCATATCCCAGTAATTGTGCTGCTTCGTCAGAGAGTTTCTTACTTCTGGGCGAATCAATTTATTAGGAATGGCTGGAACATTTGGATTGCGCACTTGCAAGAACAAAGTCAGGTTCCAATAAGCAAAATCTACCAAGATATTATAATGGTTGTGCAGATACTTGTTCCATCCCTGATTCAACATGATATAAAAGTCTTTCCCGTTCCTAAATAATGCATATAGACAGTTGTTCTCCAAAGTCTGTGAACGCCGCACCATTTCCTTATCATCAGACGTATCTATCCAAGGGCGAAGGAAACGATATGGGACATTCAAAGTAAGGATGTTCAAAAGTTTCTTAATTTTCTTATTCGCCAGATTCTCTTTGAGGCCATTGATAATTGTATCCGCATTGGCATCAATAGGAATCTGAGTCATTCGCTGCAATTCAATAACGATGTCAAAAAGAGAATCGCTATTGCCAAACGACAGACGGAAATAGTGAATAGGATACCAAGCATTGGCCACCATCCGAATCACGATGTCCCATACATCAATACGAGGATTGTCTGATTTTGCATGTATCTGCATAATCGATACAAACCAGAAGTATTTGTATGTTGCCACCGTATTAGAGAAAATCTTCCCAAGACGGTTCGTGGACAGTATGTCTGAATTGGGAATCTGCATAACTTTAATCAACAAAATACTTGCTATATAAATCTTCACCCATTCTTCGATATTGGCTTGATTTGTATTTTTTGAATTCAAATTCCTTAATCGAATTAAGCCGTGATCGATATGATTCGAAACTCGCTAACTTATTATTCTCTATAAGTAATCTTATAAGGTTTAACACACCATTTATAAATGTTACAGTTAGGATTCCTATCGATGTTTTTGCATTATATGTTTGCCACATCGTAGAGTCGAGGCTGACTTTAAATGCGGATAACATCTCATTTATTTTTGTCGCACAAAACCTTTGATAATCAGAAAGAAGTGCATAATCCTGACAATCCTTTTGTGCAAGGTCGTCTTTCTTCTCATTTTCCCATATCCTGAAGAATGTATCCGTCTTCTGTTTGTCAACTTTTATTAATGGCTTTAAACCAAAACTAACTATTGAAGCGGTCTTGATTTTCCCCTTTTCATATGTGTACATTTCTATGAGATTTACCAATGAGCCATGCTCATTTAATATTTTGAGAATACTTTTACCAATAGCAATGCTTGAAAATGGCATTGTCTGTAACTGAATCTCTTGTTGAATCAATTGTCCTACTTTTTTCTGATTTGCATTTATTTCTAAGAACAGATTTGATTCGAATTTTAATCGATTCTCCTTACTTTCATTTTTAGGGAAGATAATACCTGTTACTAATAAGTTCTGGATTTTTCGTAAATGGGCAATATATTGCTCATAACTATCATCACCTTCGTGATAGGCATAGGTACGATGCTGTCCATCAACAATTCCAATAATATTGCACTTATCTTGAATCTCAATAAAGGCTGGTGTTATATTTGTATGATTTCTACTTCCTTTGAATTTTCCATCTTCACCAATAGATATCTCATTCTGTCTATTTTTATCAGTATATAATTTTATGTCATTTTCAGATATGGTTGTTATAATGTTATTAATAAAAACTCGTTTTTCTTCAGACAGGTATTTTCGCATACTTGAAATTTTCTTTGAATCAAGCATACGCTGATAATACCCAACATTTTCTTTTTGGCGCCAACCTTCCTGTCTCAAAACATATGCACGTTTTAATAAAGATTCTGCATCTATATAAAATGATATTATCTTATAACCCTCTTTAAAAGAGCTCTTTTCTTCGGGTAAAATATGACCAGAGAAACAATTGGTAGTTCCTGTTGTAGAGCTAAGAATGTTATCACCAAAATCACTTTCATTTATTTTAAGAAATTCAAGAAATTCATATTTTGCAGAAAATTTGATGACATTTGTAAGGCTTTTAAAATACTTAACAATATGATAGTCAAAGTAGATAATGTCTTTTACATTATCTTTATGTTCTTGAGAAATAGTTTTTTTTGAGCAATATAATATCCTTAATATGAGTTGATTAACAGTATATTTAGGTTTTATTCTATCATTGAACTCATTGCTAAATGAATCATATATTTTATTATCTACAAGAAATCTAATAAAATCGCCAATGTTACTATTGATTTTATTATATAATACACTTTTCTTCAACAAGTGCGGCTCTCCAACTGTATATTCTGTAAGAACAATAACATTTTCACAAACGAACAAATCGTCAAGTTCGCTTGTACGTCCGTCATAAACGAATTCCTTCCCATCGATGCCGAGCAAACGAGAGAAACCTATTCGTTTCATTATATCTCTTATCTCCTTTTTTTGCTCACGCTGCTCTTTTTTGAAAGCTTTTTCTTCTGGAGACATTCTTTTCTTCCTCTTTTTCTCCCTCTTATTCATAATCTTTTTCATATATATCAACTTCAATAGGACTAATAACTTTTGTGTTAATATTTGTAATCTCTGCATTTCTCATATATGAATGAGAATTTGTTTTTGAGTAGAGAAAGACATTTTTACAATTCAAATCAATTTCACTTTTAAAACTAAAAATTGGGGTAATGCCGTATTTTGATAAAGGAGGAGTGGAAATAAGTTCCTTTATATGTTCTTTCAGTACTTCATCATCTATACTACTAAAAAGAGTATATTTGACTTCTATGCCTACCCTTTCAATCACCTGAGGTCTATCTACATATATTTTCAAAGAATCATTTCCTAATCTTTTTTCTAAACTATTAACAAGTATTCTTCCATATTTTAATGAGCGAAGATTAAGTATTGTTTCTTCAAAAGTTTCTTGATCTTTTCCATTTTTAATATTCTGATACTCTTTCCTCCCTTTGTCTAAGGTTTGTTCTAAGTACTTATTAAACATACTGATATACTGTCTATTTAATTCAATACCTAGATATTCACGTTTCATATAAGCCGACTGAGACATGACGGTTCCACTTCCTGCAAAAGGATCGAATACAATATCGTTTTCATCAGTGCTTATAGAGATCATTGTAGCAACCATCTCTTTCGGCAGTGGGCAAAAATGCCTAATATATTCATTTCCCCAAGATCCTTGAACGGGTATTGGAAATTCCCATATTTCGTCTAAGGCTTTTCCACGAGGATTGTATCTCTCAGGATATTTAACCCACCATCTTTTTAGTTGTGAGGTGTCATACACACGGACATTATCTTTATTTGTCTTTATTGAGAAGAACAACCCATCTTCCCAATAGAGGTTATCCTTATCAATATAACCCTGTTCACAGAGTTCTTCCCATGTTCCTGCGATGAACGGAAGATTATGCTTTGATGCAAATTCATGCATCACTGTTTCTTTTTCCAATTCAGTCAGGTGAGATAGTTCAGACAGATCAATACCAATCTGGGATATTCCGTCATTCAGGCCGGGATCAACATTCCATAAATCTTCTAATACTTCCAGATATAACTCACAGACATCTGTTCGGATATCTATAGTGATGCTTCCCGAACCGTCAACACCGCCATCTGTGGAATTTGGCAAAACATAACCATCGTTCGGTGCAGCATCGAAGAGCATATGACGAATCCCGTCAATGTATTCCTGTTGGCGTTTTTCTACTGAGCTTGGGTCCTCGTCTTTTTCCCGGATCCAATATTCTGGCATATAACTGGAAATGGGGTTTTGCCAGGGAATAATGAAGACTTCGTTCTCATCAATATCATAAGTGGAAAGGATGGCTCTCATCTCTTCAATCGAGGCACCTTTCAGATTCACCAGTTCCTCAAGAGTCAGCGACTCCATATTATACAATCTTTCATACAGCAGGTACTCTCTAAACGACATACCCTGCAAAGTGTACGTCCGCAACCTGCGCGACAAGTCGGCTTGTGCGTTATCGATTTTCAGCATCGACGAGCCGCTAAAGACAATACTCATGTCGGAATACTCGTCATAGATATTTTTTATCAAACGCTGCCAAAGAGGAAAATAATGAACCTCATCAAGAAAGAGGTATTTCCCGCCATGTGTGTAAAAAAACTCCACAAGGTCTCTTACATCGTGAGTGGTAAACCATAAGTCGTCTAACGACACATAGAGCACACTCTGTTTGTCTGGTATCTCCTCTTTGATATGTTGAAACATCAAAGTAGTCTTGCCACTACCTTTCGGCCCCTTTATCCCGATAAGACGGTTTGTCCAGTCAATCTCATTATAAAGATAGCGGTGAAAGGATGTAGGAGCCGTGCCTATCCGCCTATTGCTAATGCGTTCCAACTGGCTGAAATCAAATTGGTCTATCATGATAATTATTTTTTAGCAGCAATAACGAATAATATCTGAAAATATTGTTTTAGCGGCAAAAATAATGTTTACAAACACTAAATTATATTCAAAATCAATGTTTGGAAACACTGTT